>JAZSMJ010000072.1:0-52119 GCA_045535815.1 Eubacteriales bacterium
TTGTCTTCCTAAGACCGCTTGGCCTTCCGACTTGGCAGTTTGCTTATGAGATATACTTAGTTAGCCTTGCCCCTACAACTACCTCACCCGTAGGGCGGTGGCTTGCTGCCGCCGTTAGCCCTCTCCGTCTTTTGCTTCGCAAAATCCACCTCTCCCAAAGGGCGAGGCAGACGGGATGTCGAGGCGCCGTCCCCTACGGGCAGAGGTAATGCTTTGTGCTAACATCCTCGGGCGGATATGGAATCCGCCCCTACGATGCAGGTGCGAACATAGCAACACCGTTGCAAAAAATGCTCCACCCGAATGGGTGGAGCATAGTTTTCACTTTTTCAGCTCGCTTGCATGCTTTTTGAGTGCTTCAAAGGATGAGTCGCTTATATAGTGCTCAATTTTGCAGGCGTCCTCGTCGGCTATCTTTTCGTCAACGCCAAGGGTTACCAGCATTTCGGAGATCACTCTGTGCCTTTCATACATCTTTTCGGCTATCTCTTTGCCTGCTTCGGTAAGATACAGATAGCCTTCTGCATCGGACGTGACGTATCCTCCGTTTTTGAGAAGTCCTATTGCACGGCTTACGCTCGGCTTGGAAAAGCTCATATATTCACCAACGTCGATAGCACGCACGTATTTCGATTTCTTTGACAAAAGATAGATCGTTTCGAGATACATCTCTCCCGATTCCTGAATATGCATAACGGTTACCTCCTTGCCATATTTTTCATTAGATATTATAACACGACATTGTTAATAAATCAAGACCGATGCAAATTGCTTAAAAAAATTCTTGAAAAATGAAAAAAGACTCTTGACAAATTATAGAATTTAATGTATTATATTCTGTGGTTAGTTTATGCTAACTCGTTTTTATGCACGGCAGTTAGCATATGCTAATCGCATATTGTGACAGATGTATTTTTTGAATCGTTTTTTACGGAGGATTTGCGGTGAACACTTTAAAATTGGCTAAGGTAGGGCAGAAATATACCGTTATAAAGCTTCACGGGGAGGGCCCCGTCAAGCGCAGGATAATGGATATGGGGATCACAAAGGGTATCACCGTGTACGTCAGAAAGGTCGCTCCGTTTGGCGATCCTATAGAGATCACCGTCAGGGGATACGAGCTTTCGCTTCGCAGAGCGGATGCCGAAATGATAGAGGTTGAATAAGCCGATAGCGTGAAAGGATAAGTATATATGGACATAAGAATTGCACTTGCCGGCAACCCCAACTGCGGTAAAACTACCATGTTCAACGCTCTTACAGGCTCTAATCAGTACGTAGGAAACTGGCCGGGAGTTACGGTTGAGAAGAAAGAGGGAAAGCTGAAAAAGTACGACGGTGTTACAGTCGTTGACCTTCCGGGTATTTATTCGCTCTCGCCCTATACTCTTGAAGAGGTGGTTGCGAGAAACTACCTTATAGTCGAGCGCCCCGACGTTATACTCAATATAGTTGACGGAACCAATCTTGAGAGAAATCTTTATTTATCGTCTCAGCTGATGGAAATAGGAATACCTGTAGTTATTGCCATCAATATGATGGACATCGTCCGCAAAAACGGAGATAGGATAGACGTCGAGGTTCTTTCTAAAAATCTGGGATGCAGGATAGTTGAGATCTCTGCGCTTAAGAGCGACGGTATTTTTGAGGCGGCGGAGATTGCTATAGAAGAATCAAATAAAATGAAACGCAGACCGATGCACTATTTTTCGGGCACGGTTGAGCATGCTCTTGCGCATATAGAAGAGGCGGCTATACATAACCTTCCGCAGATAATGCAGAGATGGTATTCGATAAAGATATTCGAGCGTGACGAGAAGGTTATAGAGCAGCTGAATATCGATAAGAAGATAATCGAACACATAGAAGAGGATATAACTGCGGTCGAAGCTGAGCTTGACGATGATGCCGAGAGCATTATCACAAACGAGAGATACAACTACGTATCGGCGGTATTGAAAAACTGCTATAAGAAAAAGCACAATGGAATGATGTCCTATTCCGATAAGATAGACCGAATAGTTACAAACCGTATTTTAGCGCTTCCTATATTCGTTCTCGTTATGTTTACCGTATATATGCTGTCGATCGGTACGGTTGGCAACTGGACGGTAGGATTTATGAACGATACTCTTTTTGGCGAATGGATCGTTCCTGCCGCTACGGCAGGGCTTGAGGCTATCGGATGCTGGCCCTGGCTTGTAAGCCTTATTGCTGACGGCATTATAGGCGGTGTCGGTGCAGTTCTTGGCTTCGTTCCTCAGATGATGATACTCTTTATGCTTCTCTCACTCCTTGAGGATTGCGGATATATGTCGAGAGTTGCGTTTATTATGGATAGGATATTCAGGAAATTCGGCCTTTCGGGAAAAAGCTTTATACCGCTTTTGGTAGCATCGGGATGTGGCGTGCCCGGTATCATGGCAAGCCGTACTATAGAGCAGGAAAGAGACCGCAGAATGACCATTATTACTACGGGATTTATACCGTGCGGTGCTAAAATGCCGCTGGTTGCACTTGTTGCATCGGCTCTTTTCGGCAACAGTCCGCTTATCGCAACGTCTGCCTACTTCGTAGGTATAGCTGCGGTCATAGTGACGGGCGTTATTCTTAAAAAGACCAAATTTTTTGCAGGCGACCCTGCTCCCTTCGTTATGGAGCTTCCTGCATACCATATGCCCGTTCCTGCAAACGTTTTGCGTGTAACGTGGGAGAGGGGCTGGAGCTTTGTTAAGCGAGCAGGCTCTGTTATCGTTATTGCAAGCGTTTCTATTTGGGTGCTCAACAGCCTTTCATTTGAGGGAGGATTTCACTATATCACAGAAGAAAACGGCGGTGCGTCGGTGCTTGAGGTTATCGGCCGCTCGATAAGCTGGCTGTTTATACCGCTTGGATTTGGAAATCACTGGGAAAACGTCGTTGCTTCCATCCTCGGTCTTGCGGCTAAGGAGGAGATATCGGGTGCGTTTGGTACGCTTTCGTCTATGTCTGGTGAGCTTATGGCCGGCGGAGAGGGATATAATTTTGAGCTTATCGGCCGTTTGTTCTTCGACTCAAGCCGTCTGAAAGCATACTCGTTTATGATATTCAATCTTCTTTGCGCACCCTGCTTTGCGGCTATGGCAGCAATCAAGAGAGAGATGAACAATGCAAAATGGTCTGCTTTTGCAATTACGTATATGTGCGTATTTGCATATATCGTATCCTTTATCGTTTACCAGCTCGGTATGCTGTTCGTCGGTGCAGGAAATATAGTTCTTTCCGTGATTGCATTCGTTTTAGTTGCCGCTTTGGTATACCTTCTCGTAAGACCGTACAAGGAATCCTCAAAGCTTACGTTAAAATAAGATTTATTGAAAGGGGTAGATTAAATGCTTACGTGGATAACTCAGAATATTGGTGCTTTGATAGTTTGCGCCGTTGTGGCGGCGATAGTTATCGCAATAATCGCCTCTATGATACGTAATAAGAAAAACGGCAAGAGCTCCTGCTCCTGCTCCGGCTCGTGCGGTAGCTGTAGCTGTTGCTCGTCTGCAGGCGGAAAAGAGCAGAAATGAAGGACTCTTGCGATAAAATCAGAAGGATGCTTTTTGAGCATCAGGATCTTGGATATAAAAGCTTTTGCTCGTCCCTTATGCCAACAGTATCGCCCGACCGTGTGATCGGTGTAAGGACACCTCAGCTCAGGGCTATGGCTAAGGATCTCAGAGGTACGCAGGAAGCTGTGGACTTTCTGTCGGATCTTCCGCACGAATATTATGAGGAAGACAATCTTCACGCTCTCCTCATAGAAGGGCAGAAGGATTACGGTGCCGTTATAGCCTCGCTTTGCGAATTCTTGCCATATATCGATAACTGGGCGAGTTGCGATATGATATCGCCCAAGATATTTAAAAGGCACACGTCAGAGCTTTACAGCGAGATAGAAAAATGGATGTCGTCAGAGCATACCTATACGGTACGCTTCGGTATAGGAATGCTTATGAAGTTTTATCTTGATGCTGACTTCAAGCCCGAGTATGCAGAGGCGGTATCACGGGTAAGATCCGATGAATATTATATCAAAATGATGGTTGCGTGGTACTTTGCGACGGCACTTGCAAAGCAGTACAGCGCTGTTATTCACTATCTTGAAGATAAGGTGCTTGACGCCTGGACGCACAACAAAACCATACGCAAGGCGATAGAAAGTTTTCGTATATCTGAAGAAAATAAAAATTACCTACGTTTGCTTATAATTAAAAATTAGTAATAAATCATTTGTTAAACCTCAAAAAATAATTCCCGCATATCTGCGGGAATTATTTTTTTTATGAGATTATCATATCACATTTGCTTTGTATATCGAAGGCAGAAAGATATGCCTCCTCGAGCGGTATCCACCTTTGCGTGAACATCGGAAGGATGGTCTCGCCGTCACGCTTTGCGATCCTTTCAAGACGGATATCAAGCGGTGCATCGCAGAATATCTTCACGCTGTAAAGGTGGCGAAGGTCGGGGTGGAGCGAGTACGCTCCCTCGACTATAATACCGCCGTTTTTTGCAAAAGCTATGGCTTTGCTTTGCGTTATCTCTCCCCTTGAGCAGTCGAAGATGCCGTATTCAAAGGGCTTTGCGCTTTTGAGATGTGGAGCGACCTCCGAGAGAAATCTTTCAATATGGAAGTTACCTCCGGGGGTAGAATATCTTTCAGTTGTTCTCATATCGGGTGGCAGGAAGAAATGGTCCATATGAACTATAGGATAGCCAACAAGTGCCGAAAGTCCGCTTGCCACGGACGATTTCCCGGAGCCGCATCTGCCGTCAATGGCTATAACGGCATTGTCGGCGGTAATCTTCTCCTTGAGGGCATCAAACGCTTTGATAGCCCCCTCGTATTTTTTAGGGATTATGCGGTATGCGGGGCTGTATGCCTGCTTGAAAAGCTCTGAATGATTCGGCTGGGTATCTGCACCCGATGCAAGATAAAATGCAAGCTCCTGCGTAAAGGTGAAGAACGAGAAGGGAAGCTTACCGTCTGCGGCAAGCTGTGAGAGGATATTTATTCTGCCTTCAAATCCGCTCTCATCGCCACCTGCTTCCTTTGAGCCGAGGATAAACAGATCAAAAACGCCCTGCGCATCGAATCCTCTTTCTTTTGCTGCACCGAGATTTATTCTGATGATATCCTCGCCTACGTCCTCGCACAGTGGCTGCATAACTCTTGAGTTATCGGCATGCTCCCATTCCGACATAAAAGCCGCCTTTGCTCTTTCAAGGTCACGTGTCAGGTGAGACGAGCCAAACTGCGCCTGATATGCCAGCTTGATAAAGTCGCAGGGGCGCATCATGGGATATCTGTTTGCGTGATATAAAACCGCTTCGGTAAATTTTTTCATATACTGATGCTCTTTCGTTTTGGATATGTGTCAGTTTTCTTTTTTAAGAAAGCCGGCTTTGTCTAATGCCATGGCAAGAACAGGAACGATAACTATGTGGCAGATAATGCCCGGTATGGAGTTTGTGAAGGCGCCTGCGATAAATGCGGACAGCGTAAACGATCCGCCGGAGATGCCCATAATGGCAAACATAGCCACTCCCCACACGATACGTCCTATCAGCATGGCAAGTATAAGCGAGACGTATAAATACAAGGGCTTTTTCGGAAGTGCTCTGCAGATGAGTGCGCTTGCTGCGCCGTATGCGGCAAGCTCAAACGTCATTGCAACTGCCGTAGGAAACAGTGGCGGAAATCCGCCTGTGATAAAAGATCTGAGTATCGGTGCAGTTATACCGACTATCACTCCGTAGGGCAGACCGCAGACAAGACCGCACAGAAGCACCGGAATGTGCATGGGTGAAAGTGCACTCCCTATCTGCGGAATATTGCCCGTAAGGTAGGGCAGTACTATGCAGAGCGCAAGGCATAATGCCGACAGAATTATTTTTCTTATGTAAATTTTCATATATGATCCCTCTTAAATATGTAAATTGCGAATGCCATACAGTGATATTATAATATAAATCATCCCTCATTTCAATATTTTGTTGAAATATTCATTAATAGATGATATAATGAATTCAACGGAGTTGAATTCAGCTAAATTCGCCAAGTGGCGAGCTAAATGTACTGCGTACGCTAAATTACTTCGTAGCTAAATTGACCTGCGGTCAGAAAAAAGGCGAATTTAATTTAGCTACTCCAGAGGAGTAATTTAGCTATGGAGCTAAAGCGGAATAATTTAGCTTTGAGTGCAGCTCAAAAATTAGCTTAAATGATTTTGTAACAAAAATGTGTACTGTTTATATGAATTAATATAAATTGTTGAATTGCCTTATGGAAAGGGGATTTTTGCCATGCTGAAATATATAAGATCGGCGCTGATATGTGCTTTTGCTTTGACTGCATTGACGTTTTTCTGCTTTGCTGCGGAAATGTCTGTAAAGGATACGGAGTCCTACATATTTAACTATCAGGTCGATGAGCTGGCAGAGGATTTTTCTCTTGTTCTTGACGGCTGGACAAAAAGTGAAGGCCTAACGTTCAACAGCTCCCGTCATACAAAATCGGGTGCCGATCCCTATGAGGGAGAATTCTGCGGTACTGCAGAGGGTAGCCTTGCGACGCTTTCAGAGGGCAATCAGTATATTGAGTATTTTATATCGCCGGGCGCTCTTTCGGATAAAAACTATATCTGCTTTGCTGTTTTCCCCGAGGAGACAAGGGGGTACGATTGCGAGGCTGTTCTCAGTCTGCGCATAGCAGAGGAGTCTGTAGAGGATATCCCCGAGAAAGCGCAGGAGGATATGGCCTCGGTTTTGGTTAGCTGCTCGTCTGCTGTTTCGCAGGGGAAGTGGAATACCGTTATCTGCGATATATCGGATATTGAAAACAAAGGATCGACTGTATCCGTTTGCATAGGTATGAAATACTATGAAAACGATAAGATAGGCGAGGCGGATAAGGATACCTTTGCTTATTCACTTGACAGCATATATTATTCCTCATCCGAGGATCTTAATTATCAGATGCGCTATATGAGCGGTAAGTATTATGTTTTAGGCGGAGTGCTTGACGATTCTGACGGTGGTATGAAGCTTACCTTCTCGGGCACTGATCCGTTTATAGAGACCTACGCTCTCAACTCCTGCGTTCTTGAAAATGCATCCAATATTCTGATAAAGCTTCGCAATTATACCGACTGCGAGAGGATCAGATTTTACTATACCACGCAGACCGAGACCTTCTTTGACGAGGATAGATATTACAGCATTCCCATAGACAATTGCGAGGATACACAGAACGTTATAATACCTGCGCCCGAGGGCATAGGCCAGTTCAGAGTCGTGTTTGAGGGTAACGTTGAGGGTACGGTAGAGATAGACACCATCACCTGCGCAAACTATTATCAGATCAGCGCAAGCGGATACGGTGAGATCACGTCGTGCACGATATCAGGCGCCAATGCATCGGAAGAGGAAGATAGCGCCGAGATAGTGGTAAGCGGTACTCTTACCGAGGACGCTCTTCGCATATATACCGGGCTCAGGCTTCAGCTTTATGAGCTGAACGAGAGCATCTCTGAGGAGGCTATTCTCAGCGGAAGCGTTCCTTCTATAGCGCAGACCGACGTCGGTAGTGAATTCACGCTCAAGGCACCGCTTTACGATAACGGCAGAACAAGACTTTACTCAAGATTTGCAATAGGCGTTACCTATAACGGATCGGTCCGTCTTATAGACAGCCTTAACTGTATAACAAATGCCGAGGCGCTTTCGGAAAACAGGTGGGAATATCCGTTTATCGAAACTAAAAAGGGAATGAACGTCACTCCCTCCGAGCTTTATACTCTTGCTCCGGGATACGTTACGGTAGATATCCCGATAGATGCTCTCCTTGTCAGAAGAGAGACCGAGCTCAGCTATGAGGTCGGCGGACGGGTCTACTATTTCGACCCTGCGCTTATTAGGTCTATTGACGATCGCATAAAGCAGTGCTACGATGCAACCGTCAGCGTTACGCTGGTATTCTCGCTTAAGGCAGGCGGAGAGGCGAGTGCGGCTATTACGCCGTCGGGCGCTTCTGCAGGTGAATACTGCACTCCCGTAGTTGCATCCTACGAGGCTAACAGTATGCTTCGTGCCGTATTCTCGTTTATATCCGAAAGATACGGTTCGGACAGCGCACAGTATGGCAGAGCGCATAACTATATCTTCGGTTACACGGGCGATCTTGATACATACGGAAAAGCTCCGATTGAATTCGTGCAGGGATATGCCGCTGCATTCAGAACGGTATACAGTGCAATAAAAGAAAGCTCCCCAAATGCAAGCATATACGTTTGGATGGACAATGAATGGGATACTGCACTCGATACTATGACGGCTACGAGTATGGACTCAAGAACCTTTATCGATATTTTCAGTGCAGTCATGAAGGAATACGGAGACGTTAGCTGGAATGTCGCCTTTGACCCGTCTGAAGTCGGATACGTTGCTTTTTCAGATCAGAATTCAGAGGATTCGTACAGCGCAAAATATATTACAATGAAAAATATAGAGGCTCTTTGCAGATATTTCGAGCGTGAGCAGCTTCTTTATAACGGTATTAGCAGAAGGATCCTCGCTCTGATGTCCTGTGGCTTTGACGGTGAGGACAAGACCTCCTGTGCAGACTATATCTATTCCTATTATAAGGTTGCAGATCTTTATCAGATCGATGCGTTGATAGTACCATATAACAGTGCACTTACCGAGCTTTTCGGTGTTATCGATACAACCCGTACAGCCGAGTATTCAGCCGAGTATCTGGAATATACGGGGGCTGAGTCGTGGGATCAGCTTATAAGCTATTATGATGAGACAAGCGCCGGTGTGAGGGTGGCTGACGTGTCAGAGCTTGCATCTCTTCATCCGGTAACCATAACGGGAAGCGTTGAGCTTTGGGGCTTTGACGGCACACCGGACGGATGGGAGTGCGGTATCAACAGCACGTCCATATCCTACGAGGGCACCTTCACCAACAGAAGCGGAGTTATGATCGCTCATCTTGGTGAAGCGCAGTCGTCGGAGTACAGAGCAATAGTGCAGACCTTTGATGGCCCGATGGACTTTACCGCTTATCCATATCTCAAGCTTGAGCTTCAGATGCTGTCACTTCCGCAGGGAGTAAGCTCTGCTCAGATAAGAGTTATCTGCTTCTCCGGAAACGATACGGTCAGCGCAAGCGCTATGGTTGACGGCGGTATGTGGAAGAGCCTTTATATGGATATAAGTGAATTCGTAGGAAAATCGAGCGTTGAAAGAATAATGATAATGGTCGGCAGCGCATCCTCCGAAGAAGATATAGGAGCACCGGTATTGGTGCTCAGCAGTATGACTGCATCGTCTGCTGAGTACGATTCCGAATATCTGCGAAGTCATCTTGCCACTGCAAGAGCAAGGGCGAGCGATAAAGAGGTAAGAGAGATAAATATGAATCTCGTCTGGGTGCTCGTGATAGTAATTATAACCGCATTTTCGGTGCTGGTATTGAATATACTCGCAAGACTGAGAAATACCAAGGTTGACACCGAAAGCGATCAAACGGAGCAATATCAATGAAAAAAAGTATAAAAATAGGTATCGTCGCCTCAGCACTCGCACTGCTTATCGCCGTGCAGCCGATATACGCACACTCAAGCTCTTTTCTGGCTGATTTTGTGCGTGATCCTCTTGCAATGATAAGGGCGGCAAGGTCGGTGAGACTGACAGACGGAGTGCCCGACGGTGAGTGGCACGAAAATTACAAAACGGTAGCGCACGCTCTTGGCGGCGTTGACGGAAACTATGAGATAAACTCATACGAGTCCTTTATCGAAAGCTATGAAAAGGGATTCAGGGTTTTTGAGGCTGACTTTTATCTTACGAGTGACGATCAGCTTGTGGTAAGACATGATTTTGACCTCAATTCATACTATAATCTCGATCAGATAATGGATAAAGAGGCTCCCGTTATGAGCCACGAGAAGTTTATGGCAACTCCCATAAGAGACAAATACCTACCGCTCGATGCAGACGGTATAGTTGCGCTTCTCAATAAATATAACGACGCTTATCTTATAACCGATACCAAATTTACCGATACGGCAAGCATTACTCTGCAGTTCAACCGACTTTGCGAGGCTGTCGACCGTGCAGGAAATGAGGAGCTGTATGACCGCATAATCGTTCAGATATATAACGATGAGATGTATTACACCGTTAAGAATATCCACGAGTTTGGCGGATGGATATACACGCTTTACCAGCTTCCCGAGCGCAATTTTGAAAGGATCGGAAGATTTTGCGCACACAATGGTATAGACGTTGTTACCATGGCGAAGGAGATATACTCGGAGAAGAGCATAGAAACTCTTCACAGCCACGGCTGCAAGGTCTATCTGCATACCGTGAACGATACCGATGATATGGCAAGGATGTCAAAGGGCGGAGCTGACGGATTTTATACCGATATGATAACAGAGGAAGAACTCAAAAAAGCTCTTGAAGAATAAAATAAGACCGCAATTCATACGAATTGCGGTCTTATTTTATATTGATTATTCTTCGAATTCTTCAACAGTTGCCTGCTCTGTTTCGATTGCCACAGCGGGCTCGTCGTCGTACTGATCGTCAAAGCCTTCGCAATCAAGATCGCAGTCAAGGCAGTTGCCGTCACAGAACAGATCGTCGTCCTCCATTCCGCGTCCGCACCAAGAGGGGCATACCTTCTTAACGAATACGTATGCTGCTGCTGCAACAGCGGCAAGCACACCTAAAATAATAACAACCTTAAATACCGTGTCAAGTACTCTCGGCTTCTCATCTTCTTTAACGAGTTTGAACATAAAACTATCCTCCGTTTAATATATTCAATCATAGACATTGCGCCGTGGCGCATCCAAACATCTGATTTGCTTAATTATATCATATAGTATTAACAAATTAAATAGATGTAATAATATTTTTTGTAAATTTTTTTAATTATTTTGATTTTGTGAGATATTAACATTGTTGCAAACAGACTGTCGGTGTGGTATAATGAGTTTGCGGAGCTTGAATTTGTCGATATGAAATCTTATTGCCATACGGCAACAAGGATTCACATTATATAGCAAAAAGGTGAAATAATGAAGATAGATCTACTTAGTATGAGCCTTGAGGAGCTGAAGGAATATCTTTCCGATATCGGAGAGCAGGGCTTTCGTGCGTCTCAGATATTTGAATGGATGTACAGAGGATATGATATCGCCGATATGAGCAATCTTTCAAAAAAGCTGAGGGAGAAGCTTTCGCAGGATGCCTTCGTCAATCTTCCGAGGATAGAGAGAAAGCTTGTGTCGGCGCTTGACGGCACGGTCAAATATCTGTTTGAGCTGTACGACGAACAGCTTATCGAAAGCGTGGTTATGCGATACGAGCACGGTATTTCCATATGCATATCCAGTCAGGCGGGCTGTCGGATGGGTTGCAGATTCTGCGCATCGACCATCGGCGGACTTGTCAGAAACCTTCTGCCGTCCGAGATGCTCGGTCAGATTATTGCGGCTCAGAGAGATATAGGCGAGAGGATATCAAACGTGGTCATGATGGGCACGGGAGAGCCTCTTGACAATTACGATAACGTTATAAAGTTCTTAACCCTTGTCGGCTCACCGCACGGACTTAACATAGGCTACAGACACATATCGCTGTCGAGCTGTGGAGTCGTGGACAAGATATACAGGCTCTCGGAGGAGGATTTCCCGATAACGCTGTCCATTTCCCTCCACTCTCCTGATGACGATGAACGCTCGTCCCTTATGCCGATAAACAAGAGATGGAATATAGACGCTCTTCTCACTGCCTGCAGGGATTATTTCGATAAGACGGGCAGAAGGATATCGTTTGAGTACACGCTGATATCCGGCAAGAACGATACACGTGAGCAGGCACTTAAGCTGGCTTCGGTTTTGAAAAAATATATGGGAAGCGTACCCTTTCACGTAAATCTTATCCCGGTAAATAACGTGAACGAGACCGATTTCGTTACAAGCCGTCGCGATGCAGTTTCGGCATTCCGCAAAACGCTTGAGGAAAACCGCATAAACGCTACGGTAAGACGAACGCTCGGCTCTGACATAAACGCATCCTGCGGTCAGCTCCGCAGAAGCGCAATGAACGAGAAAAATAGTTGATTTTACCGATATGGGATGAAATTTTTAGATATAACTTTATATTTGTTCTTAATATATTAATAAAACTTTGATATAATAATAAAATAAAGCAAAAACTTTTTTTAATTTTTCTGACCTTTTGCAAGAGAGGGGGATATTTTAACATATGCTTTACTACGGAGTGACCGACGTCGGAATGAAGCGTCTTGTCAATCAGGACAGCTTTTCCTGCGAGAGCATAGGTAATATAGTTTTTACAACGGTCTGTGACGGTATGGGCGGTGCAGCAGGTGGCAGCACCGCAAGCTCGCTTGCGCTCAGAACCTTTATAGGCTACGTCAGAGATAATCTTTCGGAGGCTATGTTTGATGCACTTTGCAAAGGTGACAACAGCAGAAACGCACAGATACTCAACATAATGTCTGCTGCGGCAGCTCAGGCAAACAAGGCCGTTTATGAAATGGCATCGTCTGACAGCACCCTTTCCGGTATGGGAACGACGCTTGTTTCCGCTATCGTGACGCAGAGCTTCGTTTATGCCGTGAATATTGGCGACAGCCGACTTTACCATTTTGAAAACGGTAAAGCCGTGCAGATAACGCGCGACCATTCCTACGTGCAGCAGCTTCTCGACCTCGGAAAGATAACGCCCGAGGAGGCACGCTCCAATCCCCATAAGAATATCATTACCAAGGCAGTCGGAATAAGTGAGGAAGCTGAGCCCGACACCTTCTGCTTTGCCGTTGACAAGGACAAAGATACATATATCCTTCTTTGCAGCGACGGACTTACCAATTTTATTTCCGACGATGATATATGCAACGTGCTTTTTGGCGATAATGATAATTGCGAGGGAGAGGCGATAGACGCTCTCAAGGCAAAGGCTGACGAGCTTGTTGTCAGAGCTAACAAAAACGGCGGTGCAGATAATATCACCTGCACGCTGGTATACCTTCCCATCGAAAGATAAGTAAGTGAAAAACTAAGGTCAAAAGAGGACAGCTGACTGATATGGATCTTTTTGATAAATACGTGGGCCGTGTCTTTGACAATCGGTACCGAATAGAAAAGATAATAGGTATTGGCGGTATGGCGGTTGTTTTTGAGGCTGAGGATACGGTGATGCACCGCAAGGTTGCCGTAAAGATGCTCAAGGAAGAGATAAACAACGACGCGCAGTCCGTCAAGCGCTTTATAAACGAATCCAAAGCGGTTTCGATGCTCTCTCATCCGAATATCGTAAGTATATACGACGTTTCCGTTAAGGATAACCTCAAGTATATCGTTATGGAGCACGTTGAGGGCATAACCTTAAAAAATTATATAAACACCAAAAAGGTGCTTGGCACAAACGAGGTGATCAGCTATTCGGAGCAGATACTCCGTGCGCTTGAGCACGCTCATTCAAAGGGAGTTATCCACCGTGATATAAAGCCTCAGAATATAATGCTTTTGAAAAACGGTCAGATAAAGGTAGCCGATTTCGGTATTGCAAAGCTCCCTAATGCAGAGACCGTTACAATGACGGATAAGGCTATCGGAACTGTGTTTTACATCAGTCCCGAGCAGGCAAGCGGTAAGAAAATAGACCCGAGAAGCGATCTTTATTCTCTCGGTGCAGTTATGTACGAGATGGCAACGGGCAATCTTCCGTTTACTGCCGACTCGCCCGTTTCTGTGGCTCTGAAGCACGTTAATGAAAAGGCAAGACGCCCAAGAGATATAAATCCATCCATCCCTGCAGGTCTTGAGCAGATCATTATGGGTGCTATGGAAAAGTCTCCCGACCAAAGATTCAGAAGTGCGTCTCAGATGCTCAAGCACATATTACAGCTGAAGGCAAATCCGGGCATTGTCTTCAAGCTTAACAGAGAACAGTCGGCTTCCAAGGGAAACAAGCCGAGTGAAAAGAAAAAGAACTCCGGCTCTTCTATGCTTCCTATCATTTCGGGTGTAACTACGGCGTTTATGCTGGTGCTTATGCTCAGCGTGATATACGTTCTCAATATGCTGTTTACTCAGGATACCAGCGGACCGTATACCGTCACTATCGACAGATACGTCGGACTTGAATATACGGATGCTCTCAAGCGTGAGCTTGAGGATAAGAGATACTATCGCCTTTCGGTCAAATACGAGCACGATCCTGAGGTTGAAGCAGGGTACATTATCTCTCAGTCGCCCGAGGTAGGTGAGAAGAGAAAGGTGCTTGCAGGACAGCAGTACTGCGATCTTGAGCTTATCGTCAGCAGCGGTGAGGAGAGCGTCGTGCTAAGAGACCTTACCGTCATAGACTACAGGCAGGCGGTGAACGAGATCAGATCCGCAGGACTTATCCCCGAGGTCGTGGAGGAGTATAACGACACTATACTTGAGGGATACGTCATAAGGACAGAGCCGTCAGCAAAGACAAAGCTTGCCGTAGGTGAAAAGGTAATACTTTACGTCAGCCGTGGTGCAGAGATAGTATATACACGGGTGCCCGATTTCAGAGGAATGACCTCATCTGAGGCTATGGATACCCTTGTGAAGAGCGATCTCGGACTTGGCGATATAACACACGATCATTCCGAAACGGTTGCCAAGGGTCGCATCATAAGTCAGAGCCGTGTGCCTGAGAGTGAGGTGCCCAAGGGAACTACCTCGATAGACTTTGTCGTAAGCCTCGGACCGCCTCCACGTGAGACTGAGACCGAGACTGAAGGTGAGGAGCTTGATACCGGTATAGATATAGAGCTCGGAAACGGAGAGGATACCGAAACCGAAACCGAAGAAGAAACCAAAAAGAATTGGTTTGTCGGTGGCCGAAACTGATGCTTTTGCATCTCAGACGGCCTGAAATATTACAAATATATAACAAAAAGCGCATAACACTTGATTTGTTGCCGGAGATGTTGTATCATAGGGATAAGATTTACGGAAAAAGGAGCTGATAAGCATGCCCGGAACACAGCAGGATAAGACCATAACCTTCTCAATAGGAAACGAGCGTGACCGTGAGATAAGACAGATACTTATGACGGTTTACTCGGCGCTCAGCGAGAAAGGCTATAATCCGCTTAATCAGATAGTGGGATATATTCTTTCCGAGGATCCGACGTATATTACCAACTATAAAAATGCCCGCAGTCTTATAAGAAAAGTGGACCGTGACGAGCTTCTCAATGCGATCGTAAAATCCTATCTCGGAATATAAGGTTTAACAGTCATAAATACGGTATGCGCACAGCGCATACCGTTATTGCCTGTACGTAGGTGCAGGCATATATATGCGCAGAGGTATCTGCGCATTTTGTCTTTTATAAGGTGATCTACGGTGGATATTAATATTTTTTATCAGAATGACGGGAAAGAGATAACGGACGGCAAGGGCTCCTTTTATGACAAAACGGCAGGCTCTGCCGTTATGCTCGGAGTGTTTGACGGCGTTCATATAGGACACGCACGTCTTGCGAGGGCAACCCTTGAAAACCGCCCCGAGAACGGTAAAACGGCGGTTTGGACCTTTTCAAGCGGAAGGTCTGTTAAGTGCGCCGACCGTCTGACCGCATCGGATGCGGAAAAGGCGGATGCTTTATCAGATCTCGGAATAGAAAATATAATATTTTGCGATTTTGACGCAGTGAAGGATCTTTCACCCTCCGATTTCGTATCGGACGTGCTTGTGGGAGCGCTCGGATGCCGAGTTGCCGTTTGCGGTGAGGATTTTCGCTTCGGCAAAAGCAGAGAGGGCGATGCGCAGATGCTTTCAGAGCTTATGCGAAAGAGAGGCGGAAGAGCTGTTATCGTGCCGATCGTAAAGGTAAACGGCACAGCGGTCAGCTCAACTCTTATAAGAGGGCTTATTGAAGAGGGACGGTGCGAGGAAGCCTCGGAGCTTCTCGGCAGGCCATACAGTATAAGGCTCGAGGTAGTCGGCGGTAGCCGCATAGGCAGAGCCTTAGGCTTTCCGACCTTGAATCAGCGCATACCTCAGGGGCAGGCGGTGCCTGCGTTTGGCGTATACTGCACCAAATGCCGTTTTGAAGGGAGAGAATACCTCGGAGTTACCAACGTCGGCACGAGGCCGACCGTTCATCCGGATGAGGTTGACGTCGTTTGCGAGACGCACATACTTGATTTTGACGGCGACCTTTACGGTGAGACCGTAGAGGTAAGCTTTTATAAAAAATTGCGTGACGAGATGAAGTATCCTGATATCGAAGCACTTAAAAAAAGCGTTGAGCAGGATATCTGCTCAACGCGTGAATATTTTGATAAATTAAGCGACTGATTATTTGTTGAATGAAGTGATGTAGCTGTTCAGCTCCTGCGCTATCTCTGCGGGGGTTGACTTGAGTATCAGCTTTGCCTGAGTTCCGTTTTCATCGTCGTGCCATTTGTTGTAGCCTCTCTCGTCAACCTCTATCATGCCGGGCTTCGATACGCTGTAGAAGCGATCCTCGCCGACGATAGCGTAATGAACTGCGGTGAGGTCCCAGCTGTAATTCTGCATGGTGCCGTTTGTGTAAAGCTTGTACGAATCGAAGATGGGGTTATCGATCTGTACTGCATCGGGGGCAAATCCGGTCATGAACTGTGCGCCTAGCTCGGAGCCGGTGTAGATGACCGGGCAGGGGATGTTTTCAAGAACGTTCTTGCCTGCAGGTCCGTCGCAGATTATGTTGTATTCTTCACCCTCCGGGAACTTTCCTGCCATGGCGATGAGGGCGTATACCTTTTTCTTTATAAGCTCACTGTCACGCTCGACAAGCTCACTCAGAGCATTGAGCTGACCTATGGTAACGATAACGACGCTGTTGTCCTCTGCACTCTCAAGAGCTTCCTTATAAAGAGTATACGAATCGTATACCTTCAAGGAGCCGTCCATAAATGCAGGAGAATATTTTTCGGAAACGTGCTGATTGTATCTCTTATGTATCGGCTCGTCAAGGAAGCCGGGCTTTGAATACTGACCTATCTTTATATCACCTGCATCGCAGTATCTTGCAACTGCATCAAGCGTGCCGTTTCCGTAGACGTTTGACGTGCAGTTGATCATGCCGAGTATATCGAAATTGTATATCTTCTGCAAACGGAAGAGCACCGCAAGAGCGCCGACGTCATCACAGTCGGGTCCGATATCGGTATCGAGAATAAGACTGCGCTTGGTTTCGCATATAGGCTGATATTTGAAAATTGCCATTATTAGTACCTCGCTTTGATATGTTTTATTGATTTTAATAGGACAAACCTAAAAATGTAAATTTGCACTTTATTTAACTATAACATAACAGCAAAAGGATTTCAAGATGAAAAAGAAATTTTTGCAATATTTTATTATATTAATCATTATAATATCGTCTGCTCTGCCGGTGTCGGCTCTTGAGAAGCCACAGATCGAAAACGTCGGAAGCGCCTATCTTTACAATATCGAAAACGATGAGGTGCTGTACGAGCTTAATGCCGATAAGGTGGTTGCACCTGCGTCAACTGCAAAGATAATGACGGCAATACTTGCGCTTGAGTACTTCGGAGAGGACCTGTCGGTCGAGGTTACCGTTCCTGCAGAGGCGGTAAAGAACGTTCAGGGCAACAATATCGGGCTTGACGCATCCGAGGTTATGACTGCCGAGGACCTTATCTGCGCTATGGTGATAGGCGGTGCAAACGACGCCGCACAGGCGATAGCCTATATCGTCGGCGGCGATATGGACACCTTTTGCGATATGATGAATGAGAAGGCGGCGCAGATCGGTGCGGTAAATACCTATTATTCAAATCCGAGCGGACTTGACGAGCCGGGTATGAAGACGACTGCCGCCGATACCGCTATGATAGCACGTTATGCATACGACGTTCCCGGTTATATGCGGATAGCAAGCAGTGTGTCGCACGTAATCGAGGCGACCAATATGAATAAGGTTAGAAATATTTATACCCGAAACTATCTGCTTTCGTCAAGATCGGTCAGCGGATATTACTACAGCCGTGCGCTCGGAATGAACGCAGGCTCGACCTACGGTGCAGGCTATTGCATAGCCGCCTGCGCAGCTCAGGAGGGTCTGAGCTATATCTGCGTTATTTTCGAGGCCACCAAGGACAGCGAGGAGGATGGCGGCACCATGTGGTCGTTCAAAAACGCTATCACCTTGTTCGATTGGGCATTTGACAATTTCGGTTATATAAAGCTGGTAGATACGTCGGATATGATATGCGAGATCGGCGTTTCATACGGTGCAGGAGTTGACCACGTTACTCTGCTGCCCAGCAAAAAGCTAGACGTTTTCCTGCCCCTTGATATAAATGCTCAGACCGATATAATCAAAACGTGGAGCACCGTATCAGACAAGGTCGAGGCGCCCGTAAACGAGGGCGACGTGCTCGGAAGCATGACGCTTACCTATAACGGAGAGAATATCGGAAGCGTTGATCTTATCGCAAAAAACAGCGTCAGCATAAGTCAGGCGCAGAAGGTGCTGTCCGCCATATCGTCGGTGGTATCAAAGCCTATTTTTAAAACGGTGGTTATTTTGCTGATCGCCTTTACGGTGGTATACGTTTTCGTTGTAGCCTACGCCAGAGGAAAAAGAAATAAGAGAAGATAAAAATGCGTAAAAAATCCCCGACAGACGTTGATGTTTGTCGGGGCTCGTTTTATATATTGATGTTGAAAAAGCACGGAACAAGTTCATGGGGCTTATGCATATCTATAGTATACTCGATATGCTCTACAATTTCTGATAAAGATTTATTTTCTAAATTCTTGTCATATATTGTTGTTTCTGCCCACATATATTTGGGGTTGGATATATCTTGATATCCACCGCTACCTAAAGATTCTTTTTGCTTGTCTATTAAAACATATTCAAACCAAAGAATTTCTTTTACAGAACCGCCACAACCGAAAAGAAGTTCCAAAAACTTATTCCAGTCTCTGAATATCATGTCTGAGCAAACCTTATTTTGCTCAATAAAGTCTTCTAAATTTTTATTCATAATACATTATCCTTCGTCAAAATTTTGAATTGATGTTGCGTAGGCGACAAGTATATACTGATTTATAAAAATGCACTAATACTTTGTAAGGCTCCCTTGTGTAAAGGGAGCTGTCAGCAAAGCTGACTGAGGGATTGTTTTACTATACGGTCTATATATGTGCAGACACCCTGAAAATTTTTGTGAATCTGCGTATTTGATATTCGTATAACCTTCAATCCGTATTCTTCAAGAACTGCAGTTCTTTCTTCATCGTAGCGTTTGCCTTCTTCGGTATAATGCCCCGATCCATCAAGCTCAATTACAAGCTTGGCCTGTGCAGAATAGAAATCCGCTATATACTTTCCAAGCACTTTTTGACGTGAGAACCGAATGGGATATTTTCTCAAAAAATCATACCAAAGATGCTTTTCTTCTTTAGTCATATTTTTTCTGAGCATTTTTGCAGTAGGTACAATTTCCTTGTTATGTTTTCTCTGCATTACAATCCCTCCGTCACGGCCATTGCCGTGCCACCTCCCTTTACACAAGGGAGGCTTCTATCAACTCTATTATATCATATACCCGGAAGATAAACAATCCCTTCGTTATCCGCGCACCCATAACGGACATCCGTTTTTATTACATAAAGAAATACATTATCACGGGTATTGTAAGGCAGGCGAGTATGTTTGATATGAGTGCAAGCTCTGCGCCGGGGGTGCAGTCTCCGCCCGAATTCTTAACGAATACTACGGTATTAAGACCGCAGGGCATACAGTAGAGCACGAGCGCCGCCTTGGTGATCTCCTGATTTCCGATAAGAGAAAGTGCTAAACCTATTGCGATCGGTATCACCAGCAGACGAAGCGCGGATATTATATACACACGCAGCTTTTTGACAGTTTCAATAAGATCTATCTCCGATATGACTACGCCGGTCAGAAGCATACTTGTCGGAGCCATGCATCCGCTTGCACGGTTCAGAAATCCGTATACTCCTGAAGGCATTATCTCTCCTATTCCCGAAAGACCGAGTGCTATACCGGTTACGAGCGCTATCATTGTCGGATTTACCAGATTTTTAAGTGATACCCTCTTGCCCGACAGTCTGCAGTAGCCTGCAGCATATGTATAGACCGACATGGGAATGGCGAACATCATCGCATTCATAAGTCCCTGCGCTCCGAAAAGCGATTCGGCAAAGGTGTAACCCATATATCCGAAGTTGGGGATTATAAGTGAATATTCGTACACGGCTCGCTCGGATTCCTTTTTTGACATAAGCTTTGCAAGAAAATGAGCGGATATTATAAGCACGGCAATTACTGCTACGCTTGCTAAAACGAAGGTGTAATTCTGTCCTATGTAGGTGAGCGTACAGTATTTGGCGAAGGTTTTTACTATATTTGAGGGCAGAAATACGTACACCAGCAATTTTGACAGTATCTCTGTGTGCTCGGTCTTTACGATCTTTGCTTTGGTGAGCGCAAATCCTACCGCAAAAAATGCAAACAGAGTGAGCACCTGCTCGATTACGAGTAGCATATTACTTTACCTCCGGATCTATCTTCTTTTCAAGGCATACGAGTTCAACACCGGGAATGCCGTTGAAGGTGCAGGGAACTATGCCTGCTTCACGGTAGCCGAGCTTTGCGTAAAACGCACGGGCAACGGTGTTTTTTGCATTGGTATCTATTCTGACACAGCTGCAGCCGTATTCTTTTGCAAGCTGCTCGTAAAAGCTCATAAACTGCCTGCCGATGCCTTTTCTCTTTTCCTTTGGAGAGACCGCAAGGGTATGCAAAACAAGCACGGCTTTGCCACCTGCGGAATAAAGCCAGTCCACCTTCTCATATTCGGGCATCTGCTCAAAATTTATCTTTGCACTTGCGGTAACGGTGCCGTCCTCGGACACCGAAACGTAAAGCTCCCCTACGTCTATAGCGCAAAGTGCGCTCTCTTTGGTTGGATAAACTCCCCGTATCCAGCCGACCATCGAGCCCTCCGACTCCTCTTTATCAAATATTTGATTATATATCGCCTCAATAGCGTCGATATCCCTATCGGTTGCCTTTCTTATCATGATCTGTCTCCGATTTGTCTTTTATTAATTATATTTGAAATCGTTTGATATGTCAACTCAAAAAAGCACCTGTTGGGGTGCTTTTTTGAGTTTTCTATAGAATTTTTTACGGTATATATGCGTATTCCTCAGAGGATGTAAAAAGGTTGTTTGACAGCACTGCAACGTCAATAGCGTCTCTGTATCCATCGCAGTTTATATCCGAGTAAGGATATATAGTATTGCTTGAGGCTTCTCCTAAATCAAATACTAAACAGCTTACGTCAAGCGAATCGATATATCCGTTTCCGTCTATATCACCTGCTGTAAGCTTGATGAGCGATATCTTTTGAGATGAGCTTTCTGTCAGATCAACGTTTTCTCCGTTTACCGCTATATTGGTGACCGTATAATTGGTAGATCCGGCTTTTTCTATTTTGATGGTGTATATTCCATTAGGTATGTCGGTAAATTCAAATGAGCTCGTTAAGCCCTCGCTTACGGATACCGTCAAGGAAGATACTGTAGTACCGTTGTCTGTGAGGGTTACGGTTACCGGTATGCCGTTATCGTACGAGTATATCATACCCGAAATTGTATAGGTGCTAATCTCGTTTTTTTGCCACTGTGCGTACAGAGTAACGCTTTGCGAAAGAGAGGCGGTACCGTTGGCGGTATAAGTTGTTCCGCTGCCGTCGGGTGAAGTGTTCCAGCCTGTAAATGAATATCCTGTGCGCTCAAATGCGTTTGTTAAAACGGGAGAGCTTTCGTAAGAGTGGTAAGGCATATATCCAATACCGCCGTTTGCATTGTAGTATACATTTACAGTTGAGCTTTTCGGAATATACGAATCAAGAACGAAGAGTGCGTTTTTCCATTCTTCTATAACTCTGTCCGTTGTCTTTGCGCTTTCTATAATTGCCTTTTGAGCGGCAATTTCAGGTACTATATCAGTCCACTGTTCGCTCGTATAGTTATCCTCGCTTAAGTAAGAGTCGATATCTTCTTTTGCTGCGTTTATGTATGCATCAAGCTCGGTGATTGAGGCTGTACCGAGAAACTGAACGTAGTCAAAGCCGTATACCCAACCGCTTGACGTGGGATTTTTGTCTGCACCCTTTATTGTGAGCTCATGTTTGCCGCTTGTGAGCGTTATGCCGTTTATTATTGCCTTTTGAACATCTACTGCTGCAGAATATGCATCGTAGGTATCGCCTACCTTTTCGCCGTCTATATAAACGTCGAACTTACCGAAATCTCCTGCGCGTGTATATCCTATCGTGAGGACGTAATTGCCGTTTGAAGGGATATCGACTTCAAAGGTCATAAAATGATCCTTTGCCATAGCAGTGAAGAGATGCGAGCCGTCGTCGGAGATGGCAGGATCTAAAAACTGGTCTGCAACCGGCCATATGGTCTCGGAATCTTTAAGTGCCGCAAGAAGTCCTTGAGAGCCTGTATAATACGCTTCTTTATATGCATCGGGTTCGGTGAGAAACTGAACGTAGTCAAAGCCGTACACCCAGCCTCCCGATGCGGGATTCTTATCTGCACCCTTGATGGTGAGCTCGTGCTTGCCATTTGTGAGCGTCAGGCCGTTTATTGTTGCCTTTTGAACGTCTACCGTAGCAGAATATGCATCGTAGGTATCGCCTACCTTTTCTCCGTCGATATATACGTCGAACTTACCGTAATCTCCCGCGCGGGTATAGCCTATTGTGAGGACATAATCACCGCTTGCAGGAATATCCACCTCAAATGTCATGAAATGATCCTTTGCCATAGCAGTGAAGAGATGTGAGCCGTCGTCGGAGATGGCAGGATCTAAAAACTGGTCTGCAACCGGCCATATGGTTTCAGAGTCCTTGAGAGCAGAAATGAGTCCCTGAGAGCCGGTATAATATGCTTCTTTATATGCATTGGGGTCATAATCAACGTTAAGCTCTCTGTCATGATCGGTAGCAAGTATGGAGCTGATTCGGTCCTTTGAATTTGAAAGGATAATATTTACCGATTCTGCATTCGCTGCAGCGTTTATGTCAATTTTTGCCTGCGTGAGAGTATAGCGTATGCGTGCCGATTGGCTATCGTTTGCGCTTTCAAGCGCTTTGCTTGCAAAGGCATCAAGGTCGCTCTTGGCTGCTGATTTTTCTCCCTTTGCATTCCCCGAGTTATCGTCCTCTATATCGCCTGCCTTGGGAATAAATTCGATGTAATTTATACCAAGAAACGGACCGAATGAGGTGTTATTCTTTCCGTTGCAAGCTATTTTCAGAATGTGCTCTCCGCTTGTAAGGGCTACCTCACCTATAGTTTCGCCCTGCATATCTACGGTAGAGTTGTAAAAATCTGCACTTCCTATCTCTTTCCCGTCTATATAGAAGGAGTGTATTCCGTAATCTGTTGCGCGGGTCTTTGATATAAACACATCGTAATATCCGCTTTCGGGAATGTTCAGCTCGAATTCAACATATTCGCCTGCCCCGGACGGCCTCCAGAACATGTGAGCATCGCCTATCCATTTGATAGGACCGTTAACAGAGGTATCTACTACCTGTGTAAACGGATGCTCCTGCGTAGTGCAATGAATCAGTCGCATGGGAAGATAAAGCCCCTCGTATTTGAGCGTCGCATATGACATTACGTCATTGTTGAAATATCTTTCCTCCATATTTTGCTTCTGTGCTATATGATTAGAAGACGTTTCCTTGGTGAGATAGAAATACGTTGTATCGCCGAATTTTACGGAATAGTCGTTGTAGTATTTTTCAAGATTTAACTCGAGCGATTCGTTAAAGCAGACGCTGTCGGATACGTGAACCCTGTAATTCGTCTTGTTGCCGTGACCCTGAAGAGTAAGCGTTTCAAGGATATCGTTTGTGGGTGTGCCTACGTTATGAGGCTGTCCGCAATATGCCTTGTCGAATACGTGCGAGGAGCACCACGCATACCAGAAATAATCCTCGGAGCCGGTTCCGAACCAGGTGGGATACTTTTCGCCGTCAATAAAGAACTTTTCATCTCCCTCACCCCACCAGATGCCGTCAACTATCTGGTAAACGTGGTGACTGACGCCGACGTAGCGTCCCTTGCCTTCAACGTACAGCCAAAGAGCGTCGGGGAATCGGTCGTCGGTGCGCTGCTCTGCACGCTGCCAATTTGCGTGGAAGCGCATAAGCTCGTTTGCCTCATCGTCGGTAAGAGCCTCGGATGCGAAGGATGCTTTTACAGAGCGGTCGGTATCGGAATTGTTGGTAAGAGTTATTTTTGCCTGATTATAAGGCATATACCATTTTGAATAAAGAGTTCCGTCTGCCGATACTCCGAAGCCTGCACTGTTAAACTCGTCAAGTCCGTGAGGTGATCCGTAGAAATCTGCAACGCTCATACGGACGGAAGGGTCCTCAGAGCCGTCCCAATACATTGCTATCTCCCAATCAACAAGCGACGTTTTATCATCAAACTGCTCCTGCGGTATATCTATATTAACAGTCGTTGCGCTGAGCGTACCTGCGCTCTCGCTCTGATAGATTACAGCTGTCTCACCTGATTTTACAGTATCGTTAAACTTAACGTTTCCAACAGGCACACTTCTATCTGAGAGGATTTCGTTAGCGTCCTCGAGAGCCTTCATATTCTTCTCGCTCATAGGCCATGTAAAAGGCTCTACGCTTGCCCCCTCCTCAAGCTCGTAGTAACCTACGGTGTAGAAGAAGGTATCTGCTTCTTTAAGGCCCAATTTTACTATGCAGGACTCGTTGTAGGTTATCGGCACGGCAAGATTTATCATTCCGTGAGTCGGACCGTTTGCTGTCTGGATAACGTTTGCTTTGAATGACAGCTGGTCAAGGTGCGAGAAGTACGAGCCCCACACGAAATCGGTAAAGGATTCGTCTATAACGGTCTTGCCGTCTATTTCTATCCGAAGCTTACCGTTCCACTCAAATCCGGTCATAATATGATTTATATATCCGGGTCCCTTAAGGTCGGCGATTATCTTCCAATCGCCTTCCTGGCGTACGTATCCGGTATAATCGGCGTTATCATCCCAGTTTTCATATTTGCCCGTTTCCTCGTTATATTGAGAGGTTCGTGCGGTGGAGGTTATCTGCTTTCCTCCCTCGCCGTCCTTGGGCTCGGTTGCGAGATAGGTCATATCATACGTTCGTTTTACTATGTCTTCGTAGGTGTAGTGAGTACCGGAGGATTCCTGGCTTAACGAAAAGCCTTTTGAAAAAAACGGACACAGCATCCAGAGAAATGTCATCGACATAAGAAAATAAAGAATTTTTTTCATAATATTAAGTCCTTTCTGAATGATTTGAATAAATAACACGATAAAATGTTTATCATATATTGCAATTATAAAAAATGCATCGTATAATGTAAATAACATATATTGCTTATAGTTTAACATTTCTTGTCTTGGAGGTTTTTATGAACGCATCGCTCATCAATCCGTACATTCGTGTTGCAATGCATTCGGTTCTGCCTGTGGGCACAAACATATCGATGCGTGTGATATACGATTACGAGCTGATCTATCTTGAAAGGGGAGAATCCTCTTATTGGTACGGAGGTAAACAGTATTATGCACACGAGGGCGATCTTATCTTTTTTTGTCCGGGAATAGAGCACAGCTCATACGTTGATTGGATAGAGCTTTCTCAACCGCATATACATTTTGATATTACGTCAAGACCGAACAGCTCTAAGATACCCGTGTCCTTCAAGCATATTAACGATATGACGCAAGAAGAAAAGGGATGGATACATGAAAACTACTTCAGCTCATATCCGTGCAATCCGTTTATTAAGATTAAAAATAAGGAAAGATTTCTTGAGATTTTTTATAACGCTATATCAGAGAGCGATCAGATTGTAAAAAAGGGCTTTATGGTACAGCTGATAGGCATGATCATAGGAGATAATTTCCCCGGCATTTTGGAGAATGACGGTCATTCCTTTTCCGTGAAACAGATCAAGGATTATATCGATGCGGGCAACGGAGTTAAGATGAGCCTTGACGATTTTTCGAAAATGTTCTTTTTCAGCAAATTTTATCTTGAAAAAAGATTCAAAGAAAAATACGGTATGGGCTTGATAGAATACAGAAATAAGAAGAGGATGCTGCTGGCTGATGAGCTTCTTAAAAAGCTTTCCGTTTCAAGCGTTTCGGAAGAGCTTGGCTTCGGTTCCATATATTCATTCAGCAGAGCGTATAAAAATTATTACGGCATATCCCCGAGTGAGTATAAGGCGAGTCTGACAATATCTTCAACATAAAATTATGCTTTACATTGCGGATAAAAGATGTTATACTGAATGTTAACAGGGGTGATTTTATGGTTACGGAAAGATTTAAGGCTCTGGGCGAATACGGCGCCGCAGGTATGTATGAGGAGACCGACAGAAGTCTTTTTTACAGAAAGGCTCTCGGTGTCAGAAGATTTTACGAAAACTGCGAGCTTGCAGTCTATAACGGTGAATATCTGTATCCGTCGGGTGTTATGAAAAATTCCACCTACGACGTGGTGGGTAACGTTAAGGATCTTTCGGCTATCCGTGAGCGTGATCCTGAGCTTGCAGATATACTGACAGGTGATTTTTATAAATATAAGTCGTCCGTACCGCAGGAGCATATAATTGCGGGAAATATGTGCACACACTCAATGCCCCATTACGAGCGTGTTCTTGCAGAGGGACTGCTTTCGTATATTCCGAGAATTGAGAAGATAAAGGATAGGGATATGCGAGAGGGACTTTTGCACGTTATCGAGGGTATAAAGAATTATCTTAGCCGTGCCATAGCTTATCTTGAGGGCGTTGGTGCGAGTGAAGAGCTGATTTCGGCTCTTAAGAAGGTGCCCCTTTATCCTGCTGAAAATATATACGAGGCTATCGTTTGCTGGAATCTCGTTATGTACCTTGACAACTGCGATAATATCGGATGCGTCCCTTCGGGGCTTTATCCTTATTATAACGGCGAGGACGTTACGGATATACTGAAAAATCTGTATGATAACGTAAACATAAACAACGGCTTTTCCATGGCGCTGAATACCGACTACAATCCGCTTACTCTGCAGTGTCTTGAGGCTTCAAAGGGCAAAAGACGCCCTATGCTTGAGCTTTTCATAAACGAGAACACTCCCGACGAGGTATGGGATAAGGCGTTTGAGGTGGTTCGCACCAATAGCGGTCAGCCTGCCTTTTACAATGAAAGGGAGATACTTGGCGGTCTTAAGGAAAGATTTCCTATTATAAGAGACGAGGATCTGAAGAAATTCTGCGGTGGCGGATGCACCGAGTCTATGTTCGCAGGACTGTCAAGCGTCGGCTCTCTTGATGCGGGAATAAATCTTCTTCTTATATTCGAGCTGGCAATGTACGATAAGCTCCCGTCGGCTCAGTCGTTTGAGGAGTTTTACAGCTATTATA
Organism: Eubacteriales bacterium; assembly: GCA_045535815.1. Lineage (GTDB taxonomy): Bacteria > Bacillota > Clostridia > Oscillospirales > CAG-272 > JAZSMJ01. The sequence continues at coordinate 27,619 of JAZSMJ010000072.1, forward strand.
TATCAGAGGTTTCAAAGGTGGTCGACACGGTCACAAAGGAGATAAGCAATTCTCAGACGGCTCGCTCAAAATACGAGCCCCTTCCCATGAGGACCCTTCTGATAGACGATTGCATCGACAGCGGTCTTGATTTCAATTGTGGCGGTGCAAGATACAAGTGGAGCACCATAAACTTTGCAGGACTTATAAACGTTATCGACTCTATGCTGGTGGTTCGTGATCTTATTTTTGAGGATAAGGCACTTGACGTCGACACCTTCCTTTCGCTTCTGAAGGCAAACGATCCCGAATTTCTCAAGAGAGTAAGAGCGCACAAGGTAAGCTTCGGAAACGATAACGAGGATGCAAACGCATTTTCAAGCAGAATATCCTCCGAGATATTCGCAATGCTCGACGGTAAAAAGCCTGCGATCGGCGAGGGCTTTTTGCCTGCGTCAATACAGTTTATGTGGCAGGGAATTGCAGGAGAAAGAGTTGGTGCCACACCTGACGGACGTGTTGCCTCCTCGCCTGCATGCGATTCGCTCGGCGCTATATTCGGCAAGGATAGCAAGGGCCCGACCGCACTTCTGAAAAGCGTAACAGCGCTTGATCTTAAGCGTGCGCTCGGCATACCCGTTCTTAATTTCAATATCAATCCCGATTTTGAAAATGCAACGCTGAAGGCGCTTATTCTGGGATATATGGAGCTTGGCGGTATGCATATGCAGATCACCTGCACCACAAAGGAAATGCTGCTGGAGGCTCTTGCCGATCCCGAGATGCATAAGGATCTCGTAGTGCGTGTCGGCGGTTTTTCGGAATATTTCTGCAGACTGCCCGAAAATATAAAGGAAATGATAGTAAGCAGAACCATACAGGAATCTGTGTGAGTGTGAAACGAAGGGAGAAACGGATATGCAGGGCGTTATTATAGCTGTGATATCGCTTTTTGCAAGCTACATACAGAGCGTTACCGGATTTGGATTCGGCATTTTTGCCATGATATTCCTTCCGAGCGTTCTGGCATATCCGCAGGCTAATCTTCTTTCATCATCACTCAGCACGCTGACATCCTTGTCGGTTATGGCGGTTATGCTGAGAAAGACGGATTTCAAAAATCTGATCTTTCCGGTCATAGGATGCCTTATCTCGACCTTTGCATCGGTTGCGTTTATCAAAACGCAGAAGAATCAGACCATGGTGCTTCTTTTGGGGATAGCGCTTTTCGTGCTCAGTCTTTACTTTTTCTTCTTTTCCGATAAGATAAAGATAAGGCCGACCTGGTATGCAGGACTTATTGCAGGGCTTATCTCGGGCATAATGAGCGGAATGTTTGCTATGGGCGGTCCGCCCGTGGTCATCTATTTTATGCAGTCAGAGAAGGATCACCAGTCTTATCTTGCAACCATATCGTCGTATTTCGTCTTTTCTGGAGTGATAGCGATAGTCTCAAAGGCGATGGCCGGCTTTGCAGGCGACGGTATCCTTATCTGCCTTTTGGCAGGAGCGATAGGAATGCTTGCAGGCACTCTTTTTGGCAAGGCTACGAGAAGCAGGGTAAAGCCACGGATAATAAGACGTGCAGTCTACGCCGTAATGGCACTCAGCGGTGTTGTGAATATCGTGAATTCAATAATATAACTAAAACCCCTCAGGCTCGTAAGAGCTTGAGGGGTTGTTGGATTGAGGGGATTATCTATTAAAATAACTGATAATTGCAATCAAGGCAATTATTGCAATCGGTAAAATTTTATTGAATAACAGTCTCTTTATTTTAATTCTTTTTAATTCTTCGGGAGAGAGCTCCTTTGCCTCGGGAGTTTTCACTCCCTCGAGTTCCTTCATTTCTTCAACGGTAAAATGACGGTGACAGCTATCACATTCAAATTCTTTCCAGACGTATTTAATGTCGCCCATATAGTTAAATTTTCTGAATTTAATGCCACGGCTTCCGACAATCGTTCTGGAAAACATCTTTGGCATCTCTTTTGCTTCTTCGGAGCTGCTGTTTATAACCTTTGAAACTTTTACTTTTTTAAGCTCTGTTTTGCAATCGGGACAAAAATGTTTTTTTGCCATATATGCAGCGTCTTTATTGATGTATTGAATTCCATGTGCCATAGTTTACCTCGTTTTTCATAGTGCTTGAATCTATAGGATTATATTATTTTTTTCTTTTGCAAAAGCCTTTTCTGCCACAGTTGGGACATTTGACTAACCTTTCTCCGTTAAGATGCAGACAAGCGGAGAATTGATACCATTTAGGCTTAAATTCGCTCTTGCATTGAGGACATATATAAGTGCCGGATACTATAACCAAATATGCTACAACAATAATAATCAAAACAGGTATTGCAACAAAATACCATGGTACGTCAAAACTGCTTCCAAACCAATTAACCTTACAAGATGTAAGCGAAAATGTTGACAATAATAAAAGTATACTGACTAAAAGCTTTTTCATTTTATGCTCTCCTTCAAAGTTTTGCAACTTGCGATCAGCATACGCCTGATGCGTCCGCAGAGATTCCTTTGGTTTTTATATGTAATCTCATCTATGGCTTTTGTGTTGAACAAAAGCTGTAGCCAACCCTCTGTTTCACTGCATTCCTTTAGTGCAATTTCAAATTTTGAAAGCATGTCAGCTTTGCTCTGTCCGTAATTTGCTTCGCGAATATTTGCATAGACACTACTAGAACTTTTGCGAATTTGAAAAAGCGTATTAGATGTGGATTTTATATTCTGACAAAGTAGTTCTATATCAGTAGCAAGTTGTTCGGAATAGACCAGCAAGTAATTTTTAGCCATACAATCACTCCCTTTGAGAGTATTATATCATGCTTTAGCAAAAATATCAACGGCATAGCCGTTGCATATCATCAATTCCGAAGGAATTGTATATCACCAAGGCGAAGCCTTGTATATCATCAAGCCGCAGAAATACACGCTGACGCGTGATGATATACGCCTTCGGCGATGATATACATGCTAACGCATGATGATATACCAAGCCTGCGGGACCCCTACTATAGCTTGGAAAAAAAGATGTCTATGAATTTTTTGAGTATATCTATGGAATTAAGCCCTATCTTTCTTGCTTTTATCACAGCAAAAAAATCGAAGGGGCAAGCAATTTTCGCATCTCCATCACGCCGAAGGCGTGTATATCATCAATTCCGAAGGAATTGTATATCACCAAGGCGAAGCCTTGTATATCATCAAGCCGCAGTAATACACGCTGACGCGTGATGATATACGCCTTCGGCGATGATATACATGCTAACGCATGATGATATACCAAGCCTGCGGCTTGGATAAAAAAACAAGCGACTCTTTGAGTCGCTTGTTTTTTGGCTGCGGCACTAGGATTCGAACCTAGGTAATGACGGAGTCAGAGTCCGTTGCCTTACCGCTTGGCGATGCCGCATTAACAAAGTGTATTATAACAGATTGAGTTTTATTTGTCAAGGTTATTTTTGCATTTTTTCATCTTTTTTATTACAAAAGTTTTTAAATTCTAATAATTTTTATATTGCGTATTGCATTTTTTGAAAAATGTGTTATAATAGTAAGGTAACGGACCTTGCTGTTTTGCACCGTGCGAGGCGCAGGACTGTTTTTCGATTTGAAACTTATTCCTTGAAAGTGAGTTTTTTTATGAAATATATATTTAATTTCAAGCATATAATGCTTATATTGCTTGCTGCGTTGGCATGCGTTCTTGCGTGTGGCTGTGATGACGGCTCTGCGGCAAGAGTTGAAGAAACCGACAACAGCTGGCTTGTTACCGGTCCTAAAGAGGACGGAACCTTTGATTCGGAGCTCAGCTTCGTTTCGGCAGACGGAAGCTCGGTTGAGGTATTCCAGCTCAGAGAGGGAAAGGTCATCGGTTGCGTTCAGACAGTTACCTATGAGGACGAGACCATGGCTTCCACCATGTACAATACGTATGCAAACGGCTCTTATGCCGACTCCTTATCGTCAGTCAGAATAGACGGATGCGTTATCACCCTTACCTTCTCCACACATTACGTGAAGGCGGCGTTCAGCGAGTACGATTCTCAGAAGCTTACCGATGAGATGCTTGCAAACGGTTGGGTACAGCAGGGAGCATAAGGCTTACTACATATAAAATTCAGCCAAACAAAAGGGAGTAGCTGATGCCTTTGGCATTTCGGCGGTCGTCATCACGGACTTTGGGGTTCCGGTCGCTGATTCCTTATTACTTGGGAAAGCAAGACTTTTGCAATTTTATATTGCAAAAGTCTTTTTATATCTAAAAACACAAAGTGAGGTTTTGATCATGAGTTTTTACCTTAGGGACAAAGATGAGGTTCTGAAGGAAGTTGGAGCGTCTGTAGACGGTCTTCAGGCTTCAGAGGCGGCTTTGCGTCTTGAGAAAAACGGAAAAAACAAGCTTATTGAAGGCAAGAAGGAGTCTTTGCTTCACAGATTTCTGAAGCAGCTCGCTGAGCCTATGACCATCATTCTTCTCGTTGCCGCTGCAGTATCTGCAGGTGTTGAGATATATGAGGGTATGGCAAGCGGACATATGGGATTCCCGTCTGACGTTGTTATTATTCTTGCCGTTGTTCTTATAAACGCTATTCTCGGCGTTTTCCAGGAGAGCAAGGCAGAAAAGGCTATTGAGGCGCTGCAGGAGATTGCTGCCGCAACTTCCAAGGTCATTCGTGACGGCAAGCAGATAACGGTTAAAAGTGAGGATCTGGTCGTCGGCGATATCATCGTTCTCGAGGCAGGAGATGCAGTTCCTGCAGATGCCCGTATTATCGAATGCGCAAGCATGAAGATAGAGGAAGCGGCGCTTACCGGTGAATCGGTACCGGTTGACAAGAAGGATTCCGCACTTTCGGCGGACGCTAATGGAGACGTTGCTCTCGGTGACCGCAAAAACATGGTATTCATGGGCTCCACAGTCGTTTACGGCAGAGGAAAGGCAGTTGTTACCGCCACCGGTATGGATACCGAAATGGGTAAGATAGCCGATGCTCTTGCTAATGCAGAGGAGGGCAAGACCCCCCTTCAGATAAAGCTTGCAGGTCTTTCAAAGATACTCACGTACCTCGTTATCGGAATATGCGTTGTTATTTTCGGAATTCAGATCGCACGTGCGTATATTCAGACCGGAGCTATAGGCTTTGAGCCTATTCTCAATTCGTTTATGATAGCAATATCCCTTGCCGTTGCCGCTATCCCCGAAGGCCTTGCAACGGTAGTTACCATCGTTCTTTCTATCGGTGTTACCAATATGTCAAAGCGCAGTGCCATCATCCGTAAGCTCACAGCGGTTGAGACACTTGGATGCACGCAGATAATCTGCTCTGACAAGACCGGTACTCTCACACAGAACAAGATGACCGTTGTCGATCACTACGGTGACGACGAGGCGCTTATCGCAAACTCTATGTCGCTCTGCTCGGATGCAGAGTTTGATACCGATGCGGGAACCGCTATCGGTGAGCCTACAGAGTGCGCTCTGGTAAACTATGCAGAAAAGCTTGGTCTTTCAAAGAATATAAAGAAAAATGAATTTGTCAGAATCGGCGAGGTTCCCTTTGACTCGATGAGAAAAATGATGTCCACCGTTCATAAGACGGAGGACGGCTCGCTCGTTCAGTTCACAAAGGGTGCGCCCGACGAGGTGCTCAAGAGATGCACAAAGGCGCTTATCGGCGGTGCTGTTGTCGATATGACCGACGATATACGCCGTGACGTTCTTTCTGCTAACAAGGCTATGGCAGACAAGGCACTTCGTGTTCTTGCGGCTGCAAAGAAGGAGCTTTCGGCTGAGCCTTCGGCATACGAGGCTGAGGCAGTTGAATGCGATCTTTGCTTCGTTGGTCTTGTCGGTATGATAGACCCCGTTCGTCCCGAGGTAAAGGACGCTATAGACGAGTGCCGTTCTGCAGGTATCCGCCCCATTATGATCACGGGCGACCACAAGGATACTGCCGTTGCGATAGCTTCTCAGCTCGGAATTATAAGCGATGCTTCTCAGGCTATAATGGGTGCTGAGCTTGACGATATCTCCGACGAGGATTTCGAGGAGATGGTTACAAAATACTCGGTATACGCACGTGTACAGCCCGAGCATAAGACCAGAATAGTAAACGCATGGCGTAAGCGTGGCATGGTTACCGCTATGACGGGTGACGGTGTTAACGACGCTCCCTCTATAAAGAATGCCGACATCGGTGTCGGTATGGGTATCACCGGTACTGACGTTACAAAGAACGTTGCCGATATGATACTTGCCGACGATAACTTTGCCACCATCGTATCTGCGGTAGGTGAAGGAAGAAGAATCTACGATAACATCCGTAAGGCTATTCAGTTCCTTTTGGCATCAAATCTCTCCGAGGTGCTTTCGATATTCTTTGCAACCCTCCTCGGATTTACAATATTCCAGCCGGTCCATCTTCTTTGGATAAATCTTATCACAGACTGCTTCCCCGCACTTGCTCTCGGTATGGAAAAGCCTGAGGCAGACATTATGAACCGCAAGCCCCGTGACTCAAAGGAAGGTATTTTTGCCGGCGGTCTCGGCTTTGCAGTTGCATATCAGGGACTTTTGGTAACTATAATAACCCTCGCTTCTTACTTCATCGGACACTATCTTGAAACGGGTAACTTCAACGTCGGTGAAGCAAGCATTCACGGAACTACAATGGCATTCCTCACCCTTTCAATGTGTGAGATATTCCACTCCTTTAATATGCGTTCACTTCACGGCTCTATCTTCACCATGAAGGGTCAGAACAAGTGGCTGTGGGGCGCAGGACTTCTCTCGTTCATACTTACCACAGCGGTAGTTGAGATAGAATTCCTCTCAAATGCATTCAATCTCGCTCATCTCGGCATCGTTGAGTATGCAGTGGCTATGGCACTTGCGATCTCTATCATCCCGATAGTTGAGATAGTAAAGCTGGTTCAGAGAGCAATAGCAAAATCAAGGGACTAATAAAAAGGAAGGCGTCGCCTTCCTTTTTTAATATAAATATTGACATAAAACTTTTTCAGGTGATATAATTTAACTGAAGAATGCCGGATATGGCAGAAGGGAAGATATTTATGAAAAATTTAAGCGGTATTGTTTGGGGCATAGTTTTGGTTGCCGTTGGTATCGTTATTGCGCTGAATGCGTTGGGTGTTGCCGACGTTGAGCTGTTCTTTGACGGATGGTGGACGCTTATTATAATAATTCCGTGTTTTGTTGGTCTTTTTACAGAAAAGGAAAAGACGGGTAACGCTATCGGTCTGCTCGTCGGAGTTATACTCCTTCTTGCCTGCCGTGATATAATTGGCTTTGAAGCGGTATGGAAGCTTATTCTTCCGATAATACTTATTGCGATAGGCGTATCCATGGTATTTAAAAACATATTCGGCAGAAAGATATCGGACGAGATAAAGCGTCTGAACGAAAAAAAGCCCGAGGGCAAGGGATATTACGCTGTTTTCTCGGGTCAGAATATAAATTTTGACGGCGAGGTATTCCTCGGTGCTGACGTTGAAGCAATTTTCGGCGGTATAAAGCTCGATCTTACAAGAGCACAGATAACGTCCGACGTTGTAGTAAATGCTACCGCCGTATTTGGCGGAATCGATATTTTAGTTCCCGTAGGAGTGAACGTGAAGATCAGATCGAGCTCGCTCTTTGGGGGAGTTTCGGATAAGACGGCAAGACCCTACAGCGAAAACGCACTGACTGTATACGTAAACGCATCCTGCATGTTCGGAGGCGTAGACGTAAAATGACGGCTGAACAGAAGATCATAAAGGGCTTTGCGATCGGACTTGCGGTCATTATAATAATAAGTATAGTATCGGTTGCGGTATCTGCGCTGCTCAGCGTCGCCTCCTGGATGGGTCTTATCGGCAGTGACTACGATCTTTTGGGTGAGATGTCTGCCCTTGACGGATATGAGGGTGAAGATATTTCCGCTCTTGATATTGAGGTGGCACAGGCAGACCTCGTTATAAAGGTGGGTGACGAGCTTAAGGTTGAGAGCAACAGCAAGTACGTCAGCGTAAACCAAAAGAATGGCAAGCTTGTGATAGAGGAGAACCGTCCGAGGTGGTTTTCCGAGACGGGCGATATCGTAGTATACGTCCCAAAGGATAAGATATTAGAGAGCGTTACTCTTGAAGAGGGAGCAGGCGAGCTTACTATCGAGGCTCTGACGGCAAAGAAGCTTACGCTTGAGATAGGCGCAGGCTCTGCTCTTATTGAAAGCATAAACGTTCTGGAAAAGGCGGATATCGAGGGCGGAGCAGGCAAGCTTGTTATAAGCTCGGGCAGTGTAAATGCGCTTGATTTTGAGATCGGCGTAGGTAAGGCGGAGCTTTGTCTTGCGCTTACCGGAAGGAGTGCGATAGAGACCGGCATCGGCGGTCTTGAGCTTGATATTATCGGCGATGCCGACGATTATACCGTAAGAGCCGATAACGGCATAGGCAGTATAGTGGTTGACGGCAAGGCTTTGTCTGACGGCAATACCGTAGGCTCGGGTGAAAATATAATTGACATAAACAACGGTATCGGAAGCGTTTCGATAACCTTTTCGGAATAAAAGATGGATATAAAGCTAAGCTATATAGAGGCAGGGCAGGGGGAGGTGCTCATCCTTCTTCACGGAAACGGTGAAAACTGCTTTTACTTTGCCCATCAGATCGAATATTTTTCAAGTGAATACAGAGTTATCGCCATTGACACGAGGGGTCACGGAGATTCGCCTATGGGCGATGCTCCCTTTACCATAAAGCAGTTTGCGAGTGATCTTTACGGCTTTATGGATGAGCATTCGATAGAAAAGGCGAGTATACTCGGCTTTTCGGACGGCGGTAATATTGCGCTCGAATTTGCTCTTTCGCATCCCGAAAGGGTGGAGCGTCTGATACTGAACGGCGCCAATCTGTATCCGTCGGGTGTCAAGCTGTCGGTGCAGGCACCGATAGTTATCGGATACGCTATTGCATCTCTGTTTGCAAGGGTGAGCGAGGGCGCGAGAAAAAACGCCGCTCTTCTTGCGCTAATGGTGAAGGAGCCGAGGATAAAGCCGTCGGAGCTTGCCACGCTCAGAGTGCCGACGCTTGTTATAGCAGGCGATAACGATATGATAAAGGATAAGCATACACGGCTTATTTATAAAAGTCTGCCCTGCGCTGAAATAGCGATAATCGAGGGCGATCACTTTATCGCCAATACGAATCACGCCGAGTTCAACCGCACGGTATACGAATTTTTGAAGAAATGAAGCTCATGAAAAAAGGCATCTGCATATTTTATGCAGATGCCTTTTTTGCGTTGGCAGTAAATTCAACGGATTTTTGTTATTTGTACTAAAAAACAGCGCTTTTTTTGTCCAAAATAATGATTTACAAATCGTTGGAATTATGTTATATTTTGTGTAACGAAGCAAGCTTTTGTTTTGTATTTTTTCTATGGAGAAATCGTATGATAAAAAACACTGTGAAAATTTCAGACGGCTGGAAATTAGGCTGGAAGACGGATTATTTGCTCGGAAGCTGGACTGCTCCGTTCAATTTTTGGCGCGTTGAGGACGGTTGGCTTAAGGGCTGGAAAAAATCGGGCTTCGCACTTATCCATTCAAACATTCGTTGTGAAGAGGACTATATTTTTGAGTGTGACATGAAGTTTGAGGTAGGCGGCGGTACTGCGGGCCTTGCCATAAACTATCAGGTCAACCGACGCTCTTACTATTATCTTGAGGCGCACGTTGGCGGACAGCTTAACGCTACGTATATCTTTTCGGATGCGCACGATAAAAAGGTAATGTCCGAGTGCGGCCCCGTGATAGAGCTCGGAAGAGTATATCACATAAGCGTTCAGTGCTGCGGCAAGGATTTTTCTGTATTCGTTGACGGAGAGAGAATAGGCGGCTTTGCCGAAGAGGACTATATGGTCACCGGAAGGTTTATCGGATTTTTCTCGGCAAACAACTGTCTGCCCTGCTTTGGTAACGTCATATTCAAAAAGGCAAGCGGCGAGATCCTTCTTGAAGACGATTTTTCGAAGGATTCGCTTAATGCCGATATCGAGGTTGACTACGCCGATCTTGAGTGCGATAACTGGATAGATGCCGATCTTCCCGGAACGGCACATTCCTCTCTTTTAAAGGCGGGTCTTATTGATGATCCGTATATTGCAGATAACGGCCACAAGCTTTTGTGGATCGACAGGCAGAGATGGATATACAGGAAAAAATTTACTCTTCCGATCGGCTGGAAGGATAATTATAAAAAGTTGACGCTTGAGTTTGAGGGTGTTGATTACACTGCGCTGTTTTATCTTAATGGCAAGAGTCTTTGCTTCCACGAGGGAATGTTCGGCGGACCTGAGATAGATATTACAGATACCGTCATTGCAGACGGCGAGAATGAGATCACGGTATGCGTTCTGCCCTGCCCTAAGGGCGGTCACGATAAAGCTAAGCCTCATATCCTTCAGCGCTGGCATTTCAATATGGATATAATACCCGTGGGTATTTGGCGTGACGTTAAGCTTGTGGCTTACGATAATATCTACGCAAGCGCTCCCCGTCTCGTTACCGAGGCAATTGAGGGAGATTCTGCAAGCATGAGCCTTGAGCTTGATCTTAACAATATCACAGATGAAAGCATTGCGGCAGATATAAAGGTTGATCTTGAGCAGATAGACGGAGGCCACAGAGCGGAGTTTGATTTCAAGGCGGATTTTACTCCCGGCATCAGAACTGCAAGATATGAGTTTACTGTAGATGGAGCAAGGCTGTGGTGGCCAAACGGTCTTGGTGAGCAAAACAGATATAAGGCAACGGTCACTGTTGTGGGAGAAGACGGATCAACGCATTCGCTTTCCTTCAACACGGGCATCAGAACACTCAAATTCCTGCCATCGCCCAATAAAGCAGCAACTGAAAATTGGATCCCCTGCATAAACGGAAGACAGTTCTTCGGCAAGGGCTCTAACTGGGTGCCGGTCGATCAGATGCTCAGACTTGACATAGACAGATACGACAAAATGCTCAGAAGAGTCAGAGATGCCAACATTAATATCCTTCGTCCGTGGGGCGGAGGTCTTATAGAGACTGACGAATTTTACGACCTTTGCGATAAATACGGCATCTGCGTATGGCAGGAGCTTCTTATGGCCTGTGGCTACTATACGATGGTAGATCCTCTGGTATGGGCGGACACTATGAAGCGCAGCGCAATAAGGCTTCGCAACCGTCCGTCTTTGATCGCATGGTGCGGAGGGAACGAATGCGATCCCGACTGCGACGAAAACGTAGGACCGGTAGATCTTATGGAGGCTACCGTAAATGAGTTCGATCCTGCCCGAGAATTCAGACGCAACAGTCCTTACGGCGGTGACAGCCATTCCTATAAGGTCAATTTTATAGGCAGAATGAATTACACCTATTTTACAAGGGATATTTCGGCGGCAATAACCGAATTTTCGATGGGATCGCCTTCATGCATGAATATGCTTGAAAAGGTACTCACCCCCGAGGAAATGGCTAAATTCCCACCGGACGTTCCCGATGCTATTGAAGAAAGATTTGATTATTTTAACTGGGCAGACGGTGCTCAGCGCCGTGAAAGCTCATACAGCCTTCACAATTCGGGCAACATTACAAATCTTATGCTTGCTCCTATGTCCGACTGCGGTATGCCTAAAAGCTGGAGCGAGTACGTTCGCTATATGCAGACTGCTCACGGCATCCTTACGCAGTTCGGTCAGGACTTCTTCAGATCGAGATGGCCTTACTGCACCATGTCTATGAGCTGGGTGGTAAATCAGCTTGCGACCGGCACTATCGACTGGGCTTACGTCGATTGGGACGGAATGCCAAAGATATCCTATTATTTCAAGAAGCGTTCTTTTGAGCCCTTACACGTCGGTGCTGTATTTGAAGAGATGGCGACCGAGCAGGGCGAGACCTTCAAGGCAAAGATATTTGCGGTAAACGAGCTTTTGTCCGATAAGAAAACGCAGGTTAAGGTCCGTCTTTACGACAGCACTCTCAGGCTTTTGTCTGAGGCAGAGTTTAAAAAGGTAATACCTGCCGATACCGTTCGCACATACGGCTTTTATAAATATAAAGTGCCCTCGGATGCGCCAAACGGCGTTTTATTCCTTTGTGTTGATATGCTTTGTGCAGATACCGGTGCGCTTCTCTCAAGATCTCTTTACACTCCGAGAATAGGCGAGAGGGTAGGGCTTACGCCTTACTACCCAAGCGGTCCGTGGATATGCGACGTTGAGAAGGCAAAAACTCAACTCGAATTTGAATACGCTGCTACAGGTGAGTTGAATCGTGACGGTGAGCAGACTGCTGTCCTTACCGTTCGCAATATCGGTGCTCTTCCTGCGTACCAGGTCGGCTTCGATACCGATATCGCTCCCGAAGCAGTCAGCTATTCCGATAACTACTTCTGGCTTGAGGCAGGCGAGAGCCTAAGCATAACGGTAAGCGCTGAGGTGCTTCCCGAAAAACTGATATCAGGCGCTTGGAACAGTGAGCGCACAACTATATATTTAAAATAAGGAGAACTTTTATGAGCTGTAACAAGATAAACCTTTCGGGCGATTGGAAGCTTGGTTGGTATCCCGAAACCGTAACGGGCAAGTGGGACGTCAGATTCAACTATTGGAAGATAGAAGACGGCCTTCTTCACGGCTGGTGGGGTCAGTCTACCATTATAACCAACGTTACTACTGAAAACGATTTTACCTTTGAGTGTGATTTTGCCCTCAGAGATGAAAACGATAGTCTTACCTTTGCTATGGTATACAGCCTGCACAGACTTGGATATTACGGCCTCGATCTCAAGCTTGGCGAAAAGGCAAAGATATACTACCTGTACGGCGAGCGCTTTGATCATGACGTTGCTACCGATATAGACGTCGAGCTCGAAAAAGGCAAGATGCATCACTTTATGTATTCCTTAAAGAGAGATACCATTTGTGCATACATAGACGGCAAGCTTCTTGCGCAGTTCGAGTGCGACTGCGTTTACGGCAGAAAGACTGCGTTTATGCCCAAGGTCGGATGCATTGTTTTTGACAATGTAAAGATAACCGACGATAAGACGGGCGAGGTAATATTCTTTGACGATTTCTCAAAGGATACTCTTATAAAGAAGACTGACGTTGCTCTCTCCGAATTTGACGCTATAGATAATTGGATAGATGCTACCGTGCCCTGCTCGGTACAGAGTGCGCTTCTCAAGGCGGGGCTTATAGAAGACCCCTATTACGGCTACAACGGACCCGATCAGATGTGGGTAGACCGTCAGAGATGGGTATTCAAGAAGAGGTTTACGCTGCCGGACAGCTGTAAGAAAAAGACACTCCGTCTTGAATTCGACGGCGTCGATTATCACGGCTGGTTCTGGCTCAACGGACAGAGCCTCGGCTATCACGAGGGTATGTTCGGCGGACCCGACGTAAATATTACAAAGCTTGTCAGATACGGCGAGGAGAACGAGCTGGTGGTATGCATACTTCCTATGCCCGATCCTCAGCACGCAAACGTTTCTCCCTGGATACTCAACAGATGGCATTTCAATATGGACATCGTTCCGGTAGGCATCTGGAGAGACGTAAATATCGTGGTAGAGGATAACATCACTCTGTTTGATGCTCAGGTCATAACCAAAAAAATAGAAAACGGTACCGCTTATCTTGACCTTTCGGTATCGGTCAGCAATATGGCACTCTTCCCGTTTGAAGTAAAGGGTAAGTTTATCCTTCGTTCTCCCAATCCTTGCGATGAGGACGTTGTGGTAGAATTCCTCCCCGGCTTCTTCCAGGGAAGCATGAGGGTAGACTGCAAGGCAGAAATTCCTAATGCCCGCCTTTGGTGGCCGCACGGTATGGGTGAGCAGAACCTTTACGACGTTGACGTTATAGTTGATATATATGAATACACAAAGTCGCCTGAGCCCACCGGACACGATGAGCTCCACTTCAGAACGGGTATCAGAACGCTGAAGAAAGAAAAATCGCCCAACACGAATCCGCCGATATGGGCGTTTGGCGGTCCCGAGAGACCGGAGGGTCCGTATAACTGGGTATTGGTCGTAAACGACGTTCCGTTCTTCGGAAAGGGCTCTAACTGGATGCCCATAGACCAGATGCTCGACCTTAAGAGAGAAAGATACGAGATGCTGCTCCGCCGCGCAAGAGAGTGTAATATAAATATCCTTCGTCCGTGGGGTGCAGGTCTTATCGAGACAGACGATTTTTACGAGGTGTGCGATGAGCTCGGTATCCTCGTATGGCAGGAGCTGCTGGTTGCAAACGGTTACTACGATCAGTCAAACTTCAGTGTATGGCAGGATACCATCAGAAGAAACGTTCTGAGAATACGCAACCATCCCTCACTTGCGGTATGGTGCGCAGGCAACGAGTTTGACCCCGACTGCGAGCTCAACCGTGACGTTATCGACGAGATAGGCAATATTTGCGAGGAGCTTGATCCGTCAAGAGATTACCACCGCTGCTGTCCTTACGGAGGCGACAGCCATTCATACGTTGTTAACTGGATGGGCGGCGCTTACTATACGAGATTTACAGAGGATACCTCTATTGCAGTAACGGAATTTTCAATGGCGTCTCCGCCTCATATGGAAACGCTCAAGAGGATAATACCCAAAGAAGAGCTGGAGACATGGCCTCCCTGCATTCCCGATACCATTCCTGAAGAGCAGAAGAAGAACTGGGGCGAGGGTATCAAGCGCCGTGAAAGCGGATTCAGTATGCACGATGCACATCTTAATTCGGTAACGGGTATTATGATCCCGTATATGAGTGAATGCGGTCTTCCTCATAATTGGGATGACTTCGTTCGCTACATGCAGACAGGTCAGGGACTTCTGACTCAGTACGGTGTCGATCTTTGGAGATCGAGATGGCCTTACTGCACGATGACAATGAGCTGGGTATTCAACGTTATCCATCCCGACACCTACTGCTGGTCTTATATCGACTATTACGGACTTCCCAAGATATCCTATTTCTATAAGAAGAGATCTTACGAGCAGATACACGTTACCGCTATATTCGATGATCTGTTTACAAGGGCGGGTGATACCTTCAAGGCAAAACTTACTGCTATAAACGAAACGGTAGACGATTATACAGGCTCTAAGATAAACGTAAGATTGTACAATCATAAGCTTGAGCTTCTGGCTGAACAGACGGTAAAGGCAGACGCTATGGCACGTACTACTGCGGCTGTAGGCGTATTTGAGTATGCTATACCCTCTGATGCAAAGGATGAGGTAATGTTCCTCTGCGCAGATCTTATATCCGAGAGCGGTGAGCTTCTTTCACGTTCGCAGTACTGCCCGAGAGTTGGCACACCGAGCAAGACGATGCCGTTCTTATCGGAAGGTCCGTGGATAGTAGACGTTAAGAACGCCCCCACAACGCTGAGCGTTAAGGTCAGCGAGTGCGAGTGCGGCGGTAAATACTGCTACGATATCGGCATTACCGACAGCGGTGCTATTCCTGCATATCAGGTAGGCATACACGCTCCCGAAAATGAAGAATTCGTTACCTATTCGGATAACTTCTTCTGGATGGAGAGCGGCGAGACAAAGACTGTCAAGTTGACGTCTGAAAAGAAGCTTGATAAGATTACCGTCGATGCATGGAACGCAACGCAGATAAGCGTGTTATGATAGAAACGATCCGCTCACTATGTGGGCGGATCGTTTTTGTTAATTCTTACAACCATGTATTTAGGGTTCCTTATAAGGAGTCCCTTTTCTGTCAGTATAAGTTCAATCTCTTCATCAAAGTGAAGAAGCTCGCGTATTTCTTTCGGTATGACTATTCTTCCGAGGTTATCAACGCCTTTTCTTATGCCTATCTTCTGTTCCATATATATCCTCTTCTGCATTTAGTATGTGCAACAAGTCTGATTAGAAATCTCACAACTTATATTTCTATTATAACTTGTATATAATATAAATGTCAATACAAAAATGTGGGTAGATGCTATGAATGAATACGGAACTATAAAAATAAAACTCGATGAGCTTATAAAAAAGGCGGGCATCAGCAAGAATAAGCTTAGCCATAAGGCTGAGATGCAACGCACGCAGATAAATAATTACTGCAATAACAAGATCACAAGGCTTGACACCGACGTGCTTGCCAGACTTTGCTCGGTTTTGAACTGCAAGATAGAAGATATACTTGAGTTCGTTCCGTTTGATGAAGAAGATAAATAAAACTCAGGTACAAGGCAATGCCTTGTACCTGAGTTTTTTATGCTCTCTCCATCGCCCAAGGCGACACATCTCCCGGAGTGAGAGAGCAAACGGCGGCAGCAAGCCACCGCCCTACGGATACGGTGCGTCCCTACAAGTGCTGTGCGGACATAGCAAAAACCTCACTTGGCAGGGAGGCTTTTTTGCAAATACGCACTTGATCGCCATAGTGTTATCAGGCTAACAAATTATGACCTCATATGGTTTTCCGATTTTTTTAGCATAGTTTATAACCGATAGCGTTCCTTTGGAGCTTCCGTCCCAAAAAACAATAATCTTATCTGCATACTCAACTATTTCCTTGTTTCTTATTATAGGCGCTGCACGTTTGTAAATAGAATATTTCGGCAAAAACTCGGTAAGCTTTAACCCATTTTTCCTTGCATATTCTGCGGCACAGCTATCTACACCAACAGCACCGCCTGATACGATCTCATCTTCACCTGTGACAAATTCTGATATGTTGTCTATTGTAATATTTCTTGACCCCACAATTGCAATTTTCATAATAACCTCCAAGAATAATTTAGTATACTTAAATTAAGTATACTAACAACATTATACCACAAAATAATCTTAAAATATACTTATATTAAGTTGTTTTGGAGATTTTTTATGAGAAATAAGAATAACAAGCATATTGGAATAGAGATTGATCCGGAGCTTCATTACAAGCTGCACTATATTTCGAAATATTACGGACGTTCTGCAAACGGTGAGATCCTTTATCTGATACGTCAGGAGATCAAGGCATTCGAGAAGGCAGAGGGCGAAATAGAGGTCATAAAGGATAAAAAGGGTGATTGAATCCGATTATAGAATAACTGAAAAAGGGCATCTGCAATTATCATGCAGATGCCCTATTTTACTTTATAACGTTTACTTTTTCTATTCCGTAATATTCGAATGCACGGGCGGCGCCGGGGGTTATCCGCTCACCGCATATCACTATCGGGACTGCCGGTGGGCAGGATACCGATGGGGTGGCAAGTATTCTTCCGATGCTTTGCGATACCGCTACGGCTTCGCTCTCTGCCATCAGCGCTTCCTTTGCCGAAATTACTTTCTCGCATCTGCAAATGGGCGGCGGCTGTGTGTTTATCACATCCTGCCTTTTTATGCCGAGAAGGGCGTTTTTAAGCCTTTCGAGGCAACTGTCATCAAGCTCGGGCGTCAGCATCATAACGAGATAGTCGGGATCGTAAAACTCGCAGGCTATGCCGTTATTTGCGAGCTCCCTTGCAAGCTCGATTCCGCTATATCCGTATGCTTTGGCTTCAAGCGTGAGTTTTATGCACTCGTCACCGATAAATCTGTAGCCGACTGCCTCAAGGCTATCCTTCAGGCTCTTTACCTTTTGCGCAAAGGCAGAAAGGCTTTCCCTATATCCGTTTGCCATATAGGCGTTTGCCGCATCAAGCGACTGCAGTATCAGATACGACGGACTCGTTGAGCCGAATACCGCCAGAGCCTCCTTTGCCCTTTTTGCAAGCATAGACGGTGCGCTATCCGATATATGCAGATATGCGCCACCCGTTAAAACGGGTAGCGTTTTATGTGCGGAAGCACAGCAAAGGTCTGCACCGAGATTTATTGGATGCAGAGAGCTTTCAAGAAATTTCAGATATGCTCCGTGCGCACAGTCTGCCAAAAGAAGCACACCGTGCTTTTTGCACACCCTTGAGATACTGCCGATATCGGCAATATTTCCGAGATAATCGGGGCTTGTAAGATAGTAGGCTATCGGCTTTTCCGAAGCGTTTGTGAGTGCACGGTCAAGCTCTGTGGCAGTCACCGTGCAACAGATATAACCTGAATCGCTTTCGGGATATAGCCATTCTGTTTCAATATCCGATAGGGCACATGCGTAAAGGAAGGTCTTGTGAACGTTACGCTGTGCGAGAATAAGCGGTTTTTTACCGCGCTCCCGTGCATACTGACTTAAAAGCCACAGCATCGCACGGATGCAATGCGAGCTACCCTCGGTCGAATAAAGGGTCTTGCATCCGAAAAGGGCACTTGCGTTATCCTCGCTCTTTTTTATTATACCGTCAGCCTCGTAGAGTGCGTCTGCACCGTCTATTTCGGTGATATCGTACTCCTCAAAGCCGAGCGCACCTTTTCCCTTATGCCCCGGCATATGAAGTCTGAGCGGATCCGATCCTATATATTTTTTTACAAAATCGCAGATAGGGGTGTCCATATCATTCACCCAGCGCACGTGCAACGGCTACCATTATAGCGCACTCCATACGCTTTCTGAAGAGGGTACAGCCGTATTCGTAAACGCCCGTGACCGAGCCGGTCGAATGATATGCGTTTGCCGCACATCCGCCCGAGCAGTAAAGTCTTGCCCAGCAGTCACGGCATTCGGGGTGGGCGTAGACGTTGCAGGCTGCAAACTCGCTTTGTATCTCGGTATTGGTAACTCCGTTCCATATGTCGCCCAGCTTGAATTTTTCCTCGCCGACGAATTGATGGCAGGGATAGAGGTCGCCCCAGGGAGTGACCGCCATATACTCGGTACCCGAGCCGCATCCCGATATACGCTTGTATATGCAGGGACCGCCTGTCAGGTCTATCATATAGTGGTAGAAGGTGAAGGGCTTGCCCTCACGGTCTTTTTTAAGCATAAGCTCAGCCAGCTTTTCATACTGATCGAGAACTATGGGCAGATCTTCCTGTGTCAGCTCCGAGGGATCGCCCGCTGCGCAGACCACCGGTTCCATGCTCAGCTCTGTAAAGCCGAGGTCGAGCATTGTCTGTATATCCTTGAGAAAGTCGGGGTTTGCGTGGGTAAAGGTGCCGCGCATATAATAGTTTTTGCCCTCTCTTGCCTCTACCAGCTTCTGGAATTTGGGAACTATCTTATCCCAGCTTCCGTTACCTGCATAGTCAACTCTGAAGCGGTCGTGTATCTCTTTTCTTCCGTCGAGGCTGAGGACTACGTTGCTCATCTCACGGTTTGCAAAGTCGATAACGTCGTCGTCTATAAGAACGCCGTTTGTCGTAAGAGTAAAGCGGAAGTTTTTGCCGTACTTACCTTCAACGCTTCTTGCGTATTCGACAAGCTGCTTTACAACGTCAAAATTCATTAAGGGCTCGCCGCCGAAGAAGTCGACCTCAAGGTTGGTTCTGCTTCCCGAATTTGCGATAAGGAAGTCGAGGGCTTGTTTTCCTACCTCGAAGCTCATCATTGCACGCTCGCCGTGGTATTTACCCTGACTTGCAAAGCAGTACGAGCAGTTGAGGTTACAGCTGTGCGAGATATGCAGGCAGAGTGCCTTTACCACGCCCGAGGTCTTTTCCTTCAGATGCGTTGCCATGCTCTCGAAGGTATCAGGCGCAAAAAGCTTACCCGCCGCCTTCAGCTCCTCTACCTGAGCATAGCACTCCTCTATATCCTGCGAGCTAATATCGCTGCGGTCTTTATATTTTTCCTTTACTTCGGATATAACGGCATCCTTTCCGTTTTCCTCAAACATTCCGATAATATCGTATGCGACCTCGTCAACTGCGTGAACAGAGCCCGAGCAGACGTCAAGCACGATATTGTATCCGCCAAGCTTATACTGATGTATCATATAAGGTATCTCCTTTTATCTGTATGAAAAAAGCCGCCATAAAAGGCGGCATTTCGGATCTTGCAATTACTTGCTTTCCTTTTTGCTTTCGCACTGCTGATTAGCAATACCGCAACTGGTCTTGCATGCAGACTGGCAGGATGTCTGGCATTCGCCGCAACCGCCGTTCTTTGCGCTCTCGCAAAGGTTACGAGTTTCAATAGTTTTGATATGTTCCATGATATGACCTCCGTAAAAACTACTTAATTCTAATATATATTATCATATTTTGATCTCAAAGTCAACACAAGAGTGAAGATTGTTTGATTTTTTTATAAATTTATCCCTGGGGTGCTTTGCTTAGCGCTCTCGGTTTGCTTTTCCCCGTCTGCTTCCGATAGACGAAAACGAGAGCTACCATCTGGCAGCCAAAGGTGATGAGCCACGATATCGGGTACGACAGATACAGACATCCAAGCGTATGGAATGCCGGCAGGGCGAACACGGTATATATCCACAGTATGCGGATTCCGCATATTCCTGCGACCGATATTATCATAGGCACGAGCGATGCCCCCATTCCTCGGATGACGGAGGTTGAAACGTCCATAAATCCGCAAAGGAAATAGGTGAAGCAGATGTATGCAAGTCTTATCATACCGTACGATATTGCTTCGGGCGAGTCTGTTATGTATATTGAAAGAAGGGTAGGTCCGAGCACGTATGCCAGAAGTGAAACTGCGATACCGATGGTGGATATGTAAGCGATGCATACACCGAAGGCCTTTTTTACTCGGTCGTATTTACCTGCTCCCGAATTCTGTCCCACGTAGTTTACCGCCGCCTGACTGAACGAGTTGTGGGTAACGTAAACGAAGCCGTCAATGTTGCTGGCTGCTGCGTTGCCTGACATTACCACGCCTCCGAAGGAGTTTATCGAGGACTGTATCAGCGTGTTCGATATAGCGAAAAGCGAGCTCTGTATTCCTGCAGGCAGTCCTATGCGGATTATCTTTACAAGCTGAGGGACGTAGAATTTCATCTTTGTGAGCACCAGCCTGCAGCAGTCATAACGGCGCATAAGCGCTATGACCACCAGCACCGCCGATATGCCCTGTGATACTGTCGTTGCAAGTGCAACACCGGCTACGTTCATATCGAAAAGAGTGACGAATATCACGTTCAGTATAACGTTTACAACGCCTGCTATAGTGAGATATATCAGCGGTCCCTTTGTATCGCCTGCCGCTCTGAGTATTGCTGCACAGAAGTTGTATACCATATTGAAGGTCATGCCGCAAAAGTATATCTGCATATAGACGGTAGATAGCGGCAGCACGTTTTCGGGGGTATCCATCATTATAAGCAGTCGCTCTGCCAAAGCTAAGCCGACAACTGTCAGCACTGCGCCGCATATGATCGCAGTCGGAAGTGCGGTATGTACGGTGCGGTGCGCCGTTTTATCGTCGCCGTTTCCGTAAGCGTGGGCAACTGCTACGCCTGCACCTACCGAAAGACCGATAAACAGATTGACTATAAGTCCGGTGATCGCACCGGTAGCGCCTACGGCAGCCACCGATATGCTTCCGCAAAAGCGTCCGACAACTACAAGGTCTGCGGCATTAAAAAGAAGCTGGAGCACGCTTGTAAGTATTATGGGTATTGTGTAGAGAAGTATGCCCGACCACAAAGGCCCTTCGGTCATCGACTTTGTGTTTTTTCTCATTCTTTTATATTATTTCCTTGATTTTTTTAATGCTTTTTCCTGTATGTTTTCTGTATATGAATATAAGCGTTATCAGCTGAGCGATAAAGGTGATAAGCCACGATATCGGATAAGTGAGATAGAGATATTCTATCTTATGGAATCGCTCGATCTGGAAGATGGTGTATATATAGAGTATGCGGAAGCCGCATATAACAAGCGTTGAATTTATCATTGGAATAAATGAATTTCCCATTCCAATCGTTGTGTTTGCACATATATCCGACCAGGCTATCATGAAGTTGGGAATGCAAAGGATGGCTATCCTCGTTATGCCGTACTGTATTGCCTGCGGAGAATCGGTTATGTATATTGAAAGAAGGTTTGGGCTGAATATATACGCAAGCATTCCTATGACTATTCCGATAGAGAAGGAGTACGTCAGGCATATACCCATTGCACGAAGCACACGCTTATAGTTGCCTGCGCCGGTGTTCTGTCCCGAGTAATTGACTGCCGCCTGACCGAATGCCACCAAGGATACGTTCACGAATCCCTCAATGTTTCCTGCGGCGGAGTGACCTGCGAGAACCACCTCGCCAAACGAGTTTATAGACGACTGAATGATAACGTTTGAGATCGAGAACATAGACCCCTGTATTCCGGACGGAATGCCTATCCTTATTATTTTGATAAGCTGAGGTATATATATCTTCATTTTTGAAATAATCAGCCTGCAGCTGTCGCTGCGGCGCATGAGCGCTATTACGACAAGCACTGCCGATACAGCTTGAGAGATGACCGTAGCAAGTGCAACACCTGCAACGTTCATATCTAAAAGAGTAACGAAGATTAAATTCAGTATAACGTTTATCACACCTGCAACCGTGAGATATATCAGCGGACCCTTTGTATCGCCTGACGCACGGAGTATTGCCGCGCAGAAATTGTATACCATATGGAAGGTCATTCCGCCGAAGTATATCTTGGTGTAAACGGTGGACAGCTCGAGTATGCTTTCGGGCGTGTCGAGCAGTACGAGCATAGGCTCTGCAAGGAATATGCCTACAACCGTAAGCACCAAGCCTAATATTATCGATAAAGGCAGCGCTGTATGTACGGTGCGGTGCACCGTTTTGTCATCCCCGTTGCCGTATGCGTGTGCTACCGAAACGCCTGCGCCTGATGAAAGCCCCAAAAACAGACTGACTATCAGGCTTACGATAGCGCCTGTAGCGCCGACTGCCGATACTGACGAGCTTCCGCAGAATTGCCCCACGACGACAAGGTCGGCGGCGTTAAAGAGAAGCTGCAGCACGCTGGTGAATATTATCGGTATTGTATAGAGAATAATGCCCGACCACATAGGTCCTTCGGTCATTGAGCGTTTTGAGAGTTTCATCTTGCCGTTTAGCCTTTGTCTTTATTAAATATTATATGATTTCCAAAAGACAAGTGTATCACAAAAACGCTGTAAATTCAATAGCAATTATTGTAAATATATAATTAATTATAAAACAAACTGCAAAATGCAGAATACGGCGTATACTGTCAGAAGGACTATCCCTTGGATGCGTGAAAGCTTACCTCTCAGAAGCGAGGGCAGAGTCAGTATTGCCATAACGGCAAGCATAACGGGAATATCTATCACAAGCGATGCCATAATACCGCCTATCAGCTTTCCCGAGGGCACCGAAAAGGGTGATAATGTACTCGATATTCCGCTGACAAGCACGAGATTGAAGAGGTTTGCGCCGATAACGTTACCGAGTGAGAGGGCTCCGTGCCCCTTTGCAAGTGATGTTATTGCCGTTACAAGCTCGGGAAGAGAGGTTCCGAGAGAGATAAAGGTCAGGGCTATGACCGATTCGGGAACGCCGAGTCCTTCTGCTATAAGCGTACCGTTGTCAACCAGAAGGTCTGCTCCGAGAGCTATCAGTCCTGCGCCAATGATAAGAAGTATAACGTTTTTTACAATGGGCGAGCTTTGCTCGGCATCATTTTTGGTATCCGATTGCGGTGAGGAGAGCACCGATCGCACCGACAGTATCATATACAGTGCGAAAATGGCTATCAGCACAAGTCCTGAGCCTCTGCTGAAATAGCCTGAGGTGTAGGCGACGGCACAGTAAAAAGCGACGGCAATAAAGAAGAATACGGTAGGCAGCTTAAGGGCGCTCTTGTCTATCTTTGAGGGACGGACGGCAGCCGTTATCGCCGCTATGAGCGCAGTGTTGCAGATTATCGAGCCAACGGCGTTTCCAAACGCCATCTCTCCGTGCCCGCTGATCGCCGAGGCAGACGATACCATAACCTCGGGCAGAGTTGTGCCTATCGATACGACTGTAGCGCCTATCAGAAGCTCGGGAATATGAAATCTGTGTGCGATGCCGACCGCACCGTCAACAAACCAGTCTCCACCCTTGATGAGAAGTATAAGTCCTGCGATAAATAATAAAACGGGAACAAGCATTTGTAGGGATCCTTTCAGATTTTGCTGTATATATTATACCAAAAAATCACTCGGCATACAAACGAGAGAAAATAAAAGTTTGGGGGATGGTGGACTTATTGTTTCGATGCACCAACACAAAAGAGAAAGCGTTTGAGTGATATTGTGCCGAAGGCGGAGTGATATTATATTCGCTTGAAAAAGCATCACGCCGAAGGCGTGTATATCATCAATTCCGAAGGAATTGCATATCATCAACACGAAGTGTTGTATATCATCAAGCCGCAGGGGAAATGCACGCTGACGCGTGATGATATCCAGCCCGAAGGGCTGATGATATGCACCGCACTTCGTGCGTCGATGATATACCAAGCCTGCGGGAACCCCCAAAGCTCGACAAGCTCGCTTCGGGGGACCCCTACTGCGGCTTGGATAAAAAAATACGAGGACAAAGTTCTCGGGTTTTTTGGTTGGGGAAGATGGATTCGGAC
>JAZSMJ010000083.1:0-16687 GCA_045535815.1 Eubacteriales bacterium
GGATTAGCCTTAAGCTCCTTCATTTCCGCAACAAGCAGAACGTTTTCAAGAAGATCCTCTATACCCATTCTTGTAAGAGCTGACACGGGAACGCAGATAATATCGCCGCCCCATTCTTCGGGAACGAGCTCGTAGTTGGTAAGATTCTGCATAACCGTTGCAGTTTCTGCACCCGGCTTATCCATCTTATTGATAGCAACTATTATATCAACGCCTGCTGCCTTTGCATGGTTGATAGCTTCAACAGTCTGGGGCATAATACCGTCATCCTGCGCAACGACGAGAATAGCAATATCGGTTGCCATAGCTCCTCTTGCACGCATGGTTGTAAACGCTTCGTGACCGGGAGTGTCAAGGAAGGTGATATCCTTGCCGTTTATCTTTACTCTGTAAGCACCTATATGCTGAGTAATACCGCCTGCTTCTCCTGCGGTAACGTTTGTGTGTCTGATAGCGTCAAGAAGTGAGGTCTTACCGTGGTCAACGTGTCCCATAACGACGACTACGGGAGCTCTTTCAACAAGGCTTGCCTCGTCATCCTCTTTTTCGTCAAACAGCTTATCTTCAATAGTAACGACAACTTCCTTAGAAACGATAGCGCCGAATTCGTCTGCAACGAGATACGCCGTATCGTAATCAACGACCTGGTTAGCACTTGCCATAACACCAAGCTTCATGAGCTTCTTTATTACTTCAGCAACAGTAACCTTGAGTCTTGATGCGAGGTCGTGTACGACGATCTCCTCGGGAAGCGTTACGTTAAGCGGCTGCTTCTTTATCTGAACAGCCTCCTGCTTCTTCTGCTTATCTGCCATCTGGCGGTCACGGTCATTCTTGAACATACGTGAGCCGGACTGCTTCTGCTTATTGTTATTCTTCTGCTTGTTATTATCGGGGCTGTAGCTCTTTTCAGACACGAAATTATCGAGTCTTTCGTCATACTTGGAAAGGTCTACAGATATAGTTCTCGTATCAACAACACGAGTTCCTCTGCGATTGTTATTGTCCTCGTTTACGACCTGTATGGTTCTCTCAGAGCCGTCGCTCGGACGCTGATTCATACGGATCTGATTCTGCTGAGGCTGAGGCTTATTTTCACTCTTCTTTTTCTGATTCTTTTCAGGCTGCTGTATAGGCGCTCTGTTTTCGAATCTTGAGGTTCTGCTCTGTCCTCTGTCAGAAGCTGCCTTGCCCGTATTGTTAAGGGGCTTCTTCTCAGGAGCCTTGGGTGCTTCGCTCTTCTGAGCGCCCTCTTCCTTCTTCTGCTCTGCAGGTGCTGCTTCTGCCTTTTCTTCCTTAGGCTCTTCCTTTGCCTCTTCCTTTACAGCCTTATCCGCCTCGGCTTCTTTCTTGCTATCGGGCTTTTCTACACTCGGAATATACGTTACTCCGTTCATATAATCGTCAATGCTTCCGATTATCTGAGCTGCAGACGAAAGCTCTTCCATTATTATATCGTACTCAAACGGCGCAAGAACGGCCATATGAGTTCTTCCTTCAAATCCATGCTTCTCAAGTATACCTATCAGGTCCTTGCTTTTGGCATTGAGATCCTTCGCAAGATTACTGATTCGGTATTTTTTATTATCCATCATAAGTTATACCCTCCCGCAGTTACTGCTGTGCCGTGTCGTCTTGGATGTATTGTCTTATCGCCCTGGCGAAATTTATATCGGTAACTCCGACCGACGTTATCGATGCGCTCTTTCCTATTGCGTGCGAAAGCTCATCAGCGCTCACGTCTATCTTTTTACATTCGACCTCATAATAAGCACAACAATTCTTTACTTTTTTTGTAGTGTTTTCGGAAGCATCCGCCGTTATGAGAACAACGAACGGGCTGTTTTTTCTGACTCCGACGGTCACCTGCTCAGCTCCTATTATAAGCCTGCCGGCTTTTCTTGCCATGCCAAGCATCGACAGGAGCTTTTTCTTATTGTTTTCTTCCATCTTTATCATAAATCTTCCCGCGAAAGCTCTTCTTCCAGCGTCGCATATACTTCATCGGGTATTACGCACTCAAGATTGCTGTCAATTCTCTTGCTCTTTTTTGCTTTCTTTAAGCACTGTATATTTTTGCATATATAAGCGCCTCTGCCCGATTTCTTTCCGGTAAAGTCAAGTGATACGGTGCCGTCGCTCTGGCGTACCACTCTTATAAGCGTATTTTTCGGCTTTGATTCTCCGCATCCAACGCATTTTCTCTCCGGTATTTTTTTCTTTTTCTGTATATTTTCCATGCTGAAATTACCTCGCGCCTCCAGATATGGTCTTACGGTCTTCTAAAATCAATACTGAGTTTTTATATCTATCTTAAATCCCGTAAGACGAGCTGCCAAGCGAGCATTTTGTCCTTCCTTACCTATTGCGAGCGAAAGCTGATCGCTGTCAACTATTACTCTGCAGCTTCTCTCATCCTCTATCATAACGTCTCTTACCGTTGCAGGTGCAAGCGCCGCTCTGATAAATTCCTCGGGTGTTTCGCTGTATTTTATAACGTCTATCTTCTCTCCGCCAAGCTCGTCAACGATACCTGCGATTCTGAAGCCCTTGTTACCTATACAAGCACCTATAGGATCAACGTTTTCTTCTCTTGACATTACTGCAAGCTTTGTTCTCGATCCTGCTTCTCTCGTTACACCCATAATAACGACCGTTCCGTCCTGTATTTCGGGAACCTCAAGCTCAAACAGTCTCTTAACGAGTCCGGGATGAGTTCTCGAAAGTGTTACGATAGGACCTCTCGTTTCCTTCTTTACTTCCATAACGAAGACCTTTACGTGATCTCCTTCTGTAAAGCTCTCGCCGGGAATCTGCTCAGATTTGAGAAGAGTTGCAATGCTTGTTCCGGTGTCTACCGTAACGTTACCGGTTATCGGATCGATCTTCTGAACTACGGCAGTTATGATCTCTTCCTTCTTGCTTTCGTATTCCTTTATCATCATTCCGCGTTCTGCTTCTCTTATACCCTGAATGATGACCTGCTTTGCTGTCTGAGCGCTGAGACGTCTGAAATTCTTGGGCTTGAGCTCTATATCTACCGTGCCGCCGAGAACGTTTCTCTTGCTCATTTTTTTAGCTGCTTCGAGAGATATCTGCGTCGCCTCGTCTTCAACGACCTCAACTATCTCCTTTTGCTGATATACTCTTATATCCTTCTTTACCTCGTCCATTACGACCTTAACGTTGCTGTTTCCGCCCTGGTCACGCTTGTAAGCGCTTATAAGCGCTGCCTCAACACGTTCGAGCATATAATCCTTCGGTATGCCCTTTTCTTTTTCCAAAAGATCAAGAGCTGCAAAAAATTCACTGTTCATGACTTTATTTTGTCTTCCTCCATATATATTGATATATTATTTTATTCAAAATCAAAAACTATATTGGCCTTTGAAACCTGGCTTTTAGGTATCCTTATTTCACTGCCTTCTTCGATCTCAAGCACAACCTCATCATTCTCATATCCTTTGAGAATGCCCGTATACTGCTTCTTTTTTTCAAATGCTGTAAACAGACGGAGATTGATCTTCTCACCTATGCAGAAAAGGAAATGCTCCTGTGTTCTGAGCTCTCTTTCAATTCCGGGTGAAGATACCTCAAGATAATAGGATTCTTCAATAGGGTCGGCCTCATCTATTATGGTGTCAATAGCTCTGTGCACTCTCTCGCATCCGTCTATGTCAACGCCATCGGGTGAATCGATAGTAATGCGGAGATGTCTGCTTGCGCCCTCCTTCACATACTCAACATCCCATATCTGAAAGCCTTCACCGTTTACGGTTTCTTCTATAAGCTCTCTTATTGTAGATGCTACGTTTTTTCCTGCCATAAATCATACTCCAATACTTTTACTGTTCGTACAATGAAAGAAGAGCAGGCATAACCTACTCTTCCTTTATCACACTATTCATTCTGTATTAAGTATATCACACTATTTCAAAAAA
This sequence comes from Eubacteriales bacterium, assembly GCA_045535815.1. GTDB lineage: Bacteria > Bacillota > Clostridia > Oscillospirales > CAG-272 > JAZSMJ01. The sequence goes on from JAZSMJ010000083.1 coordinate 3,942, forward strand.
AGCAAGTCTTTTTTTAAAAATAATTGAAAAACAAGTTATCAGTTAACCTTTCGATAAACGAGGCTTTCAATAATGAGTTTTACCAAATCAACAGCAACAAGTTGCTCGTCGTGGATAACAGTATAGCTGTATATTATGCCACCTTCCATATAATATCCTGTAGCATGATATAAATTTCCATATTTTACAACTGCGATTTGTGCTTGATTTCCGTGAGAGGTGGTAAAAGAATTAACGGTTGCTGAATCGGAAGCTTGATCTTCGCTCAATTCAAGCACCCCATTCTCATTTATATCCGCCAAAGATACTGCAACACCGTATTCCTCCCATTTTCCGGAAAGCGGGATGGTAACTGTCGTTTGGCAAGATATCCCCTCTCCTACAATGTCGTTTGTACCGGTAAGTTGGATACAGCGAATCTCTCCGTCTGATGAATAAAAGGACACAAGCACAATTTCTCCGCCCCAGACTACGTTCTCCGGAAGGCCTCCAAGTTTGGGACTCGTGAGAAGAGGAATATCAAGCCACTGCGCTGCTTCATCCCAGGAATCAAATGTTTTTCCGGACTCATAAATACTTTTTTCAGAGGAAGCATCAAACCGATAGTTTGCCAACTCTGTCATAAGCGCATCAGAAAGCGTTATCATTTCCGGTTCACTACTGCCGGTTTGATCTTCATCAGCATCTACTTGCACGACATAGTCAAAAGGTCCACATTCGGGAATCTTAACAGACAAGGATTGGTATATTGAATACGCACCAACTGAAAAGAGCAATAAAAAGGCAATACAAGCCACTGCAAAGCCCTTACGCAAAAAGCTTATATGCCGTTGATTTTCGTGTGTTTCAATATTCAGTCGAACCATATTTACCGTTCGTTCTCCGTCTGCTTCAGATGTTATAGTGTCAAACGCCGATAAAATATCATGATCTTTCATAATTGTTCATCCTTTCTAAAATGGTTTTTAGTTTTTTCTTTGCTAAGGAGCATCTCTTTCTTGCCCAGGGTTCGTTTTTATGAAAACGGGTTGCAATTTCATCATATCCGCATTCATCAACTACCCTGCTGTATAGGATCGCACGATCAATTGGCGGCAGCTCCAAAAGTGCGCACTCCATTGCTTCGGACAAAATATTTTTCATTTTATCGGGAGTCTTTGGTTGCTTAAACCGTTTTCTGAAACGAATCATATCAATACATACCCTATATGCAGTTCGATAGATAAATGCATATGCCGCCTTTTCATCTTTGATACGATATAAATTTTTCCACAATCGGACAAATGATTCCTGTGCGGCATCTTCGGCATCTGCTGATCCGACGATCGCAGCACAGTATTTTGTTAGATTTGACGCTGCTGACGTCAAAAAAGCGTCAAAATCGAAATCTGTGGGCAAGCTCATACCTTCTTTCAAAGATTTTTACGTAAATTTACGTTTCATATAATAAACGGAGCAGGCATTATGATTTGTGAAGGGTAAAAAGAAATATTTCAAAAAAGTGAAACGCCCGGTTCGGTTGCCGGGAATCCCCGTCAACTGAAACAGGCGTTTTTATCCATTTTGAATGACAGACAACTGTATTCAAGCTGATGATTCTTTCGTCGTTTTTATGTAGTGTTAGTCCTTCAATACCTTTGTAAATACAAGAACTGCAATAACGATACCTGCAAGAATGTACAGTTCAACGATAGATCCGATAAGACCGAGAACCATATCGATAAGTCCCAACGGAATTATCCAGCCTACAAGGCCCAGCGCAAATCCTATTACTAATCCTACAACAAGATAAATAATAATGGTCACTACAAGTGAAGCTACGTCATTTGCCTTGAATGAAAACGGAAAAACTTTTTTCAAAAGATCCATGATAACATCTCCTAAAGAATTATTTTCTGCCTATACGCTTCGGCAGATACTGTAATAATTATATCACTTTGCAGGAAAAAGTCAATAAACGTTTTTTATATTACACACCCATAATATAATATTCGAAGCTTATTTCCTTTTCGCTTAGTCTGTATTTTTCAATAAGCGCAGGACCGCAGCTTTGAGAGCCTATACCCGAATTCTTATAGTCAATGCGGATGTTTGTATGACCGTTTGACTTTATCTCATCGGTATGCATACCATCGGTAAGCTCTGCGCTCGTATATTCTGAAACCGAAAATTCAAATTCACCGATACCGGCAAAGCCAAGACCGCTGTCTGTCTTTAGAAGCTTGGTGCGGATATGGTTGCCGTGCTCCTGAGGCATTACGTAATTTACGTATTCATCTCTTGCACAGCTTCTGTACATACCCATTTTGGCGTGAGCGTTCATATCGCAATAGCACTCGCCGTCTCCCATGCCGTAATATACGAAGCCGTCGTTTTCTTTTTCAAGGGTGAATTCAAAGCCGAGCCTTGGCAGATACATATCAAGATCGTCTCTAACTCTACCCTTAAGCGTAACCTTTACCTCACCGCCTTCAAAGAATTCATACTGTACGGTATATCTGAATATCGGTATTCTTGAAATGCCTGCAAGTGATGCATCGACAGTTATTATATTATCGGTAGCACTGCACGAATATACCTTTGTAAATGCTCTGTTCAGATTCTCACCACGCTGGTTGTCACCGTCGATATATCCCCATTTTTTCTTTATGTGTCTGTCATTATCGGTTGGTGCTCTCCAGGCAGTAAGCCTTACAATATCCGAAAGAAGCTCCTCGCCGTTTTTAACAATGCTGTCAATCGCTCCGTAATGCTTATTAAATCTATACTGCATCGAAGCGGTATCGATATAAAAATATCTGTCGTCTTCTTTTACCGTAGCTTTATTCTTATTTATATTCAACGGCTCTACTGCCGTGGGAAGCTCAAGCTGTACCATACCGGCTTCTCTACCGTTATCCTCAACGAGAGAAACGTTTATATACGCACCGAGCTTGCACGCTTGCGGAATATCAAACGGCAGCTCTATAATCGCTTGCTTATGCGGAGCAAGCGTTATCCTCATGCTCTTCTCTGCCTTTTTCTCTCCGTCGACCTCGAGCGACATTACGATAGAATATTTATCAAGATCGGTAAAATCGTGAAGATTGCTTATCGTTATCTTGCCGTCCGATAACTGCGCATCAAAATACTGATATGCATATTTTGCATTCAGAGATCCTGCCTTGAAGCTCCTGTCAGAAAACACAAGTCCGTCACAGCAGAAGTTACCGTCATCGGTAAGCTCACCGAAATCTCCGCCGTATTTCTGAACGCCGTCAACTATAAACGTATGATCAGTCCATTCCCATATGCATCCGCCTATCACCTTCGGATACTTTTTGAAAAGCTCAACGTAATCCCGAACGTCCCCCGGGCCGTTTCCCATAGCATGTGCGTATTCGCAAAGGAAGAACGGCTTGGTATTTGCAGGGTCCTCAGCATAGGCAGTAACTGCCCTTACGCTGTGATACATCTGAGAAACGACATCAACGTTACGGTTATCGCCCTTTCTTGAGGCATCCTCACAGTGATAAAGTCTCGAAGGATCTCTCTGCCTTGCCCAATCTATCATTTTATCCTGATTAGGTCCGTAACCGCTTTCGTTTCCCGTTGACCAGAATATTACACATGCATGATTCTTGTCACGCTCTACCATTCTCTGCATACGTTCAACAAACAAGGGCTCAAATCTCTCATCCATACAAGGCCATATACCGTCCTCATCAACATCATAGCCTCTCCATTTGATACCCGTTCTGCTTGCAAAGCCGTGAGTTTCTATATCGGTCTCATCAACAACGTAAAAGCCGATGCTGTCGCACATATTGAGAAATTCGGGAGTCGGCGGATAATGCGAGGTTCTTATAGTATTTATATTAAGCTCCTTCATCAAGGAAAGATCCTTCATTATCTCGTCATCCGTCATACAGTATCCGTTTGTAGGATGAGTGTCGTGATGGTTAACACCCTTGAGCGTTACCGAAACTCCGTTTATGAGAAGCTCTCCCGCCTCAGATATCCTTATATCACGCATACCGATGTTGAACGGGATAAACTCGCTCTTTCCCTTTACTACGACCGTATAAAGATGAGGATCCTCCGCATTCCATAAATGAGGAGAGTCGAGTGACTCGACCTTTATCTTTCCGTCGTATATATCGTAATCCTCGGCGTCAACGCTGATAGATTTTGTATCTGCCTTTACGTATACGTCCCTTATATGTCCCTCTTCACGGGAAAGAAGATAAACATCTCTGAAAATGCCCGAATATCTGAAGAAATCCTGATCCTCAAGATAACTGCCAAGACACCACTTGAGCACCTTGACCGTAACGGTATTTTCCCCCACTTTTACGTAGGGAGTTATGTTGAACTCCGCGGGAAGATGCGAGCCCTGCGAGCATCCAACGTATTTTCCGTTTATATAAAGGAACATACATGAGGATACGCCCTCAAAAACAATATACGTTTCTCTTTCGCCCCATATACCTCCTATATCAAAGCTTCGCTCATATACGCCGCAGGAGTTATCGTCAGGAACGTAGGGCGGATCTACCGGATGTGGATAGTTTAGGTTGGTATATCCAACCTTGCCGTATCCCTTTGTCTGCCAGCAAGACGGAACCGAAATGGTATCCCATTCTGTTATTTGCTCGGGCACGTCAACATCACGCTCAAAATATGCAAAGCTCCAATCACCGTTTAAGAGCTTATAATATGCAGATCTGCTTCTATCTCCATCCAAAGCGCCTTCAAGCGAATCGTACGGAATATAATACGCCCTTGGCGCTTCACGGTTTTCGGATATACAGCCAAATCTTTCGTAAATTCTCATATATGATTCTCCAATCGGTAGAATTTCTTATAAATTTTGTACCTAAATTAATTATACAATAAAGCAGAGAAAAATCAACATTTATTATAATTATATTATTTTTTATTAGGATCAATAAACCTCAAAGCAAAATCGGTGCATCCTGAAAAATACACCGATTTTTATTATTTATCATTTACCGTACTGAAATTCTAAAGGTTTTTTAAACATATTGCTCGATAAAATAGAAACATCAAGAGCATCTATAAAATTATCCTTATTAAAATCTGAAGGGTCATCCTGCTTCGGAACAGTCAGAAGTACAGATACAAGAGACGATACGTCAACAGCATCGATATATCCGTCTCCGTTGATATCGCCTGCAATAAGGTCTATCCTGCCAAATTCGAGATCAGATCCGGTAAAAAGCACACCAGTTACCTTGTGCGAAAGATGTCCAAGTTTTTTAAAGGTTACAGTATATTCACCGTGCGGAAGATCGTCAATAACATAATCACCGTTTTCAGATATGATAACGTGCTCCTCCATTCCGTTTGAGAAATGCATCCTTGTATCACCTGAATCGTTTGCGCTGAAAATCGAAGCTTTGGCAACTACTTTAATAATTGGCGGGGTTATAGACTGCTCCTGAAGTATAACGCCGCATACTGAGCATTTCTTACCTGCACTCAACCCCTCTTGATTATGTGATGGAGGAACTGCAGGTAGATCTACTTCAGAATGCTCACTGTAAACACCCTCTCTCTCGGTGCCGTTAACAATAGCCGAAGCCGGAGTGAGTGTGAGCTCACCGTCAACCGTTACTGAAGCAAGAGAGACAGTTTTAGGCAGAGCGTTTGCTGAAGCAAGGCTTATATAAAGCCTTGCTTCTCCTCTAACGTAGTTCCAATCGTAATAGCAGCCGTCTATTTCAAGTTCAACCGCAGTAACGTCCCCGTTTCCGCTGACATCGTATATAAGATCAGCCGCATAAACGTCTCCGCTATAACAGAGTATTATATCCTGCTTGCAGTCTACTGTACTCTGTAATACAGCATAAGCACCCGTTACCATGCTCATAAAGAGGATACACGATGAAAGCATTGCCGTTAATATTTTTTTCACTCGCCGTCACCTCTGTAGCTGCCGTCAACGTCTCCGACGGAGATAGCAACAAAGGACACCATATTCACCGATGTTGTACTGAGCGTCTTATCAATGCTTGAGGGAGCAAATATCCATGCAGCTCCGCTCGGGAAGACGTCTATCTTTCTTACTGCCATCTGAAGTATGAGCGCTGCATCGTATTCGTTTACAGCGTTATTTCCGTCAACGTCTGCCGCAATTAACTGATACTCGTTAAGAGTGATTTTTCCGATCGCACTTTGAAGAACGAGAGAGGCATCGTATGCGGTTATTGCATGAGCAGCAACCTGACGCGATGCGGATACTGTCACGAGCTGCTGTGCAACCGTTATGCTTGTGCTTCCGGTCTCATCAGTAACTGCACTTGCTCCCGACGCGGTTATAGTAACTCCGCTTACAGGCACACTGCTGTCTGCATAGTATTTTACGCTTGCGTCGATAACGTAGCTTGCCTTAAGTACGGCATTTGCACTGATCACAGTATTGACAGCAACACCGTTGAATGAAACGTCGTGAAGAGTAAGCTGATACTGCTTGTCCTCAGTAACCCTAGGTGTCACGATTATGTTGAACAACGCCTCTCCGGAGGTGTTGATATCGGATACACCTATACATCCAACACGAAGTATGCCGCCCGAATAAGTATAGTCAAGCTGGAAGTTTGCATTTTCATCTGCCTTCACAGCCTTAACGGCGGTAAAGTCAGAATAAGGAAGATCAAGCTCTGCGTGAAGCGATACTATCTGGCTGTTTGATGTTGCATAGAACGGAATGACATATGGAACGCCTGACGTCATAGTAATATCGGTAGGTATCTGTGCTATACTTGACGAGTCTGTATATGACAGGGCAGTTGGAGATGCAGCTATTGCACCACTCTCTGTAGTTATAGATACCGCATAGCTTCCGCTTGGCATTGCAGGAGCGATAAAGGTTATCTGACCGTTGCCAAGCAGCGAGTATTCTTCGATCACTGCGGAGCCTACCTTAAGAATCATTCCTTCAGAGAAGTTGCCTCCGAGTATAGTCACGGTATTACCACCCTCAATGCTTATCTTGGAGGGTGTGATACCCGATATGTACGCACTGCTGTTAACTTCTATCGCATGAGGAAGCTGTGCCGTACCCGAATATCTTACGTTTCCGTCTGCGTCAGCTGCGGTGACGTAATATTCAACTCCCGCTGCAATGACAGATGCAGCAGGTATGGTTGCGACGTAAAGGTTGGAAGTTGAGCTTACAGTCATAGCCTGAGCGGTAAACTGTGCATCGCCCGGGTTTCTGTAATAAAGCGTTACTGCAGCAACTTCGATATTATCGGAAGCAGTTGCGGAAACGGTTATCTGACTTCCCGCCTTGGCTGCCGTTACAGGCGTATGCTTGAGGGTCGGGAATATATTATCTATAGGAGCTGCAGAAGCGATATTGGATTCGCCGTCCTCCTCATTACCGTCGGTATTTACAACCTTAAAATAATAGTAATAGATAACACCGGGCAGTACGTCGGTATCTGTATATTCATTGCCGGTAAGAATAGTGGTATTTATCTTGGTAAATCCACCGGTTTCCTGTGTGGAGCGGTAGATATTGTAGCCGGCAAGCACGTCGTAGTCGTTCTGTGCCCAGGAAAGCTCTATCTTATTTGCGCCGCCGTTTGCATGAAGCATCATTGCGAGCGCACCGGTTTCGGCAACGTTAAAGCTGAAGCGGAGCACATCCTCACCGCATTCGAGCCAATTATCATCGGCTGCAACACCGCCGAGCGTGCGGAAGTACATAGTTCCGCTTGTGAGAATGGGAGATATCTTAGTGGTTCCCACCCACTCGCGATTGGAAACGAAGCTTCCCTGCACCGCATAATCGGTGTAGGGTGTAGCAGGACCGTAGCTGACGCTCGGCTGCACGGAGGTATCCATATCGCGGTTGAAATGAACGTGAACACTGTATTCTTCGCCGGGAGATACGTTGGATACGATATTTCCGTAGCTATCGGTGAGATAAACCTTTGTAACGAACGGATATATATCAGAAAGAGACTCGCTCTCAAGGGTGAGTATGGGCTGATGAACGATATCCTGATATATACCGGGATGATCGTCTGCATCGACTATCATCTTGTTTATAAGCATCTCATTTTCAGTACCCCAATAATTGTTCATAGCGTAATTGGGGTAATTTGACGAATTATGGGCATTTGCCTCGAATCTTGCCCATGTGTTAGGGTCATTATTAAGCACGGGGTTAATTATAGCGTTATTGCTATTTTCATCAAGCGTTTTTACGTATTCTGCAAGCCATCCGCTGTAATCGAAGCCTTTAATTCCGTTCTTTATCTGCTCGTCGCTGAGCGTTGCGGGCAGTTCGAGAATCATTTTTTGTATACTCCAATCTTCAACGAAGAGTTTCTTGCCCACTCCGTCGACTATTAGATACGCAATTCGAGTATACGGTTTACCGTTATACTCGTGCACATCAATCTCGTAAGAGCTGCCGTCATCCCATTTATATTCGCCGGTAGAATAGTCATATCTGTAACCTATCCAACTATCACCATATTTTAAAATAAACGCTTCTTCTTCGGCATCGTTGATGCTTGCCAAAGTGCCTCCGAGCGACCTTGCAACGGCAGCAAGACAATCGTAATAAATTGAATAGGTTGTATAATCTTTAAGCGACACGGATACATATTTACTTGATGCTCCGTCGTAGGTCTGTATTGAATGTATTAAATTCAATGAAATTGCTTTTGAATAATCTTTCCAGTAGCCGTAATCTGCAACGCCAGTGTTTAGGTCTGAAACACTCATAAATACATTGTTTTGAGAAATGACAGCATCGCTGCCTAAAGGTCTTATCTCCAATCTGCAGGAATCAAAAAGACAGTTTTGTATACAATTGACATTCAAATGCGATGCATGCCACCAATAACAATTATATATTTTTGTATTGGTAATTTTATTTACAAGCGCAAAATGAATGTCATAATTATTCCCAATTAATCCGTCAGATGCTATATATCTGTAATATATATATTTGTAATTCTGCACAAGCATACAGTGATCTATAATATCAATAAATTTTTCATTGGCGTTCGAACCGCTGATTTTATCATAGAACATCGGGTTGATGATATTGCAGTATTTCAATGTCTCAACACCGGTGCCAAATATATTGACTGCAAACTGTTCAAAGCCTGCTCCGGGGTACATTTCGATAGGCGCTTCCTCTGTGCCGATAGCATTGAAGGTACCTTCGTTATCGATATATACTATGCTCTTCGTGCCGTATGCATCCTCAAAATCAGTTGACCAGAACTGTATCTTGGTGCCGGGCTCAATGGTAAGGGTCACGCCCTCCGGAATATAGATCGCATTTTCAATTATCCAGAGGTAGTCGTTTGTGAGGGTTGTATCCTCATATATGGTACCGCTGATTCCTCTTCCCGACTGAACACGGAAGGTATATTCACTATCGTCGGTATAGATCGTTTTGTCCGACGCATCGCTTCCGTTAACGGTCGTGACCGTGATATTGATGCATATCTGCGCATCGTTTGGAGTTTCGGGAGAAACGGTGAATTTAATGGGATTGTTTACGCCGACGATAAAGGTATCGTCATATACCCACCCGTTATTTACCTCCGCAAACGTGCCTGCAGGCTGAAGCGTTATCTCATCGGTAATAAAGCTTATATAGGGATTGGCAACGCCTCCGACGGAGATGGCGTCCGCACGAACGGTAATATCACCGGTCTGTCCCCACTGATTACGTATAAGAACTCCGAGATCAACGGTTTCACCTGCTTCAATAATAGCATCACCGTCATTTATTCCGTTTGCATCGCCTACGTTATCCATAAGGAAGCTGTCCTTAACGGTAATGTTCGGCTTGGGATAATTTACGATACTGTCGTAAATATTGAGCGCAGGATAAAAATATATTTCATCCTTTGATTCATAGAAGGTAGTGGCATTGGTTGCAGAGGTAAGCTGTCCCATAATAAAACGGGATGAATACATAGCATTATCACTGTAATGGCTTCTGATTATAGCTGCCGCCGCAGAAACGAAGGGCGCTGCCATAGACGTTCCGTTCCACACACCGTAGCGGTTTCCGGGAAGCGTTGAATAAATGCCCGTTCCGGGGGCGGTCATCTCATACTCTGCGTTTTTATTGATTGCATAGTCCCAGTTTGAGAAGGATGCAAGCTTGCCGTTGCTGTCGGTTGCCATTACGCCTATTACGTAAGAATAACCGGCAGGATATATATCTGCACGTTTGGGATAAAGATCAGAGGGTGCATCGGTAGTCGGAATTCCGTCATTACCTGCAGATGCAACGAGAACACAGTCAGAGAAGGCATTCTCGAGAGCAGATTCTATAAGATATGATTTGGCAGTTCCACCAAATGACATATTGATAACGTCTGCGCCCATCATATGAGCGTAGTTTATGGCCTTTGCTATGTTCACAGAAGCAAAAGTGCCGGTAGAATATCCTGCTTTTATGGCCATTATTTTTGAGCCGTAAGCAAGACCTACTCCGCCAACTCCGTTAGATGACATCGCAAGAATACCGGCAACGTGCGTGCCGTGTCCGTTATCGTCCATCGGGTTGCCAGCCTTTACACCGGTTGCAGTGACATCTATACCGTGAATATCGTCTATGTATCCGTTTCCGTCATCGTCGACTCCCGTCTTACCGTACAGCTCGGAAACGTTTACCCACATACTCGAAGCGAGGTCCTCGTGGGTGTAGTCAACACCCGTATCGATAACGGCAATGACCGTGCCTTCGCCGGGAAGAGTATCGTTGTGCTTAAAATACTCCTTCCACCAATATTTTCCGTCCTTTTTACTGAGCTCCTCATAAACCCAGTCCTTTTTCTTTTCTGCTTCGGTCGGTTCACCGTAATTGTCTGCAGTATAGATATACTCGGGCTCGGCAAACACAACGCCATCAAGTGCACATAGTGCAGTTATGACCGCGCCTATATCCTCGGAGGTATAGCCCTTGTACCAGACCTCTTCATTTTTACCGATAGATACTGCATCGCCGTTTTCATTTGTGAATACAGGCTCTGCTACAGTTACACCGATAGCCTTTACTGCCTCTGAAACCTCATCAAGTGACACGTCTGCATCAAGTGCAAAAAGCACGGTGTTTTCGGCATATTCGCCTTCAATCTCACTCTCTGCGGTTATTGCCTCGGGCATTTCCGCAGCATCAAAAGAGACGTCTTCTTCTGCCCACATTGGTGTCATCATAGCAATGAACATACTTACTGTGAGCAACATACTGATCAGTCTTTTCATTTTAAAGTCCTCCAAAGAATTATTTAATCGATATTTTTAATATAACGTACGATAATAGTGGAAAGCTGTGCTCTTGTGGCATTTGCTTTCGGTGCAAGACGGTTTCCGTCCATGCCTGCAATAATAGCTTTTTCGATTGCCCAGTTGAAAGCATCAACTGCATAATCGGAAACATCCGAGCTGTCCTTGAATGCGGTTATTGCATCTTGTGCACTCGGGCATTTTGCATATCGGTATAGAATTGTCATTGCCTGCTCTCGCGTGATTGTTCCGTTTGGATCAAATTCAGTTGCGGAAATGCCGTTAATATAGCCATTTTCATATGCCCATGATACCGGATCGTAAAACCAATCGCCATCTTCAACGTCCGAAAACGGCGCTGCCTTCGACGGCTTAGGCTTATTTTCCATATTCCAAAGCAAAGTAGTAAACTCTGCTCGGGTCATTTCTTTATCCGGCAAAAATCTACCGTCTGTATATCCGCTTACTATACCGAGCTTTACTGCTTCAGCTATATAATCCTTAGCCCAATGCAATTCTCCGACATCGGAAAATGTCTTTGGTGGTTCGGCAGTAGCAGGAGGCTGTTCTTCGGTATCACTCTCGCCTACATCATTCACGGTATCCTCAGGCAAAGGTATCACTGTTGGCTCTTCATTTGTTCCACTACCGTTCGGTAAGGGAATCACAATCGGTTTTGTGTTATTTTCCGGATTTTCCGGCAAAGGTATCACAACAGGAGCATCATTTTGCTCTTGATCGTTCGTCGGCGGTATGACGATAGGATCGTCGGGGCTATAGCCGTAGTTATTATTTATCTCAACGGTACAATCGACTTCTCTTCCGTCACTTGTACGCATTTCCACGAGTTTAAATTCAAACTCGGGATCGCCCCCCGTAATTTTTTCAAACACAAAAGTAGCAATAATGCCGTTTGCATTCGTATCTGATATACCTGCCACCGAAAGTATTGCGCTCTTTTGCGCACCTCCGGCGTCCGGATTTGTATCCGTAAGCATTCCCTTGACGGCATCACCCGGTATAACCTTTATGCAATCCATAACAGACGAATTGTAAAACAACTCAAGCTGTACAGACGCAAATCCGGGGTTATCTGATATACTTACCATAATATGATATTGACCGTCAACCAGAGCCGCTTTTTCAGGTATACTGACAGTAAGCTCAGGAGAGGTGGCATAAATATTCAAAGCTAGCATAAATATGATAATTACTGCCACTAATTGTTTTTTCATAATATACATCTCCAGATTTCGTATATGTCAAATAAAAAAATATATACATAATAATTTTACCACTCTGTAACACTTTTGTCAATGTTTTGATGTACGATGAATTGTCAAACTAAGTGCAACACTTTTTGATAGAATCTTCAAATAAATCCAAGGGATTTTTAAAATTTAAAACTTTTTTAGGCCTGGCGTTGATCAACGCCAGGTTCTTTTTTAGGGTGGAAGGACTAACTCTTG
>JAZSMJ010000077.1:0-4471 GCA_045535815.1 Eubacteriales bacterium
GTCAGCGTGATATTTTCGCTTTGCGAAAGTGATATGAAACCTATCGGTTTCGTGATATTCTATTCGCCATAAACTGTCCGCAGGACAATATCACTATGCGTAGCATAATATCACTGCGAAGCAATATAACTCGCCGTAGGCGAATAGAGTTGCGTAATACTCCGTTAAGAGTATCACGCTAAAAGGTTTTTGCTTTTTTAATAATCTATAAATAATAATTCTCTTGAAAAAAATATAAATGTATGATAAAATATAAGATAAATAAACGACAACGAAGGTGAAATAATGAATCCGGAAAAAGACCTTCTCGGTCTGATTTTTAATATACAAAGATTCTCTATCCACGACGGACCGGGCATAAGAACAACTGTATTTCTAAAAGGCTGTAATCTGAAATGCTTTTGGTGTCATAACCCCGAATCAATAAATCCGAAGATTCAGATGCAGTTTTTTAAGGATAAATGTATTTACTGCGGCGCTTGCCTTGAATGTGAAAATTCTGCTCATTCGTTTTACATTGACGATGAGAAAAGAAATCACGTATACGATCCAACAAAATGCGTGTGCTGTGGCAGTTGTATGGATAAATGCTACAGTAAAGCAATTGATATTGCCGGAAAGTATTATGACGTAGATTCTGTTTTTTATGAAATAATGAAGGACAAGTCCTTTTACGGTGATGATGGCGGTGTGACATTCTCGGGTGGTGAACCCTTGCTTCAGGCAGATTTTGTGGCTGAAGTTGCAAAAAAATGCAAGGAAGCCGGTATAACCGTAGCAATTGACACAGCGGGAAACGTTCCGTATTCGTCGATAGAGAAGGTGTTACCGTATGCAGACTATTTTTTGTTTGACGTAAAGCATGCCGACAGTCAAAGGCATTTTGAGGTTACAGGCGTACATAACGAAAGAATTCAGGAAAATCTCGGAAAGCTTCTGACAACAAACGTAAAGGTAAGAATTAGAGTTCCGCTTATCCCAACCGTTAACGATGACGAGAACAGTGTAAAAGCTATTGCACAAACGGTTGCAGACAGACTTAAAGAGTCAGGCGGAAAAATCGACAAATTTGAATTCATGCCTTTTCACGGTATTGCAGTAGGGAAGTATCACAGTCTTTCCTTGGATTATAAAGCGGAGGGCTTTGAGCCTCCGGAAAAGAGTCTGATTGAAAAATATTATCAAATAGTAAGAGAATATATTTCCTGGAACGAATAATACGGAGGAGCTTATGAAGGTTTTAATTTTAAGTATCACTGCCGGACAAGGACATAATTCTGTTGCCAAAGCAGTTGCTGATGATCTTGAACAGCGTGGAATTGAAACAAGAATAGTTGATACATATACGTATTTTAATAAGTTGCTTGGCGGAACTGTATCAAGAGGATACTTGCTTTCCGTCGATAATGCTAAAACAATATATTCAAAAGCGTACGGACATCTCGAAAAGAGAAAGAAGGATGCTAATCAGAATTCGGCTACAAGACAGCTGAACAAGGTCTTCAAAAGAAAAATGAAAAAGCTTCTTGATGAGTTTGACCCTGACGTTATAGTTTGTACGCACATTTTCCCCGGCATTGTTGTTGATATATTAAAAGCAGAAAATATGATACGTGCAAAGACTGTGGGAATTTTAACAGATTTTGCATTCCATCCTTATTGGGAAGAGGTTCTTCATTTTGATTATGTAGTAACGCCTAATGAATTGCTTAATTTTAAAGCTGTTAAAAAAGGCTTTAAGGAAGAACAAATACTTCCGCTTGGAATACCGATAAAATCAAAATTCTCGTCAAGAACATCAAAATCTGAAGCGAGAAAAAGGCTTGAATTAGATCCTGAAAAAACAACAGTGCTCTTGATGAGTGGAAGTATGGGATACGGCAATATTGAAAAGACAGTAAGAAGCCTTGACCAGATGCCTCTTGACTTTCAGCTGATCGTTGTCTGTGGAAACAACGAGGAATCAAAAAATAAGATCGATTCACTTAAAACGCAGAAAACTGTGCTCAACTATGGATACATTGATTTTGTTGATCTTCTAATGGACGCATCTGACTGTATTATTACAAAGCCCGGCGGAATAACGACATCCGAGGCTCTTGCAAAAAATCTGCCGATAATTATCGTAAATCCCATTCCGGGGCAGGAAGACAGGAATACGGACTTTCTCCTTAACAACGGTGTTGCAATGAAGGTAACTCCTACTTTGCCCCTGGATGAAATTATTTTTGAAATGTTTTCCAATCCCGATAGAGTTGATCTTATAAGAAAATCGATCGAACTTATTAGTAAACCAAATTCAACGACTGATATTTGTGATGCTATAGTAAAAATGGCAGCGGATAGATCCGAAAATGAATAATATTAAAGAAGCTTGCGTCATACGCAAGCTTCTTGTATTGTGTCTTCTTTTTTACGCATCAAGCGTTTGTATATAATTTCAAAGGCGACAAGAGATGGAACTCCTGTAGCAATCCACGATGCAGGACCCGCAAGATACAAAACGAATGGTTGAGGGAACCAGGCGAATATAGTATAGACCCAGGCTATGTTGAGTAAGCAAACGCCGAAAACAGATATAATGGTAGGAATTGTTGAATAACCCATTCCACGCAAAACGACGACGGGCATATCCATAATCGGAGAAAGGAAGTAGAGTCTGGCGTATACAGCAAGATAGACCATACCTTCGGCGATGACCATAGGATCTTCATTGTAAAGGCTTATGAGCGGCTTCCCGAAGAAATATACACCGTATCCTACGGTTAATCCGATTATAAAATTAATCAAAAGACAGGTGTAAAGTATTTTTCTGATCTTTTTATAATTTTTTGCCCCCATGTTCTGACCTGCAAATGCAATGGCAGCCGCAACAATTCCACTCATAGCAAGATTAATATATGAAGCAAGGCTTCCTGCTGCTGTTTTACCTGCAAGTACGTCTGCACCGAGGCTGTTATATGCCTTTGACATAAAGACGTTTGAAATGGTAAGCATAAGTGTGTGTGCAGACATCGGCAGACCGATCTTCAGAATTTCATACAATCTGTCTTTATATATTTTCAGCTTTGAAAAAACAAGAGCATACGTATTATCGTTACGCGCCAAGCATCTTAAAACAAAGAATGCAGACAAATATTGTGAAATAACTGTTGCAAGAGCAACTCCGACAACGTCAAGGAAAAATACGACAACAAAAATTATATTTAAAATAAGATTTGTTGCACCGGAAATAAGAAGAAAATATACCGGACGTTTTGTGTCTCCGTAAGCACGCATAATGGATGCTCCGAAGTTATAAATCATAACGGCAGGTGTACCGCAAAAGATAACGAAAAGATATTTTTCGGCAAGATCAAAAATTTCAATCGGTGTTTCAAGCATTCTGAGAAGAGTTGGTGTTACGAATAATCCTATGATCATCAGCACAATGCCGATAATGGCACTTGAAAGTATTGCTGTATGAATTATTTCGTGTATTTTTTTGTTTTCACGAGCTCCAATATGTATTGAAAGAGCAACGCTGGCACCCGATGACAATGTGAGAAGAGCGCTGACGATAAGACCTGTAATAGACCCTGTTGAACCTACAGCAGCAAGTGACTGCTTTCCAACAAAACGACCGACAACTATCATATCGGCTGAATTGTACAAAAGCTGAAGAATACCGGACAAAATAACAGGAATGGCAAACGCAAAAAGGTTTTTCAAAAGCGGACCATTCAACATATCAATAACTTTTGCTTCTTTTTTAGTGCGATTAAATATTTTTCTCATAATATTTTACCCTGCAAAAATACTATTAATTTTAGTATAAATATATCATATTTTTGGTGCTTTTACAATCTGAAAAATGACATATTTTTAAATGAATTAATAGTATTATTAGAACATTTTAAACAAAATCACTGCTTGATTTTCTCAAGCAGCGATTTTGTTTATTTTTAATTATATTTTTTCAACAAACCAGTGTTTTATATCCGTTGAGCACTTATCGTATGATACCGATGCCTGAACGAGCATATTCTTTTCGCTTCCATCTTCGTTATGTATAACTATTGAATTTGAGTAGAAGCACGCGCCACCAAAGCCGTCGTCTGTACAATCGCAGATGAAGGTTCCTGAATCCCAGTTAATGCAGTCTTCCGATGTGTACATAACGTAGAGATAGCCGTCACCTTTTTCGGGGTTCTGATCAGGTCTTGCATCTATAGAGCATCTGCTGTGTGTAAAGTATTTTCCTCCGAATTTGGTAAGATTCCAGTTGCGCATACCCTTTTCCATAAAGGTAACCTTTTCCTCACCCCAGGTCTTACCGCAATCGTTACTGATCACGTATCTCGGATATCTTTCATCAGCGTATACCTCACGGTATGCAATAAGGCTTCCGTCATCAAGGAACTGAAGAGCACCGTATATACCGTGATCCGGTGGTGTGAGGTTGAAGGGAAGCTTTGACCTGTGCTCAAAG
>JAZSMJ010000069.1:0-13189 GCA_045535815.1 Eubacteriales bacterium
CCTACGAGATTATCTACGTAGATCATCATACGGACGAATTCAAAGCCCATATCCTTACAAGCCTGAACGTCGCCTGCTGTAAACTTACCTCCAACAGTACCGAAGCCCTGGCTTCTGTCAGTCGTAATACCGTTATAGCAGCTGAATACAGAGTCCTTTCTGACGTTATCAGACTCGACTACATTAATGCCGGTAACCTCACCGGGAGCCTTTGGCTCACCGTAGATTCTTACCTGAGCTATAGAACCGTCAAAGCCCTTCTTACCGCTTGATGCAGCACCGATATAAACGTGCTTTGTATTGCCTACCGCACCGCTTACCGATACGGTCTTGACAGCCTCGCCGTCAACGTAATAGGTAAGTTCATCCCCATCTCTTGAAACGAGAACATGATGCCAGCATCCGTCTATCAGAGCAACACCTGAAGATTCAAGGCCTTCTACTCCCTTTGCTTCAAATCTGAACTCACCGTTTTCATCAAGAATTACAGACCAAGCTGAACCTGCTGTTGCAATAGTTCTGACACCTTCTTCTCTTATCGGAGCCTTTATCCATGCGGATATTGCAAAATCGCCCGCAAGATCTACCTGTGTGTCCTTTGCCTTAAGTACTGATCCTTCAGTTGAGAAGTCAAGAACCTGTCCGAAGGTTTCGGAATTGAGCCATACTGTCCACTTAAGCTCTGCATCTGTCTTTGCGATAGCAGAAGGAGCTATTGCAGCAGGTCCGCCTTCTCTGAGCTCCCACGCTTCCTGAGCGCCGGAAAGAAGGCTGAAATCGTCTATTTCTTCCCAAACTGCTGTGAGATTATTGTCATTTGCATTTATAACGTAAGAATGTCCTGCTTTATAGATTTTACCCGTGGAATCCTTCCAGCCTGCAAAGGTATATCCTTCCTTTTCAAAGGGAGCAGTCTCAAGCTTTACTACAGCACTATCAAAGTTCTTTTCACCATCAACGATATTGCCGTTGCCGTCTGAATATGTTATACAGTAATGTACCCACTGCTCGAGTACCGCTTCGAGAGTTACGTTTTCATTTCCGCAAACGTATATAGCATCGGCTTCATATGTGTTCGTGCCGTCTGTCCAGCCGACGATATCATATCCCTCGGTTTTAAGTTGCTGTCCTAAGGGAGCAAGCTCTAATTTTCCCCCGGGAAGCATTTCCTTAACAACGCTGTTGCCTTCAACCGAAACCTTTATCTGAAGGAGAGATGATGAAGACTGCACCTGGGCGTATACGTCATCAACACCGAAAACTACGTTGTTGCTGTACGTATTGATATATATTCTGCAATAGTTGATATTACTGAAGTCGGCTTCACCGTTCTGCGCCTTGAGGTTTTCAAAAGGAAGTTTAAGCTCATTCCATCCATCCTTAAGTACGATATCCCTGCCAAGTTCACCGAAGTGATACTCGCTCTTATCCGCATCACCCGAGGAGGTAAGCTCGATCTGTCCGCCTACTACCTTAGCTGCAGAATCTACGTACATCCACATATGCAGATATCCCGAATCCTTATACATACTAAGATCATAAGGTTCCGCAAACTTTTTATAAAGTGTAATATCATTGCTGCCCGTCATTTTAATAAACGGTGTTCCGGAAGCCGATTCTTCTGCACTTCCCTGTTCCTTTTTGCTGTTGGAATCCCAACCGGAAATATCATCAAAGCTTGCGAGCTCCTGTGTGTATGTAGTAATACTGGACTCGTTTGTCGTATACAAATAGAAATCGTCAACGCCGAATACAGTATCTCCGCCTACAACGTTAAGGTATATTCTGCAGTAATTGATAGCACTGAATACTGGATAACCGGTCTGATTTCCCCACTCGGTATTACCTTTGCTGAAATCAAACACAAGATCGTTCCATCCGGGCTCAAGCACTACTTCCTTACCGAACTGCCCCCAATGTATCTCATCCTTGTCAGCAGTTCCGCTTGACGAAAGCTCGAGCTGACCGCCTACAATATGTGCCAAAGAATCAACGTAAAGACTTACGTGGATCTTTCCGCCAATCGCATAAAGAGAAAGATCCATAGGTGTGCTGAAGACCTGATAAAGAACTATATCGGAGTTAAGCTTACACTCAACGTATCCGGTTCCTTCAACAGGCTCGACACTCGTTCCTTGAACAAATCCGTTGCTCTTCCACTCTCCTATTTCATCGAAATTAGAAAGAACAAGCTTATGATAAACACCGCCCTCTGATTCTTCTGAATCAGCTTCGGTATCTTCTATCGTAGTTTCTTCTTCAGAAGAGGTTTCTTCTGTAGTTATTTCTTCTTCCGCAGATGCGTCTTCCTCTTCTGAGGCATCTTCATCTGAAGCAGTTTCCTCAGAAGAAAGATCACCCGAGGTGCTTTCCTGTGTATCGGGATCGACAGGCGTATTAGCCGTATCGTCGCATGACGTTAATGTTAACATTGTAGAAGATATCATAAGCACGCAAAGCAATATGCTGAGCATACGAATGAAAAATCTTCCGGTTGAATTTCTTTCCATTTTTTGCCTCCAACGTTGAATTTGCTTAATTATATGATTAATAGCGGAGTTTTTGTCAAAAAGTAATATTTGCAATGTCGGAATAACACTATAAATCATTGTTGTTAATTATAGCATAAATTATCATTTTTTTCAATAGAAAAAAGATTAATAGATATATTTTGTTGCTTTTGTAATATTTACAGCCAAACATTTTGTTAAAATAGACAAAACTCTGCAAGAGCAGAGTTTTGTTGTAAATTATTTTATTAGGTCCTTATTGTAATCAAGCCCGAGTGAGTCGAGCAGTTCTTTATACATATAGGTATCATACATATCGCGAGTTACTATCTCGAAATGCTTTCTGTATTTAGGATTGAAAACAGTAAACGATTCATTATATTCCCAGAATGACCAAGTGATGCCGTACGCATCGTATGCCTTAACGGTATCTGCGATAAGCTTTAATCTAGTCTTTTCACTTATTCCGCTACCGGGCATTCCCATATTCAGCAGTTCTGTGTTTGAATATCTGTCGCACCCACCGAATTCGGCAACGAACATTACTATTCCGCCGCCGTATTTGTTGCTCCAATCGTCAAGAGATTTAGCTCTTGCCATATGCCAATCTTCGTTATAAAGAATTCCGTAAACGTTGGGCTTTGCTCCGTCGGATATTCCGGCGACATAATCGTCAAGCCATTTTTTAGCGTATTGCTTCATATCCTCAGGAACTTCCGAAATTGCTTCAGCAACCGCATCGGTATAATCCACCCCCTCTTCTATAGGATACGGAATATCCTTAACGTAGCTCCACCAGCTACCCTTAGAGCCTCCGTTAAAGGTGTTGAAGCCTACTGTGTAAGGCTCGTATGACGTGAACGAATAGATAACGTTCTCATCTGTAACCGGAACCATGCTCTTCATATTCTCAATATATCCGTATGAGTCTGAGCTTGTAACTATAGTAAGGTTTGGGTCAACGTTCCTTATAGCGGCACATATTCTGTCGCTCATCCAGGTCCAATCCATCTTACCGCCCGATGCGTTTACAGGCTCTGTAAATGTAAGCAAGCAAACTTCGTTCTCATTCCATCCTTGCTCATTTATCCATTCGGTAAGTTCGCCGAAAAATATAACAAGTTCCTCGAATCCGTTCTCAGTTCCAAGATATTTTCCATTCCATGTTCCTCTGTCTCCACAGCCAAGTGAGATCATACATCTGAGACCGTTATCAAGGATTCCGTTTATAAAATCCTTAGACCAGTTTATGTATTCCTCATTCAGCTTTCCGTTTTTACCGACGAGATTATCTACGTATATCATCATTCTGACATACTCAAATCCCATATCCTTGCATGCCTGAATGTCATCGGAAGTAAATGTTCCACCCTTTGTACCGAATCCCTGGCTTCTGTCTGTAGTAATGCCGTGATAGGTGTCGAAAACAGGCTTGTTTCTTACGTTATCCGATTCTATTACAGTTATTTCGGTAACCTGAGAAGGAGTTTTTGCTTCTCCGTAAATTCTTATCTGCGCCATTGAGCCGTCAAAGCCGTTTTTACCAGACTTATCTGCGCCTGCATAAACATTGTTGGATGACTTTACTGCTCCGCTGACCGTAAGAACTTTTATTGCATCACCGTCAATATAATAGGTGATCTCATCTCCTGCTCTTGTTACGAGAACGTGATGCCATCTACCGTCTATCAGATATGTGCCCGAGGATTCAAGTCCGCTCACTCCGTCTGCTTTGAAGCTGAGCTCCCCGTTCTTATCAAGCTCAAGACACCATTCGCTTCCGCCTGAAAGTACCGTTCTGACTCCGTTTTTTCTTATCGGAGCCTTGATCCATACCGATATTGCAAAATCACCGCTAAGATTAACGGCGGTATCTGATGCACTCATAACAGAACCCTCGGTTGAAAAGTCTATCGTCTGACCGAAGGTATCTGAATTAAGCCAAACAGTCCATTTAAGCTCTGCATCAGCTCTGCCTATAGCTGAAGGAGCAATAGCTACTGGGCCGCCCTCTCTGAGTTCCCAAGCCTCCTGTGCTCCTGAAAGTAGAGCAAAATCGTCTATCTTTTCCCATACTGCAGTTAGGGTATTATCCTTAGAGTTGATGGTATAAGAATGTCCTGCCTTGTACGTCTTTCCGGAAGCATCCTTCCATCCTGCAAAGGTATAACCTTCTTTTTCAAAGGGCGATACCGAGAGCTTAACGGTTCCGTTTTCATACGTTTTTTCACCGTCTGCACTGTTGCCCTCTCCGTCAAAGTAGGTAATTGCGAAATGATCCCAATTCTTAACTATTGCATTGAGAGTAACGTCTGATTCGCCCATAATATAGTTATCGTTTACGCCGTAGTCTGTCTCTCCGTCGCTCCAACCAACTATATCAAAGCCCTCTTCACCAAGATTCTCGCCCAGCTCCGCAAGGCTTACACCGTCATTCGGACGAACATTCATAGACGATTGCTGATCTCCGAGAGAAAGAGTTATTATCGGTATCGACTGACCCGTTACAGCATAAACGTAAAAGTCATCAATCCCCATTTTGATATTGGCAGATGAATTGAGATATACTCTTATATAGTTAATATCTTCAAGATCTGCCGCACCATTTTGCTCTTTCATTGACGAAAGAGGAAGTATCAGCTCATTCCATCCGTCAACAAGCTCTATATCCTGCTTTAACTGTCCGAAATTATATTCCTGACTGTCTGCACCACCGGAGGAAGTAAGCTCTATCTGTCCGCCCGATATAAGAGAAGCCTTTTCAACGTACAACCACAGATGGAGATATCCTGTTTCAGCATATTTTGAAATATCAAACGGATTTTTTCTGAATGACTTCGAAAGCACTGCATCTCCGTAAGTCTCCACTAACATATACGGTGTACCGGTAGGAGAATCATCTGTCGATTGCAACGTCAAAGTACCGTTTGAAGACCATTTTTCATCAAGTGAATCAAATGATGAAATGCTCTGTTTATTGAATTCTATATCAGATTCATTTTCAGTAAATATATAGAAATCATCAAGTCCGCATACGGTCTGGCCTCCAACTATGTTAAAGTATATTCTACAGTAGGTGAAAGATCTGAAATCGGGATATCCTTTCTGTGTTGCCCACTGCTTATCTGCATGAGCTTCACTGAAATCTATCACGATATCGTTCCAACCTGCAGATAGCTTTATGTCTCTGTTAAATTCACCGAATCTGAGCTCGTATCTGTCAGCTCCGCCTCCCGATGAAAACTCTATCTGACCGCCCGTTACAAATTCAGGGCTGTCAACGTATACACTTATATGAAGCTTACCGCAAATTGCATAGTTTGACATATCAATAGGTGAGCTGAAAAGCCTATCTATTACTACATCTCCGTTATTTGATGCCTCAACGTATCCGTTACCCTGGGCGGGCTTAACGTTTTTTCCGTTAGCGAACATTCCCCCCCATCCGTCAACGGTATCAAAATCCGAAATAACGAGCTTGTGATATACTCCTTTTTCACCGTTATCCGTGTTAGATTTTTCTGTCTCCGACTCCAACTCTGTTTCCGTCTCGACTTCTGTTTCTGTCTCTGTTTCGGTTTTAGTTTCAGATTCCCTTTCAACCTCATACTCCGATACTGCCGAAGACTCTGTCTCAGACTCAAGAGCATTATCAACATACGCATCATCACCGTCACAAGACACCGTCAAAAGTGATATGGCTACGATAAAGACACATAACAGCATTAACTTCATATTCTTATTTATTACATGAGTCATAATTACCTCCAAAATGAGATGTTTTTACTATTATATCATAAAAACTGTTAAAGTCAATTTATAAATAAAACTCCGTAGAGACGGAGTTTTATTTGAATTATTTGATAATATCTTTATTATAATCGAGTGCAAGTACGTCAAGCATATCTTTATAAACGTACGACGGGAACATCTCTCTGGTTACGCATAGACCCGGAACTCTTGTATCGGGACGGTAAATGGTAAAGCCTTCGTTATATTCCCAGAACGACCATGTGATACCGTATGCATCAAAAGATTTTCTTGTATCTTCGATCAGGCGAAGCCTTGTGCTTTCTTTTATACCCGTACCGGGTCTGCCTGCTTTGAGATGAATATTTGCATTATAGTCGCAAGCTCCGAATTCGGCTACGAACATATGGATCTTACCGCCATATTTTTCGCTCCATTCATTGAATGTTTTTGCTCTGTGCATCAGCCAATCGGCATTATAAAGTCTTCCTTCAAAGAAGTTTGGCTTCCACGCATCGATTTTTCCGCTTACATAATCGCCCAAAACTCTGAGAGCCTCTTCCCTTTTGTCTTCGGGAACGTCCTTTATACATTCTTCAATAGCATCTGTATAATCAACGCCGGGTTCTATCGGATACGGGATATCGTGTGTATAGCCCCAGAAATTATCGTTGCAGAAGTTGTTAAAAGTATTAAATCCAACGGTGAACGGCTCATATGAAGTAAATGAATATACGACGTTATCGTCTGTAACGGGAGACATTTCATATAAAGTTTCATAAGCACCGAATTTTTCACAGCTTGTAATTATAGTGTGATCCGGTAGCACGTTTCTCAGAGCAGCACAGACTCTGTCACTCATATAATACCAGACCATTTCGCCGTTTGATGCGTTGACAGGCTCTGTAAACATAAGTATCGAAAGCTGCTCAGGCGTCCATCCCTGATCCTTTATCCACTCGCCAAGCTCTCCGAAGAATATGACAAGCTTTTCAAGTCCGTTTCTTGAGCCGAGATATCTTCCGTTCCACTTATCTCTGTTTCCGCATCCTAAAGAAAGCATACAGTTAAGTCCGTTATCAAGAATGGTATTGATAAAATCTTTCGCCCAATCTATATAATCCTCATTGAGCTGACCGTACTCGCCGATAAGGTTATCCACGTATATCATCATACGCATATATTTAAAGCCCATATCCTTGCAGTTGAGGATATCGTCTGCGGTTATTTTACCGCCCTTCTTGCCGAATCCCTGGCTTCTGTCTGAGGTAATGCCGTGCTTGCAGTCAAACGTCGGAGCTTTTCTTTCGTTATCAGACTCGTCAAGCTTTATTGCAGTAACCTCATCCGGCTTCTTTGCACAGCCGTAGATTCTCACCTGAGCGATAGAGCCGTCAAATCCGTTATTTCCATCGGGAGCTGCACCGAGGTATATATCCTTAGATTTACCGACTGCTCCGCTGACTGTAACCGTCTTTACAGCATTTCCGTCTACGTAATATGTAAGGTAACTTTCATTTCTTGAAACGAGAATATGGTGCCACCTTCCGTCAACAAGCATAGCACCGGAAGTCTCTGCGCCACAAACGTCTTTTGCTGAAAAAGCAAGCTCGCCATCTTCGTTTAAATAAATGCTCCAAGAATTTCCGCCTGAGGCAACCGTTCTTATTCCCTTTTCTCTTGCCGGAGCCTTTATCCATGCAGATACGGCAAAATCACCGCTAAGGTCAGCACTTGTCCATGCAGATTTAAACATCGAGCCCTGCGTTGAAAAATCAAGCACCTGACCGAAGGTCTTGGAATTGAGCCAAACAGTCCATTTAAGCTCGGCGTGAGCTTTTCCTATCGCAGAAAGAGCAACGTCAGCAGGACCTCCGTCACGAAGCTCCCACGCTTCCTGCGCATCAGCAAGGAGAGCATAGTCCTTAATCTCCTCCCAAACAGCTGTAAGAGTATTATCCTCATCATTTATTCTGTAAAGATTACCCGCTTTGTATATATTGCCTTTAGCATCACGCCATCCCGCAAAGGTATATCCCTCTTTTGCAAAACGGCAGACCTCAAGCTTTATTTTAGCCTTGACTTCTTTGGTTTCGTTTCCGTCTGAATAAGTTACGCTGTAATTCATAAGAAAAATCTCCCTTTTTATTGCGTTATGTTAATTATACTGAATTTTATCATAGTGTCAA
This sequence comes from Eubacteriales bacterium, assembly GCA_045535815.1. Classification (GTDB taxonomy): domain Bacteria; phylum Bacillota; class Clostridia; order Oscillospirales; family CAG-272; genus JAZSMJ01. The sequence goes on from JAZSMJ010000069.1 coordinate 8,450, forward strand.
TACTTTTTCAGATTTTATATTATTTTTAATGAGATGCGTCTCATAAGCTCCTCAAATATCAACGCTAAGTTTGGCTTTAAATGTAAACCGAGCGTTGATATTTAAGATTGCTCCGAGCATCAGCGCTTATTATATCGGTAAAAATATACAACGGTGCGGTTATTGTAATTGAGTCGGCATTATGCTATAATCGTACCATACACATAAAAACGTTTTACAGTTCCATAAATTGAGAAAGGTGGGAGAACAGCTGTGTTAAAGAAAAGAAACAATGATATAGGTAACCGAATTGCTCAGCTGAGGCGCGAGAAGAACCTCACTCAAGAAGACCTTGCTAATCTTTTGTTTATTACACCACAGGCGGTATCAAAATGGGAGCGAGGGACCGGACTTCCCGATCTGTCAATTATTCCTGCTCTTGCAGATGCGCTCGGAGTTTCGGTAGGCTCTCTTTTTGGAGAATTGGAGAATAATAGCCAAAACACAAGTGCTGTTCCGACATTCAATTCACTTCCTCTTGTCGCCCAATCCGGTAACATCGCATGCTATTCCAACAAAAATTTACTTTCCGAAAATGAAAACGAAGTATTATTCACCGACGGAAGCATTGCAAATTATTCAACAAAAACCGTAACAAACAAAGGCTTAGGAGAGATACGTCTGATAGAATTAGAACATGATTACTTAGATCTTGTTCCTGTTTGTACCGCAACAAAGCTTGAAAATAAATTTGATAATTTTAAAAGCATAGATCTGTCGATATCATATCCATGTAATGTTGAAATAGAAAGATCGGACGATTTTAACGGAATCATAGCAGAAGGGTCTGCATTGTTTATTCACCAGATCGAAACATCCATATCTGACGGCATTTTGAATATAAATGTAAAAAGCACAAAAAGCGGTACGAATCGTGAAAATAATAAGCTTACTGTATTAATACCGCATGAATGCAACGAGCTCCTCAGAGTTAAAATTGCCGGAAGCTCAAACGTTATATCATCATCAGATTTTTATATAACAGAGTTAGAGATATCCGGAAGCGGTGATATACGGGCCGGAAACTGCGGTAATCTTGCAACAACAATTGCAGGAAGCGGTGACATATTCTTCGGTAACGTAAAAGAATGGAGTCAGATTAATATTTTCGGTGCAGGCGACATGTTTGGAGGTTCGCTTGGAGATAGATCTACCGTTTCTATATACGGAAGCGGTGACGTTCGTTTTGCAGAAGGAAAAAATGTAACTGTTAATATACAAGGAGCAGGAGATGCCTCTATAGGACAGGTCAGCGAAGATTTCAGTGCTACCATCACCGGATCGGGAGATGTTTCCTGTAACGGTATGGTAAACAGGCTTGCAGTCACTATATCGGGAACCGGTAGCTTTGACGGAAGCGGTGTAACTGCAAATCAAGCTGCAATTACAATTATAGGTACCGGAGATGTTTCGCTTGATCGGATTATAGAGTCTTCAACCGAAATATTAAGCAAAAGCGCAAATTTCACTGTTAAACAAAGAGGATAGATTAAAAAATCAGAAGCGGTACATTTTAATGTGCCGCTTCTGATTTTTTTATTTTTTTGTTATTTTATTCTTTTGCTTTCCTGCAGGATTTTTTGACCTTGGCTTTTTGGTATCATGCTTTTTCAAAGGCTTTGACAAATTCTTTCTACCGCCCTGCTTGGGAGCTTTAGTGTTGCGTTTTTTGTCTCCATCAGAGCTTGCGTGGCTTCTTTGAGAGCCTCTGTCTTTGATCAGACAGTTCTTGCCGTTGCCTATAAGGTCAAGTCTTCCGGTTTTCTCAAGCGCTTCTCGAACGAGATTATAGTTTTCGGGACGTTTCCACTGCAAAAGCGCTCTTTGCATCTGCTTTTCGTGGTAGTCACTTGGAGAATAAACTTTCTTCCCGCTGAGCGGATCGATACCGGTATAGTACATTACCGTTGACGCCGTTCCGGGTGTGGGATAGAAATCCTGAACCTGCTCCGGCACGTGTCCGCCGTTATTGAGATACTCAGCAAGCTTTACTGCATCCGCAAGCGTGCTTCCCGGGTGACTCGATATAAGATACGGAACGAGATACTGCTCTTTTCCGCAATCCTGCGTTATTTCAAAGAATCTCTTCTTGAATTTATTATATACGCTGACAGAAGGCTTACCCATAAGCGAGAGCACTCCATCACAACAATGCTCGGGTGCAACCTTTAGCTGTCCGCTGACGTGATCCCTTACAAGCTTTTTGAAAAAGCTCTCGTCCTTGTCATATATAAGGTAGTCAAATCTTATACCGGAGCGTATAAATACCTTCTTTATACCCTTGATCTGCTCAACTCTTGAAAGAAGCTCAATATACTCACTGTGATCTACCTTAAGATTTTTGCAGGGCGTGGGTGTCAGACATTTTCTGTTGGCACATACACCGTGCTCCTTTTGCTGATCGCAGGCAGTATATCTGAAGTTTGCGGTCGGGCCTCCGATATCATGGATATACCCTTTAAAATCGGGCATTTTTGATATCAGCTCCGCTTCCTTGACCACCGACTCGATACTGCGTGAATATACGCTTCTTCCCTGATGGAAGGCAAGTGCGCAGAAATTGCACGCTCCGAAACAGCCTCTGTTATGTGTTATTGAGAACTTCACTTCCGTTATTGCAGGAACTCCGCCCTCTTTTTCATACGATGGATGGTAATCCCTCATATAAGGCAGAGCGTAGACACGGTCGAGCTCTTCCCTTGTAAGCGGAGGCATTGGAGGGTTCTGCACAAGCATTTTGTCCCCGTACATCTCGGTAACGGCACGGCCTCTGACCGAATCGTTCTCCTTGTACTGTATTCCAAACGCCTGAGCATATATCTTCTTATCTGTTTTCAGATCGTCGTAGTCAAATCCGCCGACGCTGTCAAAATGTATCTTATCATCCTTATCGGCAAGAAAAACAGTTCCTCTGACGTCCCTTATTTTTTTCACAGGCACGCCTTTATCAAGAAGCTCTGCTATGCGAAGGAGTATATTTTCCCCCATTCCATAGGTCAGAATATCGGCTCTTGAATCAACGAGAATACTTCTTCTGACCTTATCATCCCAATAATCGTAATGTGCAAACCGCCTGAGCGATGCTTCAAGACCTCCCAATATTATCGGAACGTCTCCGTATGCCTCACGTATACGGTTACAGTAAACGATTACTGCTCTATCCGGTCTTTTGCCCATCTTTCCGCCTGCGGAATAGTAGTCGTAAGAGCGTTTTTTCTTCGACGAGGTATAATGAGCGACCATCGAATCAATGTTTCCTGCGGTTACCAAAAAGCCGAGTCTTGGTCTTCCGTACGTGCGGAATTCATCGCATGAGCGATAATCGGGCTGCGATAAGATCGCAACCCGATAGCCTGCGGCTTCAAGAACCCTCGATATGATCGCTACACCGAAGCTCGGATGATCGACGTACGCATCTCCCGTAACGTATACGAAATCAGGTCTGTCCCATCCTGCTCGGTCCATTTCATATTTTGTAAGAGGTAAAAAGCCCATTTGTTTCCCCTTTTACTGTTTGATCTCAACCATTTCAAACGCTTCAAGGATATCGCCTTCCTTGATATCGTTAAATCTGTCAAGTCCGACACCGCACTCGTATCCCTGTGCAACTTCTTTTGCGTCATCCTTGAATCTCTTAAGAGAGGATATCTTATCCTCAAATATAACGACACCGTCACGAACGATACGGATCTGAGCGTTTCTTGTGATCTTACCGTCCTGGATATAGGATCCGGCAATAGTACCAACGTTGGGAACGTGAATGGTCTGACGGACAACAGCGTGACCGAGAAGGCTTTCCTTGAACTTGGGAGCAAGAAGACCCTTCATAGCTGCTGTTATTTCTTCTATACATTCGTAAATGATTCTGTAGGTTCTTATATCTACTCCCTGACGTTCAGCAGAGTCTATAGCACCCTTATCGGGTCTTACGTTAAATCCTACTATGATAGCATTGGATGCTGCAGCAAGCATAACGTCACTTTCGTTTATACCGCCGACACCCTTGTGAATAACCTTTACCTTAACTTCATCGGTTGATATCTTTTCAAGAGACTGCTTTACTGCTTCCGCAGATCCGACAACGTCTGCCTTTATGATAATATTGAGCTCCTTTACACCGTCGGAGATCTGAGCAAACAGATCGTCAAGGCTGACCTTAGCGCCGGAATTGAACTCTGCTTCCTTAGCCTTAGCCTTACGCTGCTCTGCAAGCTCTCTTGCCATTCTTTCATCTTCAACTGCGTTAAACTCGTCGCCTGCAACCGGAACCTCGGAAAGACCTACAAGCTCAACCGGAACGGAAGGTCCTGCAGTCTTCATCTGCTTACCCTTATCGTCCGTCATAACTCTTACACGGCCAACCGCCGTTCCTGCGATAACAACGTCTCCGCTTTTAAGCGTACCGTTCTGAACGAGAACTGTCGCAACAGGTCCTCTTCCCTTGTCAAGACGAGCTTCAAGAACGATACCCTTAGCTCTTCTGTCAGGATTAGCCTTAAGCTCCTTCATTTCCGCAACAAGCAGAACGTTTTCAAGAAGGTCCTCAATACCCATTCTTGTAAGAGCTGATACGGGAACACAGATAATATCGCCACCCCATTCTTCGGGAACGAGCTCGTAGTTGGTAAGATTCTGCATAACCGTTGCAGTTTCTGCACCCGGCTTATCCATCTTATTGATAGCAACTATTATATCAACGCC
>JAZSMJ010000011.1:0-47860 GCA_045535815.1 Eubacteriales bacterium
GCTTGGCCTCCGACTTTATGCTCGCCTCGCTTGCACTCGGCTTCATCTCTCCTTATTTTCGTGAAGCGCATCGCCAAAACGATACTCAATCGTTTTGTCTCGCTTACCCGTTATGACCGCTTCGATATCCCTGTCGTATTAAATTGTAAAATGAAGTACATATTGCCGCAAACGGTTTTCAAGACTCGTGCCCTTCCGAAAATATAGTCGATTGCGTATCGACAACAGTATTATAATATCATATTATCTCCGCTCTGTCAAGAATAGATGTAAAAATTTTTATTTTTTTTGAAATATGTATTGATTTTCGGATTTTTATGTGGTAGAATATATTTACTTGACTATAGACTTTATTTTTTTGCCGTCTTTTCGGCACATATCAGGAGGATAAATTCAAAAATGACAACACTTGACTACGTATTTGGTATTATTTTATTGGTAGCAGCAGTTTTCCTTGTAATTGCAGTTCTTATGCAGTCGGGAAAGTCTCATAATCTTTCCGGCGCTATCGCAGGCGGCGCTGAGACCTTCTTCGGCAAGGAAAAGGGTAAGACCATGGACAAGATGTTCGCTAAGCTTACAACTGTAGTTGCTATCATTTTCGTTATACTCGTTATCGTTGTTTACGTTATTCAGGACGATACAGATTTCGACGCTATGCTTAACGATTATCTTGCTCAGCAGACCGCTGTAGACACAAGTGCTGACTCCGATGCAGCTGTTGAGGGTGAGACTGAGGCAGTTACAGGTGAGACCGAAGCTGCTGAGGGTGAAAGTGAAGCAGGAACAGAAGCTGAAGTAGAATCAGCAGAATAATCGCCAATAAACTTGTATATTTACCCGCCTACGGTTAAACTAACTTGGGCGGGTTTTTACTTTATAAGTTCCGCAATTTCACAACAGAAGGAATTTTCATCAGATGGATAGTTTAAAATATACGGAAGAAATATTGGGGCTTTTATCCTCACCGTCTTACGTTCCGATGAAAGCGCAGGGCGTTTTTGCGCTTGTGTCTGACGGCACTTTGGACGGAGCGGAGTACGATGCATATCTCAAGGCGCTTACGCTTCTTGAGCGAGAGGGAATGATCGTTTACACCAAAAACGGCAAGATCATGCCGTCCACTGACGGCAATCACGTCAAGGGCAGTTATATTTCGAGCGAGCGAGGCTTTGGCTTCGTTGAATATCAAAATGAGAAAAGCGGAGTGCGTGAGAGGGTGTTTATTCCTGCGCCCTATACTCTAAGCGCCGTTTACGGCGATATTGTGCTCTGCAGTATAACCTCAAGGGCAGACAGTGCAGACAAGTGCGACGAGGGACGGATAGTTCGTGTGCTTGAGCGCACTTTGAAGAGTGTTATCGGTGTGGTGAAGCTCAGGCGAAGCAGCTTTCGTGCAAGAAAATTTTCGCTGTACGTCGTGCCCGATAACAAAAAGGTCGGCTTTAATATCCTTATAAAAAAGCCGGATGCTCCGATAGAGCCGGGCGACAAGGTTGAGGTTAGCATAAACTCCTATCCTCAGCGCTCGGGCGATAACGCATACGGCACGGTCACTCAGGTGTTCGGCAAGGGCGACAGTCTTGGGGCGAACTATCAGGCGATACTACGCTCAAACGATATCCGCACCGAATTTCCCGATGAGGTGATAGCTGAGGCGGACAAGGCTGCTCAGCGCCCGATAAAATACGAGGGCAGGGAAGACCTTCGTGATAAGCTTATATTTACCATAGACGGAGAGGATGCAAAGGACCTTGACGATGCCATCTCGCTTGAGGTGACCGATAGCGGATATATTCTCGGCGTGCATATTGCCGACGTTTCGGACTACGTTTGCGAGGGGACTGCACTTGACAGAGAGGCTATGCTTCGCGGCACCAGCGTTTATTTTACCGACAAGGTGGTGCCAATGCTTCCGAAGGCGCTCTCAAACGGAATCTGCTCTTTGAACGGCGGAGTTGACAGGCAGGCTCTTTCGGTGTTTATCGAGCTTGACTCTGACGGCAACACCCTCGGATGCACCTTAAAGGAGAGCGTTATACGCTCTTGCGTGAGGGGCGTTTATTCCGAGATAAACGACGTTTTTGAAAAGGGCAAGGGCTCTGAATTCTACAATAAATACTCTCATATTGAAGAGGCGGCGCTTCAGCCCATGCGCACCCTTTACGAGAAGCTTGAGGCAAACGGCAGACGGCGCGGTGCGCTTGAATTCGATACTGCCGATGCAAAGATAATACTTGATGCAAAAGGAGATCCCGTCGATATAGTCCGCAGGGAAAGAGGCGTATCAGAGCGGATGATAGAGCAGTTTATGCTCTGCGCAAACGAGGCGGTTGCCAACTGGCTTTATTGGCAGAGCATGCCCTGCGTTTACCGTGTTCACGAAACCCCTGCCTACGAGAAGATGCGTGCGTTTATCACCTTTGCGCACAATCTTGGGCTTGACACCGCTCCGCTCAGGGCAAAGACGCTGCATCCGAGTGCACTTCAGCGTGTGCTTATTGAGGCAAACGGCAAGGATATAGCGACGACGGTATCCTACGTTATGCTCCGCTCACTCGCAAAGGCGAGATACAGTGCGCAGTGCGCTCCCCATTTCGGTCTTGCCACGGAGAGATACTGTCATTTCACCTCACCGATAAGGCGTTATCCCGATCTTTCGGTGCATCGCATTATAAAGGCGGTCCTTCACGGCGAGATGGACGGTGCGGCAATAGCACATTTCGGTAATTTTGCGACGCAGTCTGCTAAGATGTCGAGTGAAAACGAGCTTAAGGCATTGTTCGCAGAGCGTGATATAGAGGACCTTTACCGCATGCTGTTCATGCGTGACAAGTTGGGTTGTGAGTTCGACGCAGTTATCAGCTCGGTCACCTCGTTCGGGCTTTTCGCAGAGCTTGACAACACCTGCGAGGGTCTTATTCCCATTGCAACCCTTGAGGGCGGTTATTACGAATTTGACGAGAGAAGCTTTACTCTTTCCTGCGGTGAGAATATTTTCTCACTCGGTATGAGGATAAGAGTCAGGGTCGAGGACGTTGACGTTGGTCTTGGAAAGATGGAGCTCTCACTCGTATCACCCTATAAAAAAGCGAAAGGAGAAAGACATGGAAGAAAAAGATAAAAAGGGGAAAAAGGGATTTCTTTATAAGATAAAGAGGTTTCTTCCTTACTATAAAAATTACCGCAGAACCCTTGTTTTCGACCTTATCTGTGCGGCGCTGACCACCATATGCGAGCTGGTGCTTCCTATGATAGTCAGACAGATAACCAACGCCGCAAACGGCGAGGCAGAGCTTACCATACGGCTGATACTCGGCTGTGCGCTCGGCTATTTCGTGCTTCGCATAATAGATGCGCTTGCGTATTTTTATATGAGCTCGGTCGGTCACGTTATGGGTACCAAGATCGAGACCGATATGCGCCGTGACCTCTTCTCGCACTATCAGAAGCTCTCCTTCTCGTTTTACGACAACACCAAGATAGGAACGCTTATGTCACGCATAACGTCAGACCTTTTCGACGTTACCGAGTTTGCGCATCACTGTCCCGAGGAGTTTTTTATTGCGGGCATTAAGATAATCGGCTCGTTTGCCGTGCTCTGTTTTATAGATATTCCGCTAACGCTTATAACCTTTGCGCTCATTCCCGTAATGGTTGTGGTGCTGACCAAGTTCAACGTCAGAATGAGGGATAACTTCCGTGAGCAACGCAAGCGTATCGGTGAGCTCAACTCGCAGGTCGAGGACAGCCTTCTGGGTATTCACGAGGTCCACGCATACGGAAACGAGGGCACCGAGACCCGCAAGTTCGAGGAGGGCAACAAGAGCTTCCTTGACATCAAAAAGAAGAGCTACACCGTTATGGGTGGCTTCCACGCATCCAACAGATTCTTCAACGGACTTCTGTATTTTATCGTCGTCTGCGTCGGTGCGCTGTTTATCTACTACGGCGTTATTGATTCGGGGGACTACATAGCCTACCTGCTCTATGTTACCACGCTTATAACCTCCGTCAGCCGTATAGTTGAGTTTGCAGAGCAGTTCTACCGTGGTATGACAGGTATCGACAGATTCACCGAGATACTCGATATTCAGCCCGATATTCAGAATAAAGAGGGGGCATACGATATCGGTGCGGTGCAGGGTGATATATCGATGAAAAACGTTTCGTTCAGATATTCGGAGGAGAACAGAAACGTTCTCACAGAGCTATCCCTTGATATAAAGGCAGGGGAGAGCATTGCTCTGGTCGGACCGTCGGGTGGAGGTAAGACAACGCTTTGCTCGCTACTTCCGAGGTTTTACGAGATAACCGGCGGTACTATTACCGTAGATGGAAACGATATCCACGACGTTACCCTTGAGTCGCTCCGCCGTAATATAGGTATAGTTCAGCAGGACGTTTATCTCTTCTCCGGCTCTGTAAGAGAGAATATCGAATACGGAAAGCCTGGCGCAACGGATGAGGAGATAGAGGCGGCGGCAAAGCTTGCAGGTGCGCACGAGTTTATATCCGAGCTTGCTGACGGCTACGATACATACGTCGGTGAGAGGGGCGTCAAGCTGTCGGGCGGGCAGAAGCAGCGCATCTCTATCGCAAGAGTTTTTCTTAAAAATCCGCCTATACTTATTCTTGACGAGGCTACCAGCGCACTCGATAACGAGAGCGAGCGCCTCGTTCAGCAGTCGCTTGAAAGACTGTCTAAGGGCAGAACTACCATTACCATCGCTCACAGACTTACGACAATAAGATCTGCAGACAGAATAGTCGTGCTTACCGAGGACGGTATCGCCGAGCAGGGCTCGCACGATGCGCTTATCGAAAAGAACGGCATCTATGCACAGCTTTATAAGCTGTATTCTGTGTGAGAGAGTTAATTATCGGGGGGACCCTTTTTTGCAAAAAACGGTCCCCCGTACCCCCTCCCAAAAAACTTTGGAGCATGGACATGGAAAAGTGCGAACAACGTGCTACATTTAAAAACAGCGGTCAATTCTGACCGCTGTTTTTACTTGTTGTGATAGTCATTGCGAAGAAAATGCGAACAAAGTAAAAAGGTTTCTCCACCACAAGCCCTCACCTTGTCCCCACCGCATCGTCATAATTGTTAAAAGAGTGTAACCTTTTTTGGTGTATTCGGATAAAGATTTGTTGCATCGCTTGATATTTCCCTCAAAATAATATATAATTACCGTGATTTAAGCTTACAAACGGCTGACGCAGCCAATTTTTGGAGATACTATGGATAGCGAAAACCGCACTCAGCAACAACTGAATACGGCAGATGAAGTATCTGAGAGCAAAGCGGCACTCACCTTTGAGGAGTCGCTTGACGTTCTGCGCCCTGAGGATACCGAAAATCAATCGGACATCTCGTTTGAAGCTCTGCCTGACGTTTTACCTCAGAGCGAAGCATCTGACAACATCGACGTTAACTCGGAATTCAGCCTTGAAGACCTGTCAGACGGTCTCTGGAATGAGGGCGATGGCACGCAGGTGAATATCACCTTCGAGAGCATGCCCGAGGATTCAGATGTGCCCACATCGCTCAATCTTAAGGAATCATTTGACGCTCTGCGCTCAGACAATACCGATGCTCAATCGGAATTCAGTCTTGAAGATTTGCCAAACAGACTGACGGATGAGGACGATGACACGCAAATGAATATCACCTTCGAGAATATGCCCGGAGCCCTCGATGTAAATACGGCACTCACGTTTGAGGAGTCGCTTGACGCTCTGCGCCCTGAGGATATAAGCGAGGGTGCGGCAAAGGTGGGCAGACGTGGCATAGCCGGCAGGCTGGTGAGATATCTCTTGTTATACGTATGTCTTACCGTAGCGTTCGTCTGCATAATAATGATAGGCAGATCGTTTATAAATTATCAGCGTGCAAATGCGCTGTACGGCGACATCTCCGACTATTTCAACAGCGAGGAGTTTCTCCTTTCGGCAGACGGAGCACTCGACCGCTCGAAAAAGAGCGCCGCGTCGCCTAATACCCCCGATTTCAAGACCTCTCTTGAGGCGGATCAGAATCAGGCTACCACAGTGCCGAGCGATGAATACAACGAGGAGTTCGAGCTTGTGAAGGCAAAGCTCAACTACCTCAAAATGAGAAACCCCGACCTTTACGGCTGGATAAGCGTTGAGGGCACGGGAATCGACTATCCGCTGGTGCAGTACACCGACAACGATTACTATCTCAACAACGATTTTTACGGCGAGTATCTGCCTGCAGGCTCGATATTCGTTGATTACAGATGCGATACCGACCTTCTTGAGAATCGCAATACCGTAATATACGGACACAATATGCTGAACGGCTCGATGTTCGGCGAGATTCCGAAATATCTGAAGCAGTCCTTCTTTGACCGCAACAGAACCATCACGCTGACCACCGAAAACGGAATATACACCTACGAGATATTCTCAATATACGAGACAGATATGTACTATTCCTACATAAAGACCTCGTTTATGTCTGACGAGCAGTTCCTGGAATGGACGTACCGCATGAGAGATAACTCTATCTTCGTGCAAAACGATCTCGAATTTGATGCAGACGACCATATTCTCACGCTTTCGACCTGCACGAACGGATATTATATCTACAGATACGCACTGCAGGCAAAGCTTGTAGATTACGTGGAATACGGCGGTGAATAATAAATTGGAAAGATTTGAATATAAAATATCCGTCGTTATCCCGATGTACAACGAGGAAGCGATACTTCCAAAGGCGGCAAAACGTCTGTGCGATGCGCTTGAGAGAGATTTTGCGGGCGAGTGGCAGATAGTTTTTTCTGATGACGGCTCAAGGGATAAAAGCGCCGAAACCGTCCGTGAGCTGATGAAGGGTCAGCCGAGAATAAAGCTGAGCGGCACTCCCGAGAATCACGGTAAAGGCAGTGCAGTGCGCTATGGAATGATGGCGGCAGACGGTGAGTATATACTCTTTACCGACTGCGACCTTGCATACGGCACCGACGTTATACGCACAGCGTATGATACCGTAATAAAAAACGGCACCGACGTGCTGATAGGCACACGCTATGCCGAGGGCGGCGATGCTCAGGCATATTCACTCCTTCGCCGTATAATGTCAAGCACCTATCGTATGACGGTGCGTATGATAACCGGATTTAAGCACAGTGACTCGCAGTGCGGACTCAAGATATTTTCTAAAGGGTGCACAAAGGACGTCTTCTCACGCTGCAGCGTAGACAGATTTGCCTTTGATCTTGAGGCACTTCTTATAGCCGAAAGACTGGGCTATACGATATCCGAGCTTCCGGTCAGCATACTTGAGGACCAGATGCGAGAGAGCTCAAAGGTAAATATTATAAAAGACACCGCACGAATGCTCCGTGATCTTATAAAAATAAGAAAAAAGGTAAAAAACGCAACTTATATGAAATAAAACATCCCGACAGACGTCGGGATGTTTTTTACTTTTCTTTATCTTTCATCCTTATCGGCACGGGTATCCTCTCAAGCTTGCAGAGAATGGTTACCAATGGGATTATAAGCACTCCGCTTGCAAGATTTCCGAGTGCGTGCATAGCATCGTAGGGAAGTCCGGCAATTATCCATTTGACAGTCGTTTGAAAATTAAATCCGAACATAAGAGCCTGCGCAGGAGCATAGAGCGTGCCGAATGCAAGCCCGTGAAGTGCACATACGACCATATATACCGGTGCTGCGATCTTCAAGGGCATATTCCTTGGCAAAAGCATGACCGCTCCCCAAAGCACTGCCCAGACGTACAGATACGGTATCCACCACATAGCGAACCCACCGATAAGACCGCTCAGAAAAACGTATACGTATATCGGTATCAGCGCCTTCGCGCGATAAACTACCGTGAAGGTCACTATAAACATTCCCAAAAGGTGAACGTTTGGAACTGACTGCATTATCAGATAGGTGATAAACATCATCGCTCCGAGCATGGCGAAGACTATCATCTCTCTTATATACGTATGCGATCGGTATCTTTGTGCCATTTTATTCGTACTTGAATGAGTACGTGGCGCCCTCTGTGATCTCGGTCATATCAACGCCGCTCATAGCGTACTCACCGTCAACGTAAAACGCCCAGTAGTGTCCGTTTTCCTCGTATACGGCTCTTTCACCGCAAACCTCTTTAACGTAAAGGCCGTAGTCGCCCTGGTCTCCGCTTATAAGCTCAAGAGCAACGAGAGCCGCACCGACTATAGTCTCGTCGGTATGTACGTTATACCTGATCTCGCTGCCGTCACTCATTACCGCTGTGAAGGGGAATACCTTTGCGCCCTCTCCTATTTCGGTAGCTGTGACCTGTTCGCCCTCGCCCGAAGCGTTTTCTGTGATTTCGTCATTATCCTTCTGCTCATCAGCATTGCATGATGCAAGCATAAGTACCGTAGCCGCTGTAAGTACGATAAGCATAAGAACAATAAACGACCTGATGATCTTACTGTTCATATCTTTTTTCTCCTTTAAAATAGAAATGTAGTTTTGTAAGCACCGCAGTATATGCATCCGGCACTCGCGGATAAAGTGCTTTTTTTCAGGGCAAGTCTTCCGGCTTGCAGTAAAGACCGTACCGTCAGCCTTCTCAAAGCCTGCGCTTCAATGGCATATCACACAAGCGGCTGTGTGAGACGGTGCAGTATAGCTCTGCTTACGGCGGCGTGCCCGCACGGGATCTTCCCCCGTTTCCTTTTTAACGGCATCAAGCGATACCGACCCTGACGAATATAACTTTACCACATTTATATACAGCCGTCAAGAGCAACTTTTATTTTTTGAAAATTATATGCACGCTTGACGGATGCTTTATTTTGTGCTATCATATCTACCGTATAAAGTGAGTTCGTGACCATCCTCACTAAAATAAAAACTACGGAGAGAAAAATGAATAACTACAGAAAAAGCACGAGATACCTTTGCACAGCTGCTATAATTGCCGCACTTTACGTCGTACTCACCTTTGTGTCGAGCATCTTCGGACTTGCAAGCGGAGCGATACAGATCCGCATATCCGAAGCGCTGTGCGTCCTGCCCTTCTTTACGGCGGCGGCAGTGCCGGGAGTGACGATAGGATGTCTGATAACCAATCTGCTTATGGGCGTTTCGGTATACGATATTATATTCGGCACGGTAGCGACCTTTATAGGCGTTATCATCGCATACGCTCTGCGCAAAAGCATGTGGCTGGTGCCGATACCGACCATAATATCGAATACGGTCATAATACCGCTCGTTTTGTACTTTTCGGGCATGGGTGAGCAGGGTATACCGTTTATAGCGCTTACCGTCTGCATAGGAGAGATCATCTCCTGCGGTATTTTAGGCATCTTGCTGATAAAGGTTCTTTCAAAATACAGGCATTATTTGTTTAAATAAAAAATGACCGTGAAGATATTCTTCACGGTCATTTTCGTTATATCAATATTCTGTTCCGATAGTTTGTCGAAAGCAAATGCTCAAGCCTTGTCAGAGAGCCCCTCAGTCTTTTTTTCTTCAAGCATAATGCGAAGATTTTCTTTTCCCTCCTGCGTTACCGGTCTTATCCATTTAAGCGATATGAAATGACGGATACAGAGGAATACCTTGAGGGCGTCCTCGAAGATATACGCCGTTAAGAATATCAGAGGGAAAGGAAGCTTTAAAACGAATGCGGCAATAAGCGTTGCAGGAACTGCAAGTCCCCACAGACACAGTATATCGTATTTTGTGCCGGTCGTCGCATCTCCGCCGGGGCGGTATATACCGCATACCATAATATACGGAATGTTTCTGAGCGGAAGCTCGCAGGCGTATATCACCATAATAATTGCGGTCAGCTCAAGGGTAAAGGCGGTAACGTTTCCGCTTAAATTGAATACGTTTATAATGACCGATCTGAAGGCTATGACCGCCGCACCGACCGCCACGCTGAGCGACGGCACCAGCACCGCAAGCCTACGTGCAGCCTTTATCGAATCCTTTATCCTGCCTGCTCCTATAAGGTTGCCGACGATAACTCCGCCTCCGTCACTTATGCCTATAAAGAAGATGGCGGCAAGGCTCTCTACCGTTCGCAATATTGTAACTGCGGCATAGTTTTCGTAGCCCGTATTGGCGTAAATTATGTTGGCGATCACCGTGCCAAGACCCCACATAAGCTCGTTTGCCATGGTGGGCATTGCCTTTTTGGCAAAATCGGATATAAGCCTTTTGTCAAAATCAAATATATGTCTGAGCCTTGCAATAAGTATATTCTTCTGAAGAAGCGATACGGTGAGATTGACTATAAGTCCCGACCACGCCGCAATAGCCGTAGCGAGAGCGGCACCCTCAACTCCCATCTCGGGCATACCAAGGTGGCCGAACATAAGAGCATAGTCGAGAATTATATTGACTGCCGTTGTAACGCCCGAGGCTATCATTGGCAGACGAACCTTTTCGGTAGAGCGCAAAACTGCGCACATAACGTTGTTCAGCGCTATCGCAGGATATGAGAAGCAGGCTATTTTTATGTACGAGATACCGCTGTCGAGAACGGCCGGATCTCTGTTGAAGCAGCTCAGCACCGGCCCTGGCGCAAAAAATGCCATAGAAAAGAAAAATGCCGATATAATTGCGGCTCCTGCGAGGGCAACGCCGTATATCCTGCGTATCTGTTTGGTGTTTCTGACACCCCAGTACTGCGATATGAATATTGCGGCGCCTGAATTTATCCCGAACAGAACTATAGTCATAAGCCAGCTCCACTGACCTGCCATACCTGCGGCAGACAGCGGAATATCGCCGAGCTGGCTCATAAACAGCGTATCCACGAAGGTAAGGGAGCTTATCAGCAGATTCTGCAGTGCTATCGGTATTGCAAGGCGTGTAAGGGAGCGCCAGAAATTATCACTTACAGGTCTTATTTCACTCATATGCTATACCTCATTTTACAGAACGGCACTAAGTCCGATAAGCGCAAAGGCGAGCGAGGGTATGGCTATCTCAACGCCGTATTTTGCAAATCTTCCGAATGAGAATTTGACGCCGTGGTCTCTGAGCATACCGCTCCACATAATTCCCGCAAGCGCTCCGATGGGAGTGAGAAACGCCCCGATATTAGAGCCTATTACGGCTGAATACAGCTTTGTCGCACTCTCTGCAACGTCGGGTATTATCGAGGAGAAGAGAACGCTCATGGGTATATTGTTGATAATATTTGCAAACAGGAAGGAGCTGATGCCGTAGCTTGCAATGCCGTCACCGAGGAGAGATGCGGCAAGAGAGGTAACGCCGTTTTTCTCAAGTGCGGATATTATAACGAACATCGAAATAACGAACGGAATTATCTCAAGCGGTGAGCGGGAAAGAGAATTCTTAATAACGGATGCATCCTTTTTTGTAAGGGCAAAATATACCGTGCTGACTGCGTAAAGGCTGATTGCAAAAATCAGAGATATTATCCACATCGGGATGCTCGTGTAGGAGGAAGCTGTGAGCAAAACTATGCAAGAGCCGAGATGAAAAAGTCCTATCGCAACCGTTTTTCTGTCGGTCTTGACGCCGCTCGAGAGTGCTGCCTCAAGCTTGTCTATAGGCTTTGAGAGCCTTTTGCGGAATATAAGCCACAGAGCAGCAAAGGATGCGCCTCCCGCAAGGACTGTCGGAAGAAGCATCACACGGGTATAATCGGTGAATGAAATGCCTGCAGAGGATGCAAGATATATATTGGTAGGATTTCCTATAATGAGAAGCATAGACCATGTGTTAGCCGCCACGAATTCGCAGAAAAGGAAGGGCATCGGGTCTATTTTGGCATTCTTTGCAAAAAAGCAGATGAAGGGGGTAAAGGTGAGGACGATTATATCGTTTGAGGTAAAGACTGTGAGCACCGAAACGACTGCGTAGAGATATATAAACATCTTCTTCTGATTCGTGCCCGAGTGGCTGAGCACAAGCTCGGCTACCTGAGCAAAAAATCCTGCCTCGTCAAGAAATACCGACATCAGCGTCATTGATATAAACAGTATCAGTATCTTTATCGGGTTGATGCTTCCCTCGCAGAAGAGTGCGGCTACAGCCTCGCTCGGCGTTATGTATCCCAAAGCGATTATAAGTATAGCCCCTGCCGCCGGCACTGCCCAGTATATCGGCAGACTCTTTCCTTTAACGTTCACGAACGGCTTTGTCAGTACCACCGCTATCAAAACAGCACAGACCGCAAGCGTTATTATAACAAGCGAAGCCACTTTAAAACATCCCTTTCCCGTGCTTTACAAAAATGCACAACAAAAGTTATTATACAGATATATTTCCCCTTTGTCAATAACAAAGTTACATAAATATTATAGCTTCAGCTATTGAAAAATGGACAAAAATAGTATAATATAATATACAGAGATAAATTGGAGGCAGATATGTTAACTGCAGTAATAATTTTGTCAGTCGTTTTGGGCGTGGCGCTTATATTATCCTTGGTGCTCTACTTTTTCGTTTTGCGCATATTCAACGGGATATTCAGAAGAAGCGTTGATATAAGTGCGGCGGAGGAGAGAGTACAGCAGTCGATAGTCAAGACCGTTCCCGAAAGGATAGACGATATAAGGCTTGCAAGAGAAACACTTGCAGCTATGCCGTACGAGGAGCTTTCGGTAAAAAGCAGAGACGGACTTACCCTGAGAGGCAGGCTCTACCGCACTTCATCGGATGACGCAAAAGGCAGCTTTATTTTAGTGCACGGATATCAGAGCAGCGGTGAGCACGATTACAGCTGTGTAATACCGATATATCTCGATATGGGCTATAACGCACTGCTGATAGACCAGCGTGCACACGGCAGAAGCGACGGCAGATATATATGCTTCGGAGCCAAGGAAAGATACGACGTCGTTGACTGGTGCCGCTTGATGAGCGATATGATGGGAGAGGAGCACAAGCTGATACTCAGCGGCATCTCTATGGGTGCTACAAGCGTTATGCTGGCGGCGTCAGACCCCGATCTTCCCAAAAACGTCGTCGGTGCTATTGCCGACTGCGGATATTCAAGTCCTTACGAGGAGTTCTGCCACGTTATGAAAACGGGAATGAAGCTTCCCGTTCATCCGCTGATAGATATAGCGCAGATAATCTGCAAAAGAAGAGCAGGCTTCGGATTTCGGGATTTTTCGACCGAATGTGAGCTTAAAAAGGTAAAGATACCTATGCTGTTCATACACGGCGAGGCGGACGATTTCGTCCTTCCCGACAACACCGAAAGGAACTACCGTGCGTGTGCCTCCAGAAAGGATATAATAACCGTTCCGGGCGCTATGCACGGACTTAGCTGGCTGTGCGATACGCCTCGCTGTCAGAAGAAGATAGACGATTTTATTGCTTCGCTGTAGGGCGAAAGGAAGATATTATGGCAAATGAAGAAAAGACAAACGTGATGAGGATCCTCGATCAGAAAAAGATAAAATATAAGGCACACACCTATCCGTTCGGTGAGATAGCGCCGAGCGGAGAGGAGGTAGCCGCTATGCTGGGCGAGGAACCGCATACGGTGTATAAGACACTCGTAACGCAGGGCTCGAGAAGCGGCAAATACTTTATTTTCGTAATACCCGTTCTGTGTGAGCTCGATCTCAAGGCGGCGGCAATAGCCGTCGGCGAGAAGGCTATTTCAATGATAAAATCAAAGGAGCTTCTTCCGCTCACAGGCTACGTTCACGGCGGATGCTCGCCTATCGGTATGAAAAAGCAGTTTCAGACGGTGGTGGACGAGAGCGCACGTGAGCTTGAGTTTATGATATTCAGCGGGGGAAAGGTCGGATATCAGGTGGAGATGGCACCGTGCGACCTTGAGCGTGTCATACCGCTTAAATATTACAGCATCGCCGCAGAAAAGGGAGAGTAAAGAAAATGGATAAGATATCGATAATGTTCGTATGCCACGGAAATATCTGCCGATCTCCTATGGCAGAATACGTGATGAAGGATATAGTAAAAAAGCGCTCGATAGAGGATATGTTCCATATCGAATCAAGTGCGGTAAGCTCGGAGGAGCTTGGCAATCCCGTTCACTTTGGCACACGCAGAAAGCTTTCTCAGATGGGGATATTCTGCGGTGACCACCACGCAGTCAAGCTCAAAAAGGAAGACTACGCAAAATACGACTACATACTCGTGATGGACGAGAGAAATCTCTCCCGAATAGATTACATTATTCACGGAGATCCCGATAAAAAGGTAAAGCGTCTGCTTGATTTTTCCGACAATCCCCGTGATATTGCAGATCCGTGGTACACCGGCAATTTTGATGAGACCTTTGACGATATCCTTGAAGGCTGTGAGGCGCTGCTCTCGCATATTCTCGGGGGTGAGTGAGATGACAGGACGTGTAACGCCTGCCCCCGACACCTTAAAAAAATGCTGTATAGTCGGCGCAGGAAGCTTTGATACAAAGGAGCTTGAGCTCTGCCGTGACAGCTATATAATAGCGGCAGACGGCGGATACGCACATCTTTTGGCGGCAGGAGTAACGCCCGATATGGCGGTGGGCGATTTTGATTCGCTCGGCTCTGTGCCGAACCATCCAAACATAGTAAAGCATCCGCCGCGCAAGGACGATACCGATACCGTGCTTGCGGTAAAAATCGCTCTTGATATGGGCTTTAACGATATAACGGTGCTGGGCGGATTGGGCGGAAGGCTTGATCATTCCATGGCAAATATACAGACACTCGTTTACCTGTCTGAAAAAGGTGCAATAGGCCGTCTTATCGGAGAGGGATGCTGTATTACGGTTATAAGGGACGGGCAGTCGGTATGTTTTGACAGCGCAGCCTTTGGAACCGTGTCGGTGTTCAGCCTCTCGGATGTATCGACGGGAGTAAGCGAGAGCGGACTTGCCTATACGCTTGAAGATGCAACCCTTACCAATTCTTATCCGATAGGGGTAAGCAATGAATTTATCGGCTGTGAGAGCCGTATTTCGGTCGGTAGCGGAATACTTGCCGTTATGACTGTAAAGGATGTGAAAAGCAAATGAAAAACCAAAAGTTTGACGTTCTCGGAATGAGCTGCGCAGTCTGCGTTTCTCACGTTGAGAAGAGCGTACAGGCCCTCGACGGAGTGAGGGACGTGCGAGTCAGCCTGCTCACAAATTCCATGCACGTTATATACGATGAGCAAAGGCTGAGCGAGACCGCAATTATAGAGGCGGTAAACGCACAGGGGTACCGATGCTCTCTGCCAAAGACCGACGAGACGGTACAAAGCGGCGGCGAGAGACTGAGCGATGAGGAGAGGGCGCTCAAGCACAGATTTATAATATCCACCGTTTTGATGGCAGTGCTCATGTACTTTTCAATGAGTCATATGATACCCTATCCCGTACCGCACTTCTTCCACGATGCCGATTATGCGGCGGCACTGGCGGCAGTTCAGCTTCTTCTGACCGTGCCGATAATCTGGCTCAACAGAAAATATTTTACCGTCGGCATACCTATGCTTTTAAGGCGCTCACCCAATATGGATACGCTGGTGGCAATAGGCTCTGGTGCGGCGTTTATATACGGCGTTTTCGCCCTTTGTATGATGGTGTACGGTCAGATAACTGCGAGAATGGATATAGTCGCAAGCTATTCAATGAGCCTCTATTTTGAGTCGGCAGGAATGATACTTACCCTTGTAACGCTCGGAAAATATCTTGAGGGGCGCTCAAGAAAAAAGACAGGTCAGGCTCTCTCACGTCTGATAGCACTTGCACCCAGGAGCGCATTCGTCATAAGAGACGGTGTAGAGGTCGAGATAGACAGCTCCGAGATAGCGGTGGGAGATATAGTTGCCGTAAGACCGGGGCAGACCCTCGGATGCGACGGAGAGATAGTGTCGGGAAGTGCCGTTCTGGACGAGTCCTCGCTTACGGGCGAGAGCATACCCTCTGAAAAGAGCGCAGGCGATAAGGTCAGCGCAGGCACCGTCAATATAACGGGAGCCTTCACCTTCAGAGCCGAAAAGGTAGGCTCTGATACGGTCTTATCGCAGATGATAAGGCTGGTCGAGGAGGCGGCATCCTCAAAGGCGCCGATAGCAAGACTTGCCGATAAGGTAGCGGCAGTGTTCGTGCCGATAGTAATGACCATAGCGGCTATTGCGGCAATAGTATGGCTTATAGCAGGCGAGGGCTTTGAATTTGCTCTGACTACCGGAATTTCGGTCCTTGTAATATCCTGCCCCTGCGCACTCGGACTTGCAACTCCGCTTGCAATAATGGTTGGTGTCGGACGTGGCGCAGAAAACGGAATACTGATAAGGTCTGCGGCGGCTCTTGAGGCGGCGCACTCGATAGATACCGCAGTTATGGATAAGACCGGCACTCTGACAAAGGGAGTTCTTTCAGTCAGCGATATTCTGACCTTTACGGCTACCGAAGACCAGCTTCTCGAAACAGCCGCCAAGGCAGAGAGCGTATCCGAGCATCCGGTAGCACTTGCTATCATCAAAAAGGCGGCAGAGCGTGGAATAGAGCCTATCCCGTACGATAAAAGAGCACAGCTGGGCGCTACCTCTGAGGTAATAGCCGGCAAAGGCATAGTTTATAAAGAAAACGGAGATACCGTTGCCTGCGGAAACATGGCTCTGATGAGTGAATTCTGCTCCGATACGTCTGCACTTGAAGGGCATATCGAAAGGCTTTCGGGCGAGGGCAAGACTGTTATTGCAGTCTGCAAAAACGGCAGCCTGATGGGTGCTATAGCAGCATCGGATACTATAAGAGAGAGCAGCGTAAGAGCGGTAGCAGAGCTTAAAAAGCGAGGCATCAGAACGGTTATGCTGACAGGTGACCGACCCGAGACGGCTAACGCCGTTGCGGCAAGGCTCGGCATAGACGAGGTGATTGCAGGAGTTCTGCCCGACGGTAAGGCGCAGGCGGTAAAGGATCTTGCCGAAAAAGAGGGCAGAAGGGTCGCCATGATAGGCGACGGTATAAACGACGCTCCTGCACTTGCGGCGGCTCACGTCGGAATGGCAGTCGGTGCAGGCACCGATATCGCTATCGAAAGTGCGGATATCGTGCTGATGCGTAATACGCTTGAGGATGCCATCGGCGCAATCACGCTCTCACATAAGGTCATAAAAAACATAAAAGAAAATCTCTTCTGGGCGTTCTTCTATAACTGCGTTGGCATACCGCTTGCGGCAGGAGTTTTGTGGCCGGCATTCGGTATAAGGCTGTCGCCTATGATAGGTGCTGCGGCAATGAGCTTAAGCTCGATATTCGTGGTCATGAACGCACTTAGGCTGAGATTTGTAAAGATAAAAGGCGAGGGCTGTGACGGTGAGTGTCACCTGCCTTCCGAGGCTATGAAAGGAGAAGAAAAAATGGAAAAGGTAAAAAAGGATATGCTGATAGAAGGTATGATGTGTATGCATTGCAGTGCAAGAGTTGAGGCGGCTCTCAAGGCACTTCCAGGGGTGGACGCCACAATAGACCTTGAGGCTAAAACGGCGCATATCGAGTGCGATAGCAGCGTAAGTGACGACGCTCTTACAAGCGCAGTTACAAACGCAGGCTATACGGTGGTCAGCATTACAGCGGCTTCGTAAAATACAGAGTACAAACTATGATAAGAAACGATATGACAATGCCGATGGATAAGATACCGTCGGTAAAGTCTGAGATATATATTCCGGTGGAGGGCGCAAGCTACTGCCATCACGCATATATAACGCATTTTAAGGATAGATTTTTTGCTATGTGGTCGTGCGGCATCGAGCACGAGGACAGTCCGTATCAATGGATAATGATATCAGATTCGCCCGATGCTGTTACCTGGTCGGAGCCGAGAAGGCTTGTATCGCCCTGTCAGGTAGGGGATGAGCGTGAGGTGCTTACGGCAGGCGGATTTTACGTATTCGGCTCTGTGCTTTACGCATACTTCGGATGCTACGGCTACGTCTGGGATGAAAACGGCGTGGCAAGTCATACCAATACCCGACTTTTGTATATGACGAGCAAGGACGGCTTCAACTTCTCCGAGGCAAAGCTTATGAATATGAGGGTGGTTCCCAATCAGCCTCCGAGACCTACCCGTACGGGCAGACTTATACTTAGCAGTAATATATCCTTCCCGTACAGCGACGACCCATGCGGAGTGGGAAATTATACCGTGTGCGGAATATACGGAGATACATTCGGTGACGGTGAAGTTATAGACGATTCGCACAGTATAGTTGCCGTTACAGCCCATCGCAAATGGTCTGCTCCGCTTATCTGCGAGGGAGCTTTTTTCGAGACTGACGACGGAACCTTACATATGTTGCTCCGCAGTAACGAGAACATGCTGTGGTGCACCGAGAGCCGTGACAACGGCGAGAGCTGGTGCGAGCCCTTCAAGACCGGGTTTTCAGACGACGGTACCAAATTCGACTGCGGCAGACTGCCCGACGGCAGATTTTACGTTGTAAGTAACGCAGTTCCGAAAAACAACGCAAGAAATCCGCTCGTGCTTAGTATATCTGAGGACGGAGAGCTTTTTGACAGCAGATATATCATCCGTGACGAGCAGTACGATATGCGTTTTGAGGGTGGCTGTAAGATCGGTCTGTACGCATATCCCAACACGCTTATAAAGGACGGATATATGTACGTTATCTATTCAAAGCAAAAGGAAGCAGTCGAAGTCACACGCATTGCACTTGAAGATATAAAATAACCGATCAAGGGCGGAAGAGCTAAGCTTTTTCCGCCTTTTTTGTATACCGATAACTACAGGCAGTGCCTGTGGTTATGACTGGTATAGAATTGGTTGTATATTAAAGACCTTTTGGACTCCTGCTTTTTTCAAACGCTTTAGGACGAACGCTTATAAATGTGAAAATCATTGCATTTTTTGTGAATTTGTATTGACAAAAACATTTTACGGTGATATTATAATGTTGTGCAATGTTAAATATTGCATAAATAAACATATTTGGTGTGAAAATGGCGCAAATTATGATATTCTGAACGGTTTTGTGTTGCTTTTCACAAATTCATTTATCGGAGGCACAATTATGAAAAAAATGCTTAAGATTGCTGTGGCAGTAGCGCTCGTAGCAATGATGCTCGTGTCTAACGTGAGCGCTCTCGTAGTTCTCGATAACTGCGATAATTTTCAGGTAGACGATGTTCCCGCATGGGCAGGTACATATCTTGAGGCTGTTGAAGACAGCGAAGCTCCCGAAGGAACAGGCTACGTTCAGGGTACACCCGTTGACGGTATGGTCCTCTTCCTCAAGGGCTGGGATTACATCGATCTCGGTGAGGTTATGGAAACGGTTTACTTCCACGTTGACGTTTACGTTCCCGATGCATCCTCTCTCACAGGCGGTCAGCTTGAGCTTACAAGCTCCGGAAACCCTGACAATGAGGAAAATTCCTGGGAAGTTACCGAGCTCGGTCTTGAGGACGGCTGGAACCACCTCGCACTCAAGGTAAACGAAGGCAACCAGGTCGCCGGCGGTCTTGACTTTACACATTTCAATTGCTTCAGACTTTACGTCTTTACAGGAAATGCTGAAAATATGATCGCAATAGATAACCTCGGCTTCGGCACAGAGGATGCTATCGATACACCTATCGACAACTGTGACGCCATAAAGGAAGACACGGGCTTTGAGGGCAACTCCTGGGCAGGCTCTGACGGCGGATACTACTACGGTGAAGACGGTAACATTTACACAGTAATTGATGACGTTGAAACTTTAGTTGAAAACGCTGAAGAAATTATTAAGGAAGGTAACGGTTCAATATACGATATCGATAAGGCAACTCTTATCAATATGTTTATCAACACGACCGGCTCCTTCGACCTTTCCGAATATGAAGAGGACGGATACCTTATGTTCGACCTTTACCTCAGCGACGGCTACGGCACGTCTCTCGGCGGACAGATCGAGCTTACGTCCAGCGGCTCCTGCGACGTTGAGGAGATCACATGGAATATGGCTCAGCTCTCCTACATCGACACAGGCTGGAACAAGGTAGCACTTTCCTTTGCAGATGCTGACGCATGGATGAGCAACGTTGACCTTTCTCAGATAGATCTGTTCAGAATCTACGACTTCGTAGTTGCAGGCGATTACGTTGAAATGATAGTAGACAACGTTTGCGTAGGTACTTACGACGAGGCTGTTGAGCTCGGATACCTTACTCCCGTAGAAGAAACCGAAGAGGCAACCGAAGAGGCTACTGAAGAAGCGACAGAAGAAGTGACCGAAGAGGCTACCGAAGAAGCTGCTGAAGAAGCGACAGAAGAAGTGACCGAAAAAGAAACAGCTCCTGCTCCCGCAACTGAAGAAGAGGGCTCCAATATGGGTCTTATCATCGGTATAGTTGTTGTTGCAGTGGTTGTAGTGGCAGTTATAATCGTTGTCGTTCTCAAGAACAAGAAGAAATAAGTTAAAACAGCGAAAAACGAGGCATTGAATGCCTCGTTTTTTATCTGCGAGATAACAAACGCAAAAATGTTAAAAAAACAGAAATTAAACATCAAAATGGCAAAAATCAACAAAAAACGGCTCGGTATTTTTACTCTGCCGTTTTGCTGTTTCTATTGACAAACATCACATGAAATGATATATTTATAATAAAGATTTAAGATAAAACATAAAATTGGATAAAAACGATATTGTAGATTCTGTGTCTTTGCGTGAAAAAACATACCTAAGAATCTAATGGTAAAAAAACGATAAAAATAACCTTGTTTTTTGTTCAGAATTAATCAAAATCACTTTGCACTATTGCAAAACAGGCAATGTTATGATATAATAATTTTATCATATCTCATACGATGTCTTTTATTTACGATAATTTGTGCGCGTAGCGCAAAAAATTATAAATTAAACAAAACATTTTTTGGAGGCAATTATGAAAAGAACATTCAAAATTGTTATGGCCATCGCGCTCGTAGCAATGATGCTCGTTTCCAATGTAAGCGCACTCGTTGTACTCGAAAACTGTGACGAACACAAGTATAATGATGCAAATCTTTGGGGCGGCTCCTACATTGAAGCTGTTACAGCTGACGATGCTCCCGAAGGAACAGGTTACATTACAGGTAAGCCCGCAGGCGGTACAGTTCAGATCGTTAAGGGATGGGATCCCATCGACCTTTCTGAAATGACAGACGGTTATTTCCACATCGACATCTACGTTGATGACGCCGCTTCCGTTACAGGCGGTCAGCTTGAGCTTTGCTCTGCAGGCGCAGATAACGAAGAGAACTCTTGGGAAGTTGCTACCCTCGGTCTCGTTGACGGTTGGAACAAGCTCGTTCTCAAGGTAAACGAAGCTAACATCGTTGCCGGCGGTCTTGACTATTCCAATTTCAGAAACTTCAGATTCTATGCATTTACAGGTAATGCTGACGCTATATTCGGCGTTGACAACCTCGGCTTCGGTACAGAAGACGAGATCACTATCGTAGTTGATAACTGTGACGCTCTCGGTGAAGACACAGGCTTTACAGGCAACAGCATCGGTGCAGAAGGTGCTTACACTCTCGGTGAAGACGGACTCGTTTACATGCCCGATTACGAAGCAGATGAAGACGGTAATGTTCTCGTCGCAGTTGAAGGCGCAGTAGAAGACTACATAAAAGAGGGTAAAGGCTCTCTCTATCAGTGGGATAAGGCTACTCTTATCATCAACTTCTTGACAGATACACCTTACGACCTCTCTGCATATGCAGATGACGGTTACCTCATGTTCGACATCTACTTCAGCGATGGCTACGGCACATCTCTCGGTGGACAGATCGAGCTTACATCCGGTCATGCAAGTGACGTTGAAGAAATCAGCTGGTCTATGGCAGAGCTCTCCTACATTGAAACAGGCTGGAACAAGGTAGCTCTTTCTCTCGAAACAGCTTCCACATGGATGGATGATGCTGATCTTTCTCAGATTGACACATTCAGAATTTACGATTTCGTAGTTGCAGGTGAGCCTGTAGAAATTCGTATAGATAACATCTGCTTCGGTACAAAGGCAGAAGCTATTGAGCTCGGATACCTCGCTGCTGAAGAAGAAGTAGAAGAAACCGAAGAAGTTACAGAAGAAGTAACTGAAGAGGCTACTGAAGAAGTTACAGAAGAAGTAACTGAAGAAGCTACTGAAGAAGTAACTGAAGAAGCAACAGAAGAAGCAACTGAAGGAACAGACGCTCCTGCAGTTGAAGAAGAAGGCTCCAACATGGGTCTTATCATCGGTATCATCGCTGTAGTTGCAGTAGTTGTTATCGTTGTGATCGTAGTTGTTGCAAAGAAAAAGAAATAAGATAATTTAACATAATATCTTCCATAACCGTCGGCTATGCCGGCGGTTATGTTTTTGTGATGGGTGGAAATGCTTTTCTCCCATCCTTTTTCTTTTAATTAACAAAAAGCACTTGACTTATTTTTCAATATGGGTTATACTAAAATGAAATTGATAATCATTTTCATTTTCGTTTTTGTAATGATATTGGAGATAAGATGAAAAAGAAAAATATTGCAATTATAAATATAATGACTGTGCTGATCATAATGGCGGTGCTGGTCTCCTTTACCGCTTGCTCTGAGGAGCCTGATCCCGAGGAGGAGGGCATATCAGTAGTCTGTACGGTCTTCCCGATATACGACTGGGTCAGAAATATCGTGGGAGATACGGTGGGGGTATCGGTCTCTCTGATACTTGACAGCGGTACCGATATGCATAGCTATCAGCCCTCCGTTTCGGACGTTGTGGAGATATCAAGCTGTGATCTTCTGGTTTACGTTGGCGGTGAGTCTGATAAATGGGTGAGCGATCTTTTAAGCGGTGATACCGCCAAAGGCGTTACTGCACTCAGTCTGACCGAGGCTCTGTCTGACCTTCTTCTTTTCGAGGAAACCGTAGAGGGAATGCAGACCGAGGAGCACGACCATTCGGATCACGATCACAGCGTGAGTGCGTATGACGAGCATATCTGGCTGTCGCTCAAAAATGCTATTGCCGCATCCGATGCTGTGACCGATGCGTTATGCGAGCTTGATCGTGGCAATGCCGAAGCATACCGTGCAAATGCGCAGGATTATATATCAAGGCTGAGCAGACTCGATGCCGAGCTTGCTGACGCTGAGCTACAGAATAAAGCCGTGATAGTCTGCGACAGATTTCCGTTCGTATATCTGATGAAGGATTACGGCATAGAATATTATGCTGCCTTCCCGGGCTGCTCAACTGAGACCGATGCAGATTTTGAAACGGTCATCTTTCTTGCAAAGAAGACCGATGAAATAAAGCCGTCCGCCCTTATCGTTACCGAATCGTCCGATAAGAGCCTTGCCGAAACGGTTTTATCAAATTCAGCGCACAGCGCTGACATAGCAGTGCTTGACTCTATGCAATCTCTTGGCAAAAAGGAGATAGAGGGTGGCGCTGTCTATATTGATATAATGGAAAAGAATATCGAAGCCTTAAAAAGTGTTTTGAATTGATTTTGGAGATACCTTATGGCACTCGTTGAATGCAAAGATCTGAAAATTGGATATGATGGGAAGGCGGTCTGCGAGGATATTGATTTTACCCTTGAGGCAGGGGACTATCTCTGCATAGTCGGAGAAAACGGCTCGGGTAAAAGCACGCTTATGAAGACCCTGCTCGGACTTGCAAGCCCAATATCGGGTAAGATAGAGCTTGCAGGTGATATCAGGCGTGGCGGAATAGGATATCTTCCTCAGCAAACGGGGGCACAGAAGGATTTTCCGGCAACGGTATACGAGATAGTAAGCTCGGGCTGTCCCTCGCTTGTTTTAAGCAGGAAAGATAAGGCAAGCATAGTTGAAAATATGCAAAAGCTCGGCATAGCCGATCTTGCTAAAAAGTGCTACCGTGAGCTTTCGGGCGGTCAGCAGCAGAGGGTTCTTCTCGCAAGAGCTCTGTGTGCCGCGAGGGGACTTATGGTGCTTGACGAGCCTGCATCGGGTCTTGACCCGATTGCCGCAGAGGAGATGTACTCGACCGTAGAGAAGCTCAACAGCGAGGGCGGAGTATCGGTCATAATGATATCTCACGATATCCGCTCGGCACTCAGATATGCCTCGCACATACTTCATATCGGACACGGAAGATCATTTTTCGGTACTGCAGAGCAGTATACCGAAAGTGAGGTCTGCAAAGCCTTTTTAAATCAGAGTGGCAGGGAGGGGTAACGAATGTTTGATCTGCTTATCGAATATCTTTCTTATCCCATAGTAAGATACGCCTTTATAGTCGGTGTGCTTATCGCACTCTGCTCCTCACTGTTCGGTGCAACGCTGGTGCTCAAGCGCCTGTCGTTTATAGGTGACGGGCTCTCGCACGTAGCCTTTGGCGCATTAGCGATAGCGGCGGTGGCAAACGTCAGCAACAATATGCTGATAGTACTGCCGATAACGGTGATTTCTGCCGTGCTTATACTTCGGACGGGTCAGAACACCGCCATCAAGGGTGATGCGGTGATAGCCATGATATCGGTTGGCGCACTTGCACTCGGATATCTTTTGATGAGTGTGTTTTCCACCTCGTCAAACGTTGCAGGGGACGTGTGCGCCTCGCTTTTCGGCTCGGCATCCATACTGACCCTCAAAAAGACAGACGTTTTTATCTGTATCGGGCTTTCGATAGCCGTGATGGCGTTTTTTATTTTGTTCTACAGACGGATATTTGCCGTCACCTTCGATGAGGATTTTGCAATAGCAAGCGGAGTGAACGCATCGCTTTTCAATTTGCTGACGGCAATAATAACTGCGGTGATAATAGTGCTTGCGATGGATCTCGTCGGGTCGCTTCTTATATCCGCACTCATTATCTTTCCCGCGCTTTCGGCAATGAGGGTGTTCAGAAGCTTCAGGGCAGTCGTTGTCTGCTCTGCGGTGGTATCGTCGGTGTGCGCCCTTTTGGGAATAGCCGCATCGGTCGTTTTTTCAACGCCCGTAGGCGCAAGCGTAGTCGCCGCTGACATCCTTGCATTTGTAATATTTACCCTCGCAGGCGCAATATCAAGACGCAGGGCAGGGTGAGGAGGGAGCTTTTTTCGGGGAACCCCCTTTTTTAAAAAAGTGTTTCCCCATACCCCATCCCAAAAACCTTTGGGGCATTATCTCGGTCTGTACAAACAAAGTGCGAAAGTTTTTGTCGAGCTTTTTCTCCCATAGAAATTACTTTATAAATATTCCTTTGGCTTCGCCAAAGGAATATTTAGGTAGGTCACAAGCTATGTTTGCTCTATCTAACGGTGACCTACTGCTGACATAGTGCTCTATGTGAAAACAGCGGTCATACGTGACCGCTGTTCTTTGTTTACTGTTTTCTCTTGTATAGATCGGGATAGATCTCGTCTAAGAAGTAGGCGTTGGTATTGGCACGCTTGCCCTCGTTATCAACAAGCGTAAGCCTAAAATAGAGGTGCTTGGGCTCTATTTTGAAGCTTGCGTGGTGGAATTCGCTTTCCTTGCCCTTTTCGGGGAATCTTGCAGAGCTCCAAATGCCTGAAGTGCCGTAGCATACCTGACGGATATTATCTCCGAATTCTACGTGCACGTAATCGTCCTCTACCCACAGAGCCTTTATTTCGGGTCCCATTGATGCGTAGAAGCTACCGTCCTCGAGCGCCTTTGTTATTGTGCGATACTCAAGCTTATCCGCTTTTATCATAACGAATCCACCGTATGCATCAAAACGGACGCTATCCTCGGGGGCGTGGCAATGGCAGTCGTCGGTAGCAAGACAGTAGAGTCTTCTGCCGCATCTCAGCATATCGTCGTATACTCTCGGATTATAGTCGGGGAATCCGCAAACGTAGCTGGAATGATTGTATATCTCCATTGCGTCGAATTCTGTATATTGAGAGTAATCGGTATAGCTTTCGCTCGACCAGCAAGGGTGGTTATACGTGACGAAAAAGCCCTTTTCCTTCGCCTGCTTTACAAGGTGATTTATACGCAGAGGATTGTACATTCTATCGTATATCGGAAGGGTATCGTAATCCTTCATCTTTTTGTATATTTCGTTGTTTTTGGTATTGGGAAAGAAATAGTGAGGATCGTAGCCTACCATCTCAAAATTATCGGGCTCAAGAGCGATCATACACATATGTATGCATTTGTAATTTGACTGACCGATCTCGATCTCGTAGGCGTTTAGGGCGATAAATTGCTCGTCGCAAAGGTCGTTATGAGGAACGAAAACGTCGTGATCGGTATAGGCAAGGATCGAGTATCCCTTTGACTTGAATTTTTCCTTCATCTCCTCGGGAGAGAAATGTCCGTCAGAGTAGTTTGAGTGTGAGTGCAGATTTGCTTTATAAAAATTACCGCCTTCGGGCAACAGATACTTTTTCATTTTTTGATACCTCGTGTAATCGTAGTGGCTCAGTCTAACAGCTCTTTGATGAAGTATGCGTTGGTGTATGCGCATCTTCCGAGACTGTCGGTGAGTGTGAGCCTGAAGTATACGTCCCTCTCGTCAAGCTTGAAGCAGGCACTTGTAAATCCTTCGGGGTGCTGATCTGCATAATCGGAGAGCGCCCATATTCTTGCGGTGCTGTATGCTACTCTGCGAATATCTGTGTCGAAGGTGACGTAGACGTGTCCGTCATCTACCCACAGATCGTTAAGATGAGCGCCGGTCGAGGCGTAAAAATGTCCGTCCTGCAGCGCTTTTGTTACCGTGCGGTATTCGAGCCTGTCCGCTTTTATCATAGTATAGCCGTCGAATTTGTCGCCGTGAACCTTATCCTCGGGATGATAGTAGTGGCTGTCGTCTGATGCAACGCAGAACATTCTCTTATCTGCTCTCAGCAGATCGTCGTAAACTCTTTCATTATAGTCATCCCATCCACCCTCGCAGCAGGAGCTGTTGACTATCTCCATAGCGTCAAAGCCCTCGTATGCGATATAGTCCTGATAGCTCTCGCACGACCACGCAGGGTGGTTATATATTGTATAGAAGCCGTTTTCCTTGCCTTCCTTTATCATTCGGTTGATATACCAAGGGGTGTATAAATGCCTTCTTATAAATTCGTATGGATGTGATACGCTCTTTACCTGTGCAACTATGCCGTCCTCGTTCTGATGAGCGCTTGAATACTCGGGCAGAAAGTACGCCTGCTTATCGGTATCGGGC
The DNA here is from genome assembly GCA_045535815.1 of Eubacteriales bacterium. Lineage (GTDB taxonomy): Bacteria > Bacillota > Clostridia > Oscillospirales > CAG-272 > JAZSMJ01. The sequence continues at coordinate 27,128 of JAZSMJ010000011.1, forward strand.
TCAAGTGCAATAAGATTCATATGAAATCCCTGATATTCATTCTGCCAAACGTCTATTTCGTATGCGTTGAGGGCGAGAAAATTATCGTCTGTGAGGTCGTTGTGAGGAATGAACACGTTATGGTCTGAAAAGGCAATTATTGAATATCCGTGCTCCATATATTTTCTCTTCATTTCCTCGGGTGGAAGTCTTCCGTCGGAGAAGGTCGAATGACAGTGAAGATTAGCTTTGTAAAAGCTTCCTCCTTGAGGTAATAGGTATTTTTTCATAGTAAAACTCCTGGTTTTTTTGAAAAATGATATTTTCTGACTAAATAATAATATATATAAAATAAAAAGTCAATAGATTATCTATTTTTAAAATCTTTTTCTTTGTTGAAGAAAAATGCAAAATGTGATTCTTTCACATTTATTTAGAATAAGATTGCTGTTTTTTTGCAAAAAGTATTGCAATTTAACAAATCGTATGTTATAATCGTATAAAGATTACATCGAAATCTTTTATTTTATTTATGGAGGACATAATAATGAAAAGCAAATTGTGGATAGCTCTTGCGCTTATTCTTGTCGTTTTGCTTGCTGTCAGTGCGTGTGATGACGGTGATAAGCCGGTCGATACCCCCACAAACGAGAGCGGCGAGGTTGAATCCGTTGAAGAAGAAACCGAGCCGACGTGGCGTGAGACCATCGAGCTTGATCTTCCTGAGTATCAGTTCCAGGATAAGACCTTCACTATCCTCGGAACAACAGGCGGATGGGCAAGTAAAGTTGATATTTTCGCAGACGAGCTCAATAACGATACCGTAAACGATGCAGTTTGGGAAAGAAACCAGGCTATCGCTGACGATTACGGCGTTGAAATCGAATTTTTAAGCGGCGGTAACGAGCCCTACGGAAGTGCTGCTTCCTTTATGTACAATCTCGTTGCATCGGGTGATAATTCGGTCGATATAGTTAACTGCTCTATTCTTGCAACATATAAGATGGGTGTTCAGCACCTTCTTGCAGACCTCAATTCAGAGGTAGATTACATAGATTTCTCTCAGCCCTGGTGGGATGCCGGTATGCGTGAAGCATTCACTATCCAGGACAGACTTTTCTTTGCGGTAAGCGATATGAACAATATTGCTAACCAGAACACATGGGTAATGCTTTACAATAAGCGTCTCATGGATAATCTCGGTTATGACGAAGATTTCGTATTTGATTCCGTCAGAGACGGTACATGGACACTTGATACGTACGGAAAGATAGTTAAGGGCTATGCAAAGGACCTTAATAACGATAACCAGATGACTGAAGTTGACCAGTACGGTACAGCCTTCCAGTCCTCCGGCCCCGACGGGTTCCTTCTCGCCGCAGGCATGAGATATTCCGAGCGTGACGAGGACGGTAATATCTTATTCAAGCCTCTTGACGACAAGGGCCTTGCTATACTCAATAAGGTAACCGAGATCTGTAAGGCAGGAGTTTCATACAACTCCCACAACAAGAAGCAGAATACCGCTCACGCTACAGATCCCGACAACGGAAGAGCTATGTTCAGAGAAGCAAGGGCTATCTTCTGGACAGAAACTCTCGGATCGGTTGAAGTATTCAGAGATATGGAAGACGATTTCGGTATCATTCCGCTTCCCAAGTACGATACCGAACAGGAGACCTATAAATCCTTTATCCATCACGGCTCCGGAACTTGTGTTGCAGTGCCGAGAAATGCCGAGGATATTGCCGGATCCGGTTATATGCTCGAGGTCCTCGCAAACTATTCCTACAACATGGTAACACCCAAGTACTTCGGAAGAGTTGTTGAGGGTAAGTACTCTAGAGACGTTGACTCTCTCGATATGCTTTACAACTACGTTACACAGGACCGTATCGTTGAGATGGTCATCGTCGGAAGATACAATAACTTCTGTGACCAGATCGTTGATGCTATCAACCAGGGTAATCCTATATTCGCATCTCTCTTCAAGAGAAGCCAGAGAGCTGTTCAGACAGCCATTCAGGAGACTAACGACGCATACGCAAATTATTAATACCGATTTGAGATCGACTATATGGAGAACGTATCGATAAAGTAAATATTAAGCATTTGTAAGCTGCGGACATACTCATACCGCAGCTTCTTTTTTGTGCATACGCAGAGATAGGTTGTTATTTTTCTCCACCCGCAGGGGATGTTCGCGCGGGCGGTGTGAGCCTTCTCCTGTGGGAGAAAGCAAACGGTGCGGTGCGAACAAACATATCCCGGGCGGATATGGAAGGTCGCCACTACGGAAAACAGTGAAGAGTGAATAGTGAATTGCAGTTGCAAGCAACTGCCGTGAAGAGTGAAGAGGTAACCCTCTCCGGCATTGCTTCGCAATGCCACCTCTCCCTCTGGGGAAGGCAAAGGTTGTGCGAACATAGTGCGTAGGGGCGAACATTTTTTTATTGTGAGTATTGAAAATTCAAATCGGTGTGATATAATTAAAATATAATATTGTTTTTTACCTCAAGGAGATCTGATATGGATAAAAAAGTAAGTGTCAGCACCACCTATTTACAGGAATGCTTCGGCGATGAACGCGCTCTTGAAATGGCGGCACAGATGGGTGCGGACGGCGTGGATTTCACTACCTGCTATACCGAAAGAAGAAAAAATCCCTGCTCCCGTGAGGACGGCAATCTTTACGCTTGCTCCGACGAGGAGATAATCGAATACGGAAAGAAGCTAAAGGCAAAGGCTGACAGTCTGGGCATTGCTATCGTTCAGACTCACGGCAGAGGCGAGGCCTTCTTATCCGACGAGCTTGTCGAAAACGGCAGAAAGGACCTTCTTTTAAGCGCTGCTATGGGTGCGCCCGTTTGCGTTATGCACGGTATTTCTTCCAACCGTAAGATGCCTTCTTACGATCCGCAGGAGATGTTCAGACTCAATTTTGAGCTGTTTACCCGTCTTCTTCGCTATGCAAGGGAATACGGTATCATTATCGCTACCGAGACCTTCGGTGCTATCGAATACGAGGGCAAGTGGTACTGCGATTTCTTTGGCGAGATTAAGAATTTCCTGATCACCTACAATCAGATAAAGGCGGTCGAGGGCAACGCCGATTATTTCCGCATCTGCGTTGACACCGGGCACTCCAACTGCTCCGGCTCGTTCAATAATCCTTCGCCTGCCGACGTTATCCGTATGGTCGGCTCCAATCTTGCGGTTCTTCATATTCAGGATAACGAGGGTCTGGTCGATCAGCACAAGATGCCTATGACCGGCTCTATCGATTGGGACGATCTTCTTGATGCGCTCGATGAAATAGGCTATACCGGCTACTACAACCTTGAACTGAACGGCAGAGATTTCGGCCCGTCGTTTGCTTACGATTATCTCGAGTTTGCCGTTAAGGTAATGAAAAATATGCTCGAAAAGAAGGAACGTGACGGTTTTCTCATTAGCAAAAACGATCCGTATCACCGCAAGCTCGAAAGATATCAGTATCACGGATGAGCTTTTTGAAATAATTAAGAGGGAGGGACTTTTTGAAGTCCCTCCCTTATCTTTGGGATAAATGCTTGCTGTAGCCCTACGAGGCAGGTGCGAACATAGCTTGTGAGCCTTCTCCAGTGGGAGAAGGTGGCAGGCGAAGCCTGACGGATGAGGTGTCGCTATACAAACGATTTTATCTGAAGCATAAATGATATGCTTTTTTTGACACCTCATCCACCACTATCGTGGTCCCCCTTCCCCCACTGGGGAAGGCTTACGGCGGCAGCAAGGCACTGTCCCTACGTTTCTCCTCGCTGTGCTTTATTTTCACTTACTTGTTGACAAGTCAACAAGTAAGTGCTATAATATAATAAATATATTTTTTAAAATTTACTATTTTCTGCAAATTTTTACATTAAAATGATTATAATAAAAGTAAAAAGGAGATTTTACCTTGAGCGATTTTGTTATTTACACCGATTCGGCTTGCGATATCAAGCCTGAGCTTTTATCTCAGTGGGGCGTTCCCTATAAGGCGCTCACCTTCAGATTTAACGACAGCGATACCGAATATTCAAACAGCGATATGCCCGAGCCCGAATTCTACGCAAGGATGCGTGCAGGCGGCATTGCAAAGACTGCCGCAGTAAACGTTGAAGGCTTCATCGAGGGCTTTGAAGAATATCTTTCAAAGGGTATAGACCTTCTCTACCTCGGCTTTTCATCGGGACTCAGCACTACCTATAATTCCGCACGCCTTGCTGCTGCGCAGCTCAGCGAGCGCTATCCCGACCGTAAGATAATAACAGTCGACTCCCTTTCCGCATCCGCAGGCTTCGGACTTATGCTCTACCTCTGCCTCAAAAAGAAGGAAGAGGGAGCAACTATCGAGGAGGTTGCCGCTTACGCTGAGGAGATAAGACCTCAGCTCTGCCACTGGTTTACGGTGGACGACCTGGTTTACCTCAAGAGAGGCGGTAGAATTTCTCCTACCGTTGCGGTAGTCGGCAATATGCTGGGCATAAAGCCGGTCCTCCACATGGACGATGAGGGACACCTTATCAACATCACAAAGGTTCGTGGCAGAAAGACCTCTATTGCGGCTCTTGCACAGAAATACGGCGAGCTTGCACTTGATCCCGGATGTGATACGGTATTCATCTCTCACGGCGACTGCGAGGCAGACGCACGAGAGCTTGAGGGCATTCTCAAGGAAAAATACGGCGCATCGGTCGAGATAATCACCTACGTCGGACCGGTTATCGGAGCTCACTCCGGACCCGGCACGCTTGCACTCTTCTTCCTCGGCAAGAACAGATAACGACCTAAGATAAAGAAAAGGATAGTCTCATGTCAAAGATTGAAAAGAAGCCCGGCAAGGGCGAAGGAATTGCCAAGGATATAAAATATATCGGAGGTATGCTTCTTGCGAAGATGGCAAGAAGCGGCGCCGCACTTCTCAGACTTAACGCTGATGCGGTAAATAAGCTTAACGTTTTCCCGGTTCCCGACGGAGATACGGGCGATAATATGCGTATGACCATAGAGAGCGGTATCGCTACTCTTGAAAATATGGATTCGGACGACTTATCAAGCGTTATGAAGACCTTTTCGCACGGTATGCTTCTCGGCGCAAGAGGCAACTCGGGAGTTATACTCTCGCAGTTCTTTGCAGGGGTTGCAAAGGGGCTTGAGGGCTCGGAGGAGGCAGATCCGCAAACGCTCGGCCGTGCTCTTGAGCAGGGCGTTCAGACGGCTTACGCCTCGGTTATGTCCCCGACCGAGGGAACTATACTTACGGTTGCGAGAGAGGCAGTTGAATACGCAGTCGGCAACATCACTCCGCAGAGCACTATAAGAACCCTTTTTGCCGATCTGGTAAAGGAGATGGACCGCTCGCTTGAGCGCACGCCTGAGGCACTCACCGTTCTCAAGGAGGCAGGCGTCGTCGACAGCGGCGGAGCAGGTCTTCTCTATATCATTGACGGATTCAACCGTGTTCTCAACGGCGAGGAGGTAACGGCTGACGGTGCGCTCACCGCCACGTCCGCAAAGCCTGCCGCAGCGCACGCAATGTTTAACGCAGACAGCGAGATGACCTTCGGCTACTGCACCGAGCTCCTTCTCCAGCTTCTGAATAAAAAGACCGACGTCGAGCACTTCGACATCGGCAGACTTAAAAAGTTCCTGTCAAGCATAGGCGACTCAGTCGTTGCCTTCAAGACCGACAGTATCGTCAAGGTGCACGTTCACACCTTCACTCCCGAAAAGGCGATCGGCTTCTGCCGTCAGTTCGGTGAGTTTATAAACGTCAAGATAGAAAATATGTCCTTCCAGCACACAAGCCTTGACGGCGGTGCTTCCGCAGAAAAGGCAAAGGTTGAGGAAGCTCCCAAGGCGCAGGCACTTCCCGCACCCGAAGACCTCACTCCCGAGAAAAAGTACGGCGTGGTTGCAGTTGCAAACGGTCCCGGTATTGAGGCTCTGTTTACAGAGCTTGGAGCAGACAGGATAGTTCAGGGAGGTCAGACGCAGAATCCGTCTACTAACGATTTTCTTCATGCCTTTGCACAGATCCGTGCCGAGCACATCTTCGTTTTCCCCAACAACGGCAATATCTTTATGGCGGCTCAGCAGGCTGCTGAAATATACAAAAATGCGACCGTACACGTTATGCCCTCAAAGAATATCGGTACGGGCTACGTTGCGCTCTCCTCGCTTGACGTTGAGGATCCCTCTCCCGAGTCGGTTATAGATACCATGACCGCCGCTATGCAGAGGGTGAGCGCAGGCTATATCTCGCCTGCCGTCCGTGACGCCGATATGAACGGAGTTCACGTAAACAAGGGCGACACCATCGCCATAATGGGCAAGCAGATCATCTACGCCGACCCCGAAAAGATGGGTGCGGCAAAGGGTCTTGCAGACAAGCTTTTCTCCGATCCCGAAAAGTTTATGCTGACCGTTTTCTGCGGCAAGGATTCCACCGACGCCGACAGAGATGAGCTTACAGCATATCTATCCGAGAAATATCCCTCACACGAGGTCTACTTTATCGACGGCGGACAGGATATATATCCCTTTATCCTGATCGCAGAATGACGTGGACAGTATATGGAAGAAAGATTTGAGAATTTTACGCTGCTTATAACGCAGATCGGGCGGTATATCCGCAGGATAAAGACCGAGGCGATGGCAGAGTTTGATCTGAAGAGCACCCACCTCAGCTGTATTTACTATCTTTATAAAAAGGGAGCGCTTACGGCTACCGAGCTTTGCGAGATGTGCGACGAGGATAAGGCGTCGATCTCAAGGTCGATGGTGTATCTTGAGAAAAACGGCTATATCGTCTGCGATACCAAGGCAAAGAAGCGCTACAAGAGCCAGGTCGAGCTTACCGATAAGGGCAAAAGGGTCGGAGAAGCGCTTTCGGTTAAGATAGATATGGTGCTGGATGTCACAAGCCAGGGCATAAGCGATGAGGAGCGTGCAATTATGTACCGTGCGCTTACTCTGATAAGCAACAATCTTCGTGAGATATGCGAGGACTATAACGAAGAACAGTAAAAAAAGGCAGTCGAAGGACTGCCTTTTTGAATTGCAGCTACAAGCAACTGCGGGGAAGAGGTAGTCCTCTCCGTCGCCAAAGGCGACACCTCTCCCAAAGGGAGAGGCAGAGTGAAGAGAGAAGAGTGAAGAGTGAAGAGAGAAGAGTGAAGAGAGAGAAGCCTTTTTTTTAAAAAGGCTTCTCTCGAAAAAGATGAACTTGTTTAATCTATTCCTTATTTACTACGAAGGAGAAGGGGAGATACCAGGATGAATTTGCGTAATAGAAGGTTACGCTGGTCATGAGGTACTCGCCTTTATAGTACATACAGGACGAGCTGCCGCCGTCAAGGTTTGCGGCGTTGACTGCGCCGTATTCCATCATTATATCTATAAGGTCGGATGCAGATGCTCCGAGGTGGCCGTTCGCCCCTCTTCCGTCGGTAACGAGCAGCAGAAGTGCGCCGTCCGCTCTTTGTCCTATTGCCGTTCTCGGATTGAGTCCGCTTCCCATTCCGCTCATCTCTCTCGCTTCGCCGTTTATAACGAGCTGAACGAAGTGGTTATTCGAGTCGCTTGCCTCCTCCTGGAAGGTGACTGCGTCCCTTATCCTCTGCTCTGCGACAAGGTTTTCTATATCCTTACGGCTCATGCCCTCGATATTGATTATCTGCAGTATATCATCCTCGGTCAGACCTATCAGCACGAGACCATTGAACTGCTGCGGCTCGTTGAGCTGTATCTCGCCTCCGCTTACCACAACGCCGTAGGGCGTTCCGCCCGTGTTGTTGTTTGAGTTATAAAGTCCGCCGTTTATGCCTGCAACTGCTCCGCAGCCCTCGACTATCTCGTCGAGAGTTTTACCCGTGGTCTTCCAGGGATATATTGTCGCAAGGCTGACGGTCGACGGGTCGTGCACTATCAGAAGATGTGCGTCGTAGGTGCGCCCCGATATTTTTACGACCTCTATATTGCTTTCGTACTCGGTCTGCTCTCCCTCGTGCTTGGTGACTATCAGCGAGGAATCTACGGGGTCGCTCAGCTCTCCCATTGAGTTGCCGTTCACAAGCTCCTGTATCTCATCGCCCGACACGAACCAGCTTGCGAGAAATTTGAGCTGTCCCGTTTCGAGCAGCGTCGTTACGAACATCTGCTTTGCCGAATACGACGTGTCGCCGCATATCATTTTCAGCGACATCAGCAGCACCGCTGCTATCATAACTACAGTCATCAGCAAAAGTATGACTGCTCTCGATATGTATTTTACCGCAAGGACTGCGGCTCTGTTCCTTTTATTCATGGCTCTGACCTCAGTTTATGTCAAGCAACTCGGCTATTCTCCAGCCGTCTTCCGTCTTTATCCAATAGAGCGTGCTGTGCATTACGTCGGTATGCTCGCTTCCTATTACTATCATATTCTTTTCGAGATAGACGTCGCAGGAGAAGCAGTTTTCACCGTAGCTGATATAGTTGGTCACGCTCTCGTTTGAGAAGGGCGGCTGTGCAAGCTTATGTATACTTGTGAAGGTGATGTCAACTCCCGTTGCCCACTCGTATGCGGCGTTGTAGAGATATGTGCCCTCGATAAGATACTTTGCCATCTCGGCAAAGCCGTGCTTTACGCCGCCTATATCGTCGGTCATCAGCTTGCTCCAGGTTCTTGCCGCCTGCAGTATCTCCTCCTCGGAGAGGACGCCATCAAGCTGATCTGCGCCCGATTGTGAGGTGATGCTCACCTTGCCGTCTCCCGTGGCGTGCAGTGTTTCGTTTCCGAGATTGTCGGTCACGTATACGCCGTCCGCTCCCAGAAGGTCGAGCTGATAGGTCACGAGTGCGGGGACGGTAACTCCGTAGTCTGCGAGAATTTCCTCGCTTCTCGTGCTCTCCTTTGACGAGGGCTGGATGTTGAGCATATTATCGCCCACACGAAGCTTGAAGCTCTCGGGCACGGTTATCTCCAGATGCTCTGCCTGCGGTATCTGACCCGGCACGTAGGGTACGCTTGCTCCCGAAACGTCTGTAAAGACGTAGTCTCTGCCGTCGTAGTCGATGACGTAGATCGAAGAGCTCTCGCCCTTGCTGTCGGGCTCAAGCACGCTTCCGTCCACCGACATGGTGAAGCCGTTGGGCACGGTTATGCGGTATCTGACCGTAGGCGGCGTTACTGCGCTGACGCTCCACTCGGTGAAGCTGAATATGGCAAGCTCGGTAGTCGTTTCGCCTGCACTGAGGTGTATCTCAAGGATATCCTCACCTGCTATTTTGACGGTATATACTGCGGCGGTCTGGTCGAATATGCCTGCCTTTTTTACGCACTCGGTATAGCCGCCGCTAACAAGTGCGCTCGCATATGTATCAAAGCTGTCGTCACGGCGGTAGAGCGTCATGTGCTCGGACAGTCTGCCCTCGCTTGCCGCTTCGGTCAGCGTTTCGAGGTAGCGCATTGCGACGTTCTCGGGCTGCGATGCCTCGTAGCGAACTAAAAGTGAGTGCACGTAGATGAGCGCCGCTATCGCAAGCACTAAAAGTATAACTGCGTATACCAGCATTATCCTGCCGAATGAGCCTTTCTTTTTTCGGCTGCGGCTTCTGCCGGAATAGCTCGAATATCGGTACTGTGTGTTCATGTTAATCTCCGATGTTTTTTTAATAAACGGGGGAAAGGACTTTCGTTACGCCTTGAAAGGCGTGACGAAATCTCCCCAACTTTTTGAAAAAAGTTGGACAAAAACTTTCAAAATACAGGCTGCTTGCTATTAGATTCAGCAAGTGCTTATATTTTTTGGCAAGGTGCACGATTGTCCTCGACGGTCCGAGATATGTTAGCACCATCTGCGATTTTACTTTGCAAATATTTCGTTGCGGTCACAGACCGCTGGAAATATTTGTTGGGGTCGCCGCCTATGTTAGTGCTGATTGACGGCGCCCCACACGCACTATGTTTGTACAAACCGAGAAAATATTTTGAAGGTTTTTCCGGGGGTTCGGGGGCGGCTTTTTGCAGACGATTAGGCACCGAAGGTGTCTATTCGTCCGAGCCCCCGAGTTCTTTCGTAATCCTTACAGCAGCGTGACGCCTGCGTTTTCGCAGACGCGTACGGTTTCCTCGTCCCATATGCTTGACTGCACCTCGCCTATATGGGCGCAGCCCATCATCAGCATACACAGTCTTGACTGGCCGATACCTCCGCCTATCGTCAGGGGGAGCTGGTCATTCAGAAGCATCTTATGGAAGGGAAGGGCTCTGCGGTCGTCGCATCCCGATACAGAAAGCTGGTGGTCGAGCGACTGCGCGTCTACTCTTATGCCCATTGACGATATTTCAAGCGCTCTTCCGAGGATATCGTCCCAGAAGAAGAGATCGCCGTTCAGCTCCCAATCGTCGTAGTCGGGGGCTCTTGAATCGTGAGGCTTGCCAGATCTTAGCGCTCCGCCTATCTTCATGATGAAGGCGGTCTTATGCTCACGCAGATACTCGTTCTCCCTCTCTGATGAGGTGAGGTCGGGATACATATCCTCAAGCTCCTGCGTGGTTATAAAGGATATCTCCCTTTTGAGATTGAATCTGAGCTGGGGGAAGGACGCCCACAGTCTCTCGCCGGTATCGCAGATGGCGTTTACTATCGCTTTGACCGTGTTCTTGAGATACTCCACCGTTCTGGTTTCGGGGGTGATTATCTTCTCCCAGTCCCACTGGTCGACGTATATCGAATGTATATTGTCAAGCTCCTCGTCACGGCGGATGGCGTTCATATCGGTATAGAGTCCGTAGCCTATCTCAAAGCCGTAGCGCTTGAGGGCAAGTCTTTTCCATTTTGCGAGCGAGTGCACCACCTGTGCGTGCGCTCCGACTGCGGGAACGTCAAACGATACCGGGCGTTCAACTCCGCTCAGGTTATCGTTAAGTCCCGACCCCTCGGTTACGAACAGGGGTGCGGACACACGCTTCAGATTGAGCTCGGATGAAAACTCCGACTGAAACGCCTTTTTTATAAGCTGTATTGCAAGCTGGGTCTGATATGCGTCCAGCTTCGGCTTGTAGCCTTCGGGTATAAACGATTTTTTCATGCTTTTTTCCTTGCTTTGTTATATAAATTTGATGGTTGGGTGTGTGTGAAAGCCTCCCTCCGGGAGGGAGGGGGACCACGACAGTGGTGGAAGGAGAGTGCGAGCAGATTAAACGAGATGTTGCGATATCGTTCACGCTCTCTCCCTCAGTCTCGCATTCGCTCGACAGCTCCCTCTCGGAGGGAGCCAAACGGCGGCAGCAAGCCACCGCCCTACAAATAGAAGGTAACGCCTTGTGCGAACATACCCCGGGCGGATATGGAAGGTCGCCCCTACGGTTACGGTGCGAACATAGCTTGTGAGCCTTCTCCCACTGGAGAAGGCAAAGGGCGAGGTGCGAACATTGTGCCTTTTTCAGCAAAATCACTTCATTATATCATATCTTTTGACCTTTTTCAACTTCCTTATAAAAAATAATACAAAGTTTTCAACATTTTTCGTTTTGTATCGGGAATATGGCCTTGCTCTATTGACAAATATAAATTGTCGTGCTAAAATATTTATTATTGATTAGGTTGGAGTTTTATGCTCCGACGGCATTTTTTACTCGGTTTTACCGTCCTTTTGGACGATTTAACATATTTATAATATGAGAGGTGTTTTTCACATGAAAAAGACATTGACAAGAATAGCTTGCGCTCTTCTTATGTGCGCTACCGTAGCTCTCGGCTTTGCAGGATGCGCTTCCGAGGATGCCGGAAACACTTGGATGATAGGCTCTATAGGCCCTTCCTCCGGTCCCAACGCTTCCTACGGTACCTCCGTTAAGCAGGGTGCTCAGATAGCTGTTGACGAGATCAACGCTGCTGGCGGTATCGCCGGCTACCAGATCTCCTTCAAGTTCGAGGACGACCAGGCTGACCCCGCTCAGGGCGTTACGGCTTACAACAGCCTCAAGGACTGGGGTATGAAGATATCCCTCGGTGCAGTTACCTCCGGAAGCTGCGGTGACGTTGCTACTCAGGCTGCTGCAGACGAGATGTTCCTTATCACTCCCTCTGCATCCGCCGCTAACTGCATTGCAGACAAATACGCTTTCCGTATCTGCTTTGAAGACCCCTATCAGGGAACGGCTATTGCTAAGTTCTTAAAGGAAGAGTACGATCTCTCCTCCGTTAAGGTCGGCGCTCTTTACAACTCCGCTTCCGACTACTCCAAGGGTATCTACGATGCATTTATGGCTGAGATCGGCGACGCTGCTGACATAGTTTCCGCTACCTTCACAGACGATGCTCAGACAGTATTCACAGCTGAGGCTTCTCTCCTTGCTGAATGCGACATCGTATTCCTTCCCATCTACTATCAGGCAGCTGCTGCTTACCTCAAGGCTGCTCAGTCCAACACCGACGTTCAGTACATCGGCGGTGACGGACTTGACGGTATCATCGCTGAGCTTCAGGGCGACGTTGCTCTTGCTGAAGGCATGAAGCTTCTCACTCCCTTCAACGCTACCTCTACTGATGAGATAGTTACGGCATTCGTTGCTACCTATCAGGAAAAGTACAGCTCTATTCCCGACCAGTTCGCTGCTGACGGATACGACGCTATCTACGCTGTTAAGGCTTCCATCGAGAAGGCTATTGAAAACGGCGCTGCTATAACTCCCGAAAGCACTGTTGCAGAGATCGCAAAGGCTCTTGCAGACGCTATCGTTACTCTTGACTTCAAGGGTGCTACCGGCGGTATGACATGGGACGTTACAGGTGCTCCCACCAAGGCTGCAAACATCGTTACAATTACTGACGGACAGTACAAATAATTAGTTTTAAAATTTGGCCCAATCAGACATTTGATTCCCGACGGAGAAGGTACGAACAATGTGCGAAAGCCTCCTCTGTGTAAGGGGAGGTGGCATTGCAAAGCAATGACGGAAGGGTTGTAATTTAAAAACAATCCCTCACCGCCTTCGGCGGAGCTCCCTTTGCACAAGGGAGCCATACGGCGGCAGCAAGCCACCGCCCTACAAATAGAAGGTAACGCCTCGTGCGAACATCTCCGGGCGGATATAGAATCCGCCCCGACGGAGAAGGCAAACGCGGTAACGCAAAATGTAATTGGGATTAAAAGAACAAGTAATCGCTTTTGAGGTTAGCCGAGAGGCTAACCTCGGGGCGTATATTAAGCGGGGGCTATCGCAAGAGCTTATGTAGAGCTTATGCAGAGCTTATGTAGAGCTTATGCGGAGCATATGCTCCCGTGATCAACTAAAATGAGCTGATATTATGAACTTTTTTACTTTTTTGATCGACGGTCTGAGCGTCGGCAGTATTTACGCCATGATCGCTCTCGGCTACACAATGGTATACGGCATTGCTAAAATGCTCAACTTTGCACACGGCGACATTATCATGGTCGGCGCGTTTATGGTCGTGCTCTTCGGCACAGATCAGATCGCTGCCATCGGGCTTCCGTGGTATCTTGCCTTCATACTCGCTATAATCGCCTGCACTCTCCTCGGCATTCTGGTCGAGAAGATAGCTTACAAGCCCCTTCGTAACGCTTCCTCCCTTGCCGTTCTTATCACGGCTATCGGTGTGAGCTACCTGCTTCAGAATATTATCGCGATAATTACCAACAGTAAGACCATCGTTTTCCCGGTAGACCTGAACAGACCTACCACCACCATTTATATTACCGAAAACGTCAAGATATCTTACGGCTCGCTTATAACTATCGCGCTTATCATAATTATTACGATCGCCCTGGTCGCCTTTATCAGAAAGACCAAGACCGGTAAGGCTATGCTTGCCGTTTCCGAGGACAAGGGCGCTGCTCAGCTGATGGGCATTAACGTCAACAAGACCATTTCCATCACCTTTGCGATAGGCTCGGCTCTCGCCGCTATCGCAGGTATCTGCTTCGGCTTCGTTTCCACCTCCGTTTCCTATTCCACCGGCGCTATGCCCGGTATCAAGGCGTTTATCGCCGCAGTTCTCGGCGGTATCGGCTCTATTCCCGGTGCGGTCATCGGCGGTATACTTATCGGCCTTATCGAGAGCATCTGTACCTTTATCGGTCTTTCCAAGTGGAAGGAAGCCATCGTTTTCGTCATACTCGTTATTATTCTTCTCTTTAAGCCGACCGGAATATTCGGCAAAAAGAAGAATGAGAAGGTTTAAGGAGGGGTCATCATGAAGGAAAAGACAAGACATAACCTCAAGCTTTCTCACTACGTGAACTATATTCTGGTGCTCGGCGTTCTTGTTTTCGTTATTATTATCGACAACGTCGGCGCACTCAGCAGCACAAACCGTGACCTGCTTATCAAGACCGGCTACTATGCGATAATGACCATTTCGCTCAATCTTATTGTCGGCTTCCTCGGTGAGCTCAGCCTCGGTCACGCCGCACTTATGTGCGTTGGCGCATATGCAGGCGGTCTGGTTGCAAAGGCGCTCGGCGCATTCCCCTCGCTCATCTATTTCCCGCTTGCCATTGTTGCAGGCGCGGTGGTAGGTGCGCTGTTTGGCGGCATTATGGGCCTGCCCTCGCTTCGTCTGCGTGGCGACTACGTTGCCATCATCACCCTTGCCATGACGCAGATAATCAAAAACGCTGCCGATAACCTCGATTTCATCACGGGCGGTGCGTCCGGTCTTAAGGACGTTCCGAGAACGACCAACTATATAAACTGCTTTATCGTGCTCTTCCTCTGCCTTATCGTAGTGCAGAATTTCGTAAAGTCAAAGCACGGCCGTGCAGTTACAGCCATCAGAGATAACGCTATTGCGGCTAACGCTTGCGGTATAAACGTGAGTAACTACAAGGTGCTGGTATTCACTCTTGCCGGTGCGCTTGCAGGTGTGGGCGGCGTTCTTGCCACCATGTACCGTGGCGCCGTTTATCCCAATAACTATACCTACAACGAATCCATCAACATTCTCGTTATGGTGGTGCTGGGCGGTATGGGTAATCTTACCGGCTCGCTTATCGCCGCCGCTATACTTACCTTCGTTCCGCAGTATCTTAAGGTTATCGGCTTTACCGACGCTTACCGCATGGTTGCCTACGCCGTTATCCTTATCGTTATGATGATACTCAACAACTGGGCTCCCTTCAAGCGCTTCAAGACAAGACTGAGCGCTAAGGTGAAGTCGATGTTTACCGCTCGCTCAAAGCGGCTGAGCCGTGAGGAGCGCCATCTTGCAGTGGAAAAGAATATGATCAAGCAGGTGGCAGATAAGAACGAGAACGAGGACGTCCTTCTCTCGACAGAGCTTTCCTCCTCGGACGATCGCAGAAAGGGAAGGTGAGCATATGAGCGTACTTGAAGTCAGAGATCTCAGTATCGTATTCGGCGGTCTTAAGGCCGTTCAGAATTTCAATCTGAGGATAGAAAAAAATCAGATATACGGTCTGATAGGCCCCAACGGTGCCGGTAAGACCACCGTTTTCAATATGCTGACCGGCGTTTACAAGCCGACATCGGGTGAGTTCTTCCTTAACGGAGAAAATCTCACCGGTCACTCGCCTATTGAGATCAACAAAAAGGGTATTGCACGTACCTTCCAGAATATCCGTCTTTTCTCGGGTATGTCGGTTATCGACAACGTTCTGGTCGGTATGATAAATCAGTCAAAGTGCTCTATCTTCTCCTCTATTTTCAGGCTTCCGAGCTTCTGGAGGACTGAAAAGGAGCTGAGAGCCAAGGCGAGAGAGCTTCTTCGTGTTTTCGATCTCGACGAGGAAAGACGCACCCTTGCCTGCAATCTCCCCTACGGTAAGCAGCGCAAGCTGGAGATCGCAAGAGCGCTTGCCACAAATCCCAAGCTTCTTTTGCTCGATGAGCCTGCTGCCGGTATGAACCCACAGGAAACCGCCGAGCTTATGGATACCATCCGCTTCGTTCGGGATAAATTCGACGTGTCCGTTCTTCTGATAGAACACGATATGAGCCTGGTTTCCGGTATCTGCGACGAGCTGACCGTTCTCAATTTCGGCACGACGCTTGCTCACGGCGACGTTCGTGAGGTGCTCAACAATCCGGAAGTTATCAAGGCGTATTTAGGAGACTGATTACTTATGGCTTTACTTGAAGTTAAGGACCTTCAGGTCAATTACGGACTTATAAATGCAATAAAGGGCGTTTCGTTTGAGGTTAACGAGGGCGAGATCGTTTCGCTTATCGGCGCTAACGGCGCCGGTAAGACCACTATCATGCACGCTCTCAGCTGCCTTATACCCAAAAAGGCAGGCAGCGTTCACTTCGACGGGCAGGATATCACCTTCGCTCACGCTCACAAGCTCATTCCCATGGGAA
Source organism: Eubacteriales bacterium (assembly GCA_045535815.1). Lineage (GTDB taxonomy): Bacteria > Bacillota > Clostridia > Oscillospirales > CAG-272 > JAZSMJ01. The sequence continues at coordinate 43,467 of JAZSMJ010000011.1, forward strand.
TGGCTCAGGTGCCCGAGGGAAGACGTATCTTCCAGGAGCTGACCGTTTTTGAAAATCTTCAGCTCGGCTATTTTACAAGGAAAAACAAGGGCGAGTTCGAGGCTCTTATTGACGAGATATACCAAAGATTCCCCATTCTGAAGGAGCGCTCAAATCAGATCGCAGGCACCCTTTCGGGCGGTGAGCAGCAGATGCTTGCCACCAGCCGTGCGCTTATGTCAAAGCCTAAGCTGCTTCTGATGGATGAGCCCAGTATGGGTCTTTCGCCCCTTTACGTTAATACCATCTTCGATATGATAAAGGAGGTCAACCGTGCCGGTACTACCGTTTTGCTGGTTGAGCAGAACGCTAAAAAGGCTCTCTCTATCGCTGACAGAGCTTACGTTCTCGAAATCGGTAAGATGACTATGACCGGTAGCGGCGCCGAGCTTTTGAATGACGAAGGTATAAAGAAGGCTTACCTCGGCGGCTAACGCCGAGGTTTTGATATTTTCACCCTTATGCCCATTTTTTTTGAAAACACGGGGGAAAGGACTTTCGTTACGCCTTGAAAGGCGTAACGAAATCTCCCCAACTTTTTGAAAAAAGCACGTGAGTTCTTCGAACTCGGCAAAACTTTCAAAAAACAAGCTGCTTGCTGTCAGGTCTTGCAAGTGCTTATATTTTTTGAGGGTTGGGTGCTAACAAACGCATCTCGGGCGGATATGGAAGGTCGCCCCTACGGAGATGAGGTAATAGTGAATAGTGAATAATGAATAATGAATAATTGCCCTCTCCGTCGCCGAAGGCGACACCTCTCCCAGAGGGAAAGGATCTCGGACTGTCGAGGGCGGTGTGTCCCTACGGAGAAGGTGCGAACATAGGTTGTGAGCCTCCCCTGTGTAAGGGGAGGTGGCAGGCGAAGCCTGACGGAAGGGTTGTGATTTAAAAACAATCCCTCACCGCCTTTGGCGGAGCTCCCTTTGCACAAGGGAGCCATACGGTACGATGCGAACATTGCCCACAAATATAAGCAGTTGCTAAATCTAACAGCAAGCAGTCTGTATATTGAAGTTTTTTGTCCCACTTTTTTTCAAAAAAGTGGGGAAGAGATTACTTACCGCCGCTGGCGGTGAGGAATCCTTTTTCCTTCGTATTTTCTGAGAGGAGTTTGACGTATGACTGAAAAAAACAGAGCGAGGCTTATGCTGATATCGTCGATGGTGATATTCGGGACAATAGGCATATTCAGAGAATACATACCGCTGCCGTCATCGGTAATTGCGCTGGCGAGGAGCTTTATCGGCGTTCTGACCCTTATGTTGCCGGTGTTTATCGGCAAGGTAAGGCTTTCGCTTGCCGATATTCGCAGAAATATTCTTCCGCTGTTCATATCGGGTGCGGTCATGGGCTTCAACTGGATCCTTCTTTTTGAGGCATACCGCTTCACCACCGTTGCGACTGCCACCCTTTGCTACTACATGGCGCCTATATTCGTAACGGTTGCCTCCCCTCTTCTTTTAAGTGAGAGGATATCCTTGAAAAAGGGGCTGTGCATACTCGTTGCACTCATCGGCATGATACCCGTATCGGGCGTGCTTGCGCCGTCGGGCGTTGCCGCCTACAACGCAAGGGGTATAATTTTCGGGCTTCTGGCGGCGGTCTTTTACGCTACCGTAGTTCTTATAAACAAAAAGACCAAGGGGATATCCTCATACGACCGCACGGTCACTCAGCTTGCGGTTGCAGGTGCGGTGCTGCTTCCTTACGTTCTTCTGACTGAGGAGGTTGCTTCGCTATCCTTTACGGTGCAGGGAACGGTACTTCTTCTGGTGGTCGGTCTTATCCACACCGGCATTGCCTACGCTATGTATTTCGGCTCGATGCAGCCCCTCAGCGCACAGACGCTTGCTCTGTTCAGCTACATTGACCCTATTGTTGCCATCCTTTTATCCGCACTTATTCTGGGCGAGGGACTGACGCCTCTTACGGCTCTCGGTGCGGTGCTTATACTCGGCTCGACCTTGGTCAGCGAGATATCGCTTAAGCGCAAGGAATAAATTTTTGTGGACTTTTTCGCTTATCTGTATTATAATATCCTTATAAAGAGTGATGATCCGAGAGGAATCTTATGAAGAGATATATTTTAACCTTGATTTTAGCGCTCGTGCTTCTGGCGCTGACCTCCTGCTCGCTTATAGTTCTGAGCGACAGGGAGGATGCACTCGACACCTCGGTCGATACCGAGGAGACTACGGGCGGTGCTGAGCAGACGATCGTCCCTGAAGAGACTACCGACGACGGCGTCGTCCGTCTGCCTCTTGACGGCGATGAGGCTTACGGTCAGGCGGCTTCCTATCTTAACGCTCTGCCTGTTCGTGATCTTGGCGACGTCGGCATAGTTATCGCCACCACCGATGCGGACACCTATGCGCCCACCTCCTCAAGTGCGGTCAGTGCGGCTCGCATTGAGCGAAACCGCATGGTCGAGCAGAAGTACAACACCAGGATAGTCGTAAATCAGCGGACTGCCGCCGAGCTTTACAGCGAGGTTAGAGAAGCGGTCAAGGCGGGTATGTACTACGCCGATATTATTGCCATTCCGCAGAGGACGCTCGGTCTTTTTCAGGCAAATTCGCTTCTTATGAATATGCACAGTCTGCCCTACACGTCCTACGGTGCAGACTATTACGATCACGACGCCATCGAGCAGATGAGCGCCATGCACGACACCTTTGCGGTGTCGGGTGCGGCAAGTCAGAACCGTGACTTTTGCTACGCAGTATTTTTCAACAAGGACGTGGCAGAGGATCACTCGCTCGATCTTTACACTCAGGCGCTCGGCGGTGAGTGGACCTGGGATGCGCTGGTCAGCGCCGTTAAGACGGTCAGCTCAGACCTAAACGGCGGCATTTACGGATACGCTTACAACACCACGCTCAGCGGATTTATCGACACTGCCTTTGCTTCGAGCGGCGAGAGGTACGTTACCACAGGTGCAGGTCTTGTTCCTAAGGTGACCTACAGCGGTGAGAGGGCAGAGAGCATGGTATCGTTTCTGTCGGCGCTTATAGGCGATAGCAGTCTGGTCTATCCCGAGATATCGGACGAGGATCAGTCGAGGGCTTCGGGCGGCTTCTACGGCGGCGACGTGATGTTCTATATTTACCGTTTGGGTGCATCGTCGTGGTTCAAGAATATGGAAAGCGATTGGGGGATTCTGCCCCTGCCAAAGCTTGATACTGCGCAGGAGGGCTACTCGACCTACGTCGATCCCGATGCGACCGTGCTTGCCGTTATAAAAAACAACAGCAACACCGAAAGCACCGGTATGATCCTTCAGGCGCTGAACGCCGCCTCGTACGGTCACGTTGAAGAGGCCTACTACACCGATAAGATAAACAACGTTTTGAGGGATAACTCCTCGGCTCTCATGCTCGATCTTATTATCGAGGGCTCGAGGTTCGATTTTGCCAATATGTTTGCCGTTTCCTACGGCAAGCTCGAAAACGCTACACGCTTTGCCGTGCGCTCTGCCGTTAAGCTGGGCACTACCGTCGAGCAGGCCTACGGCTACCACGCCTCCTCCGCTCAGAATGAGCTCGCCGCAGCCTTTGGCGAGTGAGGCTTGTGCGAGGAGATTCTTGAAAACGTGGGGAAAAGGATTCCTCACCGCCGGTGGCGGTAAGTAATCTCTTGCCACTTTTTGAAAAAAGTGGCGCAAAAACTTTCACAATACAGACTGCTTGCTGAAAGATTTAGCAACTGCTTATATTTTTTTACATCCTCCGACCGTATATCGTGGTCGGAGGATGTTTTGCGTAGGTGCGGTGTTCCTTTTTTATAAAAATATGTTGAAATAGTATAAAATATAGTGTATAATGTTTTCGTCGGATAGATCCGACGAAAAGGTAAGACTGAAAACAGTGTAAAAACTGGGCGGTTATGCCATCATCTCTTGCAAAGGAGGTGATAGCTTATGGATGAAAATTACATAATCACCTTTATGTTAATTTTATTGCTTTCATTAGCATTGACCATAAAAAAATAACGCCCACCGTCAAATGAAGCGTTATTTTTATAAATACATTCTTTTGGCATAACCGTTTGAGGTCTTGCCTTTTTCTATTTCAATTATAAAGGATAAAGCTCATTTTGTCAACTGTTTTTGATAAAAACTTTGCGCACCCGCCGTGTGAAAAATGGTGGGAAATTATAAATATGTCACCGTAGGGGCGACCTTCCATATCCGCCCGGGGATGTTTGCACGAGGTGTTACCTTCTAGTTGTAGGGCGGTGGCTTGCTGCCGCCGTATGGCTCCCTCCGGGACGGAGCTGTCGAGCGAATGCGAGCCTGGGGGAGAGAGCGTGCATTATAATAGAGATGTTCTGCATTTTTTGCAATATCGATGGTA
>JAZSMJ010000054.1:0-7304 GCA_045535815.1 Eubacteriales bacterium
GAAGAGGAAAAGCAAGAACTGATATGCCGTGGATAGAAAACGAAGATGAAGAAGATACCGAATTTATTGAGTTTATAAAAAACTATACTTGCCAAAGCAGACCCAAGGTAATGGAATTATTGGATAAATATTCTCATAAAAATATTTATATTTTTAAAGCTCGAAAAGAAGCCGATGAATTTCTAAATCAATTATAACGATAAATTCCAATAAGTCGACCAGATAAGGAGCAGAGGTTTAGACCTCTGCGCCTGTTGTTTTGCCCTGTAATTGCCCTGTGGCTTATTTTAAGCGACTTTAAGCGCCAATACAGTATTGCTGTGGTAAATGCCTTAAATCGCATTGTGGGGCATTCTGGGCGGTCTGGCAGTGTGTAAAAAGTGTGTATTTGTTTTACACCCAGCCATACACACACCGCCGAAAATGGTGTGTTTTTTAGGGTGTGTGCGGTGTGTAAAATACACACCGTGTCACTCGGCTAAAAAATGAGGCATTCCGCATTTATTGCAGAATACCTCAAAATTATGCTATATTATAGGGTTTATTTTGTGCAAATCTTACTGAAAATATCTCTTGAGAAGACCTTCAAACGCTCTACCATGTCTTGCTTCGTCTCTTGCCATTTCATGAACTGTGTCGTGGATAGCGTCGAGATTGAGCTGCTTTGCCATCTTAGCGAGGTCAAACTTACCTGCTGTTGCGCCGTTTTCAGCTTCAACACGCATTTCGAGGTTCTTCTTTGTAGAAGTTGTTACAACCTCTCCGAGAAGCTCTGCAAACTTTGCAGCGTGCTCTGCTTCCTCGTATGCTGCCTTTTCCCAGTAAAGACCGATTTCGGGATAGCCTTCTCTGTGTGCAACTCTTGCCATTGCAAGATACATACCAACCTCTGTGCATTCGCCGTTGAAGTTAGCTCTGAGACCTTCGATGATCTCTTCCGGAACGCCCTCTGCCTTGCCTACACCTACAACGTGCTCAGCTGCCCATGTGCGCTCGCCGTCTTCTACGATCTCTACAAACTTTTCAGCAGGTGCCTTGCAAAGAGGGCATGCCTCAGGCGCTGTATCTCCTACTACTACTTCTCCGCATATTGAACATTTCCATTTTTTCATTTTCAGTTTCTCCTTTTATTTCTTAAAATTATTTTATCAATTTTTTTAACGCCTTAGCGTCAATTACGGTTACGCTTCCTCTACCGACACTCACTATACCGTCATCGGCAAAGCGCTTGAGCATTCGGGTAACCACCTCTCTCGCAGAAGCGGTATGCTTTGCGATCTGCTCGTGAGTTACCTTGAGCTCCTGCGAGCCCGTGCTCAGCATCTCATCGTAAAGATAGGATGCAAGTCTGCTGTCAAATCCGCAGAAGAGTATCTGCTGCATAGTCCACATAACGTCCGAGAAATGCTCGGTCGCAAGCTTATAAACCCAGCTCTCCAAACTCTGATTTTCATTCATCAGCTGAAGAAGCACGTGTGACGGCAATATCTGTGTTTGGGTATCTGCTTCCGCTTCTATATGGACCTCAAAGGCTATCTGCCTGAGCACGCATGACGCCGATAAGACGCACACCTCACCCGGTCCCAATCGAAACAGAACGATCTCCCTTCCCTCGTCTGACATCATAGAAATACATATCTTTCCGCTTACTACGTAGAGCATTCCGAGACAGTGCCCGTCGTGCGTATGCACAAGCTGCCCCTTTGCGTAGCTTACAGAATTGACCGATCGGTCAAGTATTTCCTTCTGTTCACAAGTAAAGTCATTATAAAAAGGAAGATCCTTTATCACGATATCACCCTGCTTCTATCAGATATCCAGCAGCTGTAACACCTTTTCCTTGGGGATGTATCCAGTAGACTGATTTACCGTTTTGCCACCCTTGACTACAACCAGCGTCGGTATAACCGTTATATGATAACGGGATGCAAGCTCGGGCTGTTCGTCAACGTCTACTTGTACCACACGGTATTTACCGTTTGCCTCGTCGGATACCTCCTCAATAATAGGGGAGAGCATTCGGCAGGGGCCGCACCACGTTGCAAAAAAGTCTATCAGCACGGGGATGCTGCTGTTTTCTATAAGTTCTGAATAATTTTCTTTCGTAAGTTTAATTACTGCCATTATATTTGCCTCCTTTGTTTCGTTACGGTTATATTATAAAACAAATTTATTTGAAAAACTGTGACGAAATCACTTTATTTATTAACATTCACGGTGTATAATACAAATAAAAGGACAGTATTTTTTGATTTTAACAATTTCTACCAATATTATATACTGTATTTTTCAATTTTGCAATATAAAAATGCAAAAAAATATGGAGGCAGATATGTCAAAAATAAAGGTTAACCCAGACAAAGAATTCGTTCTCTCTTTAAAGAATAAAATGAAGGAGAACGGCGGATACTGTCCGTGCAGATTAGAAAAAATTGAGGATAACAAGTGCATATGCCGTGAATTCAGAGAACAGATGGATGATCCCGAATTCGAGGGCTACTGCCATTGTATGCTCTATTATAAAGAAAAATAATTTTTTGGAGGTTTAATATTATGAAATACGTTTGCAGTGTTTGCGGTTGGGAATACGATGAGGCTTTGGGTGATGCCGATCTCGGCATAGAGCCCGGCACAAAGTTTGAAGATCTTCCCGAGGATTTCGCTTGTCCTCTTTGCGGAGTTGGCAAGGACGATTTCGAACAAGCGTAAGATTAATAATTACGAAGGATAGAATAAAATATAGCCGCCAATAAGGCGGCTTTATTTTATTACCCAACTTTTTCAAAAAGTTGGGAGAACTCTCAGGGGCTCTTTTTGAAAAAAGCCGCCCCTGCACCCCGGAAAAACTTTAAAAATACAATCTTAAGCTTAATAGATAACCCAATATCGTAAAGGTAGGACACGCCCCTCTCGGCAGGAATGAGAGGGGCGTGTTGTGCTAACATAGCTATTATTTGAAAATTTTGATCGACCTTTTTCTTTGCGCCTGCTCATTCAAAGAAAAAGCGCCTCTGTTCCGCTATAATCTCATACATATAAAACATTTTATTTTTATATATTGAAAAAAGCAAAAGGAAGTGATATACTATATATGTCACATTAACAGAATAAAAGCATCCTAATGGTCGTATTATGCCTTTTTGAAGGGGATACTATATCTTTTGGTAGATATACCGTATCGCAAGATATTCCCTTCAACAAGGATGTTCTGTTAGTGTGACAACTACGCGAGAGGTATTCTACGGTGCCATCCTTGCGGGATGGCACCTTTTTTGTTAGTATGGAAGAATATATCTGTTCGTTTTTTGGGCACCGAGACATTCAGATTACAGATGATTTATATAAGAGCACCGCTGCAGAAATTATGAAATTGGTGAATTTCGGATGCAGGATCTTTTATTTTGGAGGTTATGGAGATTTTGATGATCTTTGCTATAAAATCGTTACTAAAATAAACCACGATGAGCCCGAACTCATATTAAAACGGATTTATTGTGTTCCTCAGGAACGCTATCTGCGAAAGAACACACGCTATTTCAACCGGGAAGATTATGACGAGATTACATATCTTGTTCCAACATTCGAAGGTTGGTATAAAAGCATTTATTATCGAAATTGTGCTATGATAGACCAAAGCGATTTTATTGTTTTCTGCGTTGAAGAGCGAGAAAATAGCGGTGCTTACAAGGCATATAAATATGCCAAAAAGAAAAAAGGGAAACATATCGTTAATCTTGCGCCTATAATCGAACGTTCGTAAAAAGATAGCGATACTTTGTAGGGCGGTGCCTTGGTGCCACCGTAGGAAACATCAGACCGGCAAAAAGCGCCTCTGTTCCGCTATGTTAGCACTGACCAAGGAAAATGTCCCAAAAGTTTTTGGGAAGAGGTATGGGGGAACCCTTTTTGTAAAAAGGGTTCCCCCATATAAATCCTCCCCAAGCGCACCCCAGCAAAGCGCAAAAGATCCGCACACAGAAAGTGTGCGGATCTTCAATTCAAGCGGATTTTGTAAGAAAGAAATTACTTAAGTTCAACAACTGCGCCTGCTTCTGTGAGCTGAGCCTTGATAGCTTCTGCTTCTTCCTTAGTAGCGCCTTCCTTGATAGCCTTAGGAGCACTCTCAACGAGGTCCTTAGCGTCCTTAAGTCCGAGACCTGTGAGCTCACGAACAACCTTGATAACGTCGAGCTTCTTAGCTCCTGCTTCCTTAAGGATAACGTCGAACTCTGTCTTTTCTTCAGCTGCTGCTGCGGGAGCTGCTGCGCCTGCAACTGCAACGGGAGCTGCGGAAACACCAAACTCTTCTTCGAGAGCCTTAACGAGATCCGCAAGTTCAAGTATAGTTAATTCTTTTATTTCATCTAAAAGCTTTGTTGTCTTTTCTGTAGCCATTTTAAATTACCTCCGTTTTTCTATAATTAATAGTAAAATTTAAGCGTAAGACTTACGCTTCTGCGGGAGCCTCTGCAGCTTCTTCTGCAGGAGCCTCTGCGGGAGCATCGGCACCGCCGTCCTTATCGATCTTAGCCTGCAATACGTAAGCGAGGCCGTAGAGAGAGGACTGGAGACTTCCGAGCATCTTTCCGATGAGTATTTCCTTTGAAGGAATGTCAGCAAGCTCGTTAACTGCTGCTGCATCAACTACTGCACCGTCAATGAAACCGGCCTTGATATTGAATGTTTCAATCTTGTCGGTATACTTTTTGATTATCTTTGCAGGAGCGATCGGATCGTTTGTGCTTATAGCGATAGCGGACATACCGTTGAGGTACTGAACCATTTCACCGAAGCCTACGTTTTCGCAAGCTCTGGAGCAAAGCTTATTCTTATAAACCTTGTACTCTACGCCTGCTGCACGAAGTTCCTTACGAAGAGCTGTATCGTCTTCAACAGTTATACCTGTGTAATCAACGAGAACACCCGAAACTGCGCTCTGAAGCTTTTCGCTGAGAGCCTTCACCATTTCCTGCTTTTCTTCCAAAATCTTCTTACTTGGCATATTTTTTCACCTCCCAATAAAAAAATCCGTTGAATTGTTATGTTACTCCAAACATAACACACCGACGGAAAGTTAAAATAAAATATTTATTTCAACGGCAAAATATGCCAAACTCGATCAAAAAACGAGCCTTTTCCTCGGCAGGAAAAACTATGTTTTTACCTTTAAACCTGCTGTCTTTGGAGTACCCATATATACTATCATATAAAAACCGTTTTGTCAAGCACTTTTTTATAATTTTTAAAATAGGCAAAGCCGCAGTTCAAACTGCGGCTTTTTCACATACTTCTTTTATTACGGATAGCGCTCGTTCAAGCGTTTGCGTCGGGATATTGAGTGCCGGAAGGAGTCTTACCTTGTTCTTGGCTTTTATGACTAAAACGCCTTTTTCACGGCATTTGGTTATGATATCAGATGCGTCTCCTTCGCATTCGATACCTATCATAAGCCCCATCCCGCTGATGCTTTTTATACCCTTAGCACCGCTTAGCGTTTTGAATATCAGCTCCGATTTTGCTCTCACCTGTGAAAGAAGCTCACCGTCTATTCTCGAAAGCACCGATACAGCACCTGCGCAGGATACGGGATTTCCACCGAAGGTCGAGCCGTGATCGCCGGATACAAGCACACCGGCAGTTTTTTTATAAAACAGCGTTGCGCCTATCGGAAGTCCCCCTCCCAGACCCTTTGCGGTGGTCACGATGTCGGGAGTAACGCCGTAGTTCATATAGGCGTAAAGCTGGCCGCTTCTACCGTTTCCGGTCTGCACCTCGTCTGCAATAACGAGTATATCCTCTTTTTCGGCTATCTCAAATACGCCCTTGACGAAATCATGATCGAGCGGCAGAACACCACCCTCACCCTGTATGAATTCCATCATAACGGCGGCAACCTTATTCTCGCTTATCAGCTTCTTCACCGACTCGATATCATTTGCATCGGCATAGACGAATCCGTCTGTCAGCGGAAGAAAATCGTGGTGAAAAACGTCCTGACCGGTTGCGGCAAGAGTGGTCACCGTTCTGCCGTGGAAGCTGTTTTTAAGGGTTATTACGGTATAGGTATCTGCTCCCTTTTTTAGTGCGGCGTACTTTCTTGCAGTCTTTATTGCACACTCGTTTGCCTCTGCTCCCGAATTGGAAAAAAAGACCTTTTCCGCACCGGTGCGCTCACAAAGCATCTTAGCAAGCTCTGCGCAGGGCTGTGAATAGTACAGATTTGACGTATGCTGCACCTTTGATAGCTGGTCGGTGACTGCGCTTATCCACTGCTCGTCCGCAACACCGAAGGTGTTGACCGCAATACCCGTGCCCATATCTATATATTCACGTCCGCTCTCATCATAAACTATGCTTCCCTTTCCCGAAGCTATCTGCACGGGAAAACGTGCATAGGTATTTTCTATATATTTTGCATCAAGCTCTTTTACGTTCATACGATATTCTCCAATATCTTTTCTGTTTATTATTCGTATTCCGAATCGCTGTCGCTTATGACCATAGTTCCGGCACCCTCATCGGTAAGTGTTTCTATAAGTATTGCGTGAGGAACTCTTCCGTCAAGTATAATGACCTTCTTGACACCGAGGTTTATAGCGTCTATACAGCACTCTACCTTGGGTATCATTCCGCCCGAGATAACGTCCGTTTCAAACAGCCCCTTTGCCTGGGAGACGGTCATACACTTGATTATCGAATCGGGATCGTCCTTATCGCTGAGCACACCTGCGATATCGGTCATAGAAATAAGTCTTTCGGCATGCATCGCTCCTGCGATGTGCGATGCTGCAGTATCTGCGTTAATATTATATGAATTGCCTTCTTTATCGCAACCGACGGTAGAAACTACGGGAATATATCCCTTCTCGAGAAGGTCGGTTATCGGCTCTATATTGATGTCGGTTATCCTGCCGACGTATCCGTATCTTTCATCCTTCATCTCGGCTCTTATCATATGGCCGTCCATACCGGATATACCCATCGCCTTACCGCCCTTGGTTTGAAGGAGGTTAACAAGACTTTTGTTTATCTTTCCTGCAAGGACCATCTGTACTATGTCAGCCGTCTCTTTGTCGGTTACTCTCAGACCGTCAACGAACACCGACTCCTTACCTATCTTTTTAAGCATATCGGTTATCTCGGGGCCTCCGCCATGCACCAAAACGACCTTTACCCCTATAAGATGCAGAAGGACGATATCCTCCATTACCTGCTCCTTAAGCTCGTCGTTTATCATAGCGTTTCCGCCGTATTTGATAACCACTATCTTGCCGTTGTATTTCATTATGTACGGGAGCGCTTGC
>JAZSMJ010000030.1:0-22218 GCA_045535815.1 Eubacteriales bacterium
AGATATATTCTGGCACGGCATGCAGAAGCCCAACTGGCTGAACTACAGATACAGCTTTATGTTCTGCTTTTTGCTCATAACCTTTGCCTTCAAGGCATTTTCGGACCTTGACGCTCTCAGCTTCAAAACGGTTGGACTTACGGGAGGGTTGATAGCAGGCTTTGCCTTCGTACTTCAGAAGCTCGATCTTGAGTATATAGAGGATATGAAGACCGTATGGTTTACCGTTTTAGCTCTTATCATCTACCTTACGTTCATATGGGTGGCAAAGAATAAATACCTGCGTCAGTCTGCTATAATTATGATGACCCTTATAGTTGCCGGAGAGATGTTCCTGTCCGGTTATCTTGAGCTGGTTGCGCTTGACGATGACGTTGTTTACAGCGGAAAGTCAAAATACGAAGCATTCCTCGACAGATTCGTTCCCGAGGTAGAGGCAATAAAGGAAAACGAGACTCAGCCCTTCTACCGAATGGAAAAGGAATTCCACAGAAAGACAAACGACGCAATGGCGCTTGATATGAACGGCATTTCAAGCTCCACCTCTACGCTCAACGCATCGGTCATTACACTTCTCAACAGAATGGGATATGCATCAAAATCCCACTGGTCAAAATATCTCGGCGGTACTCCCGTTTCGGATTCACTCCTCGGCATAAAGTATATTATGTACGGATCTGACCCCGACAAGACAGTATATCAGCCCATATCAAAGAATGATGAAGACCTCGTTTATTCCTATATAAATCCATATGCCCTTTCAATCGGATACTGCTCGACAGACGGTTTGCACGGCATAAACGTTGAGGAATCGGTATCTCCCTTTATCTTTATGAATGAGCTTGTATCGGAGATATCCGGCAAAGATACCGTAATATTTAAAGAGATTCCCACCTCCGATCCCGAAAGAGTAAATCTTGACAGCACCTACACGAGCAAGCATCTCAAGTATACTCCCATAAACTCGGCAAAAACCTCAAAGCTTACCTTTATCGTTACCGTTCCTGCAAACGAGGAGGTGTACGTTTACTTCCCCTCTGATTATAACAGAGAGGCACAGCTCACATCTGACGGTATTTCTATGGGAACGGTCTTCGGAAACGATACCGACAGAATAATATATCTCGGCGTTTTCGACACTTCAAGGGATATCTCGGTATCACTTACACTTGACGACGATAATCTTTATCTGAGAAGCGGTGTTCCCTACTTCTTCTCGCTTGACGAGAGTGCGCTTGACGTAGCTATGACAGATATAGCGTCTGCACAGCTTGACGTTACCGAGTTTGACGATACTAAAGTCAAGGGAAATATAACCGTACCGAATGACCGTACGCTTATGCTTACCACCATCCCCTACGACGAGGGCTGGGTGCTTACGGTTGACGGTATTGAAACACCCATTATAAAATCTCTTGATTCCCTGCTTTCTGCAGAGCTTGAAGCAGGCGAGCACGAGATAATGCTTGAATACAAGCCGTCTTGCGTTACTGTCGGCGGTATGGTATCGATATCAAGCATTGCCGTATTTGTAGCTTACGCCGTTATCAGCACTGTGCTGAAAAACAAAAAGCTCAAAAAATTAAGACAAGCTATCGTAAAATAAATTATCCTATTTTGTAATTTTTTTGAGGTTATCTGAGCACCCTAATTTTCGGGTGATAATAAATGATAACCGATAAAAAAATCAAAACCTTCGGAAAGTGTGCCGTTTTATACGGCATTGGCTCTGTGGGGTACAGTCTTATAGAAATTATGTGGAGAGGCTTTACCCACTGGACCATGTCAGTTTGCGGAGGTATATGCCTTATAGGCCTTTACTTCGCAGACATGCGTATGGTCGGCAAAAAGCTGTGGCAGATCTGCCTTGCCGGAAGTGCGCTCATCACTGCAGTTGAATTTGTGACCGGCATTATAGTAAACCGTATGCTCAACTGGAACGTATGGGACTACTCAAAGATGAAGCTTAACCTGTTCGGTCAGGTCTGCCTTTTATATTCTGCTATATGGTTTATACTTTGTATACCTGCGGTATTTATCTGCAGGACGGTAAGAAAAAACGTTTTTAGATAAGGAGATATTATGGGAAGAAGCTACAGATCAAAAAAGAAGCTCACTGCTGAAATAATATCAGCATTGGTTCTTGCAGTAATACTTCTGCTATTCAAGCATTTTTCAAGCAACGATATATCGGATGCTTTTTCCGACACCGTAGTTGAAAACGAGGCTCTGCAAAGCAATCTTGCCGTAAGCTATATTGACGTCGGTCAGGGCGACAGTGCGCTCGTTACCACGCCTGACGGACATTCAATGCTGATAGACGCAGGTCCGACGTCAGCAGGTGACGACGTGGTTGCCTATCTTGAGGCTATGGATATAAGATCCCTCGATTACGCAGTTTTCACGCATCCTCACGAGGACCATATCGGCGGAGCTCTTGACGTTATTGAAAATATAGAGATCAAAAACTTCATAATCCCCGATTGCACGCATACCTCAAAGACCTATGAGAATTTCCTTATTGCGATAGATGAAAGCGGAGCAAACGTTATCTTCTCCGAGCCCGATTACAGCTTTGATCTCGGAGAGGCTTCGGTAAAGATATTATCTCCGATAATGAATGCCTACGACGAGCTTAATCATTACAGTATAGTGCTTAAGCTTACATACGGCGATAACTCCTTTATGTTCACGGGAGATGCCGAAAAGATAAACGAATATGAGATGCTCGAGCGGTACGGCTCGGCAACCCTTAGCAGTGACGTGCTCAAGGTCGGTCATCACGGCTCGTCAACCTCAAGTAGCAGGGATTTTATAAACACGGTTGCCCCTGCAGTTGCAGTCATAAGCTGTGCTGAAGGAAACGAATACGGTCATCCTCACGATGAGGTAAGCGACCTTCTTTCCGAAAAGCAGATAACCGTTTTCAGAACGGATATTGAAGGAACTGTCATTCTTGTGTCCGACGGCAAAACCGTACAGCGTTTAAATACAGATAAATAACAGATACTCACTCATATATAACGTGCACACAAAAGTTAAATGCTTTTTGTGTGCACTTTTTACAAATTACGTCAGTACGCTTTCAATCAAAAGTAAGATTGTCAACAAACTCACAATAAAATTGTATGCGGTTTAATATGAGATAAAATAAATTTAAAAGCAGATAAACAACGCTTATTGTGCAGATGGTATTATTATGGTAAAATAAAAAGGAAAAAGTCAAACGGAGGGAGGTAGAAGATGGAACACATAACCGTAGGCAGAAAACACAATGAAGGCAAGATTGCTTTGGTAAAATGCATAAAGGACGGCTCTCTTGACAGTATCGATATCAAAGGCGAGTGCTTTCTTTTGATTGTGCTGACCAAGGGAAGACTTGATTTTACCGTCGGCGCTCAGAGCTTTTCGGCATGCGCTCCCTCATTTCTATGCTTTAACGAGCAGGAAGCTCCCGTGTTTACGTCAAATGCAAATGCAGAATATACCTGTATTTACTTTCATCCGAAATTCCTTAATATCAATATGACGTTTGAGCTTGTTTACTCAAAGGATTATCCCGATATTGCCACTGCGCACGATATGTTTATGCTCAAGCCTTTTATAGATAAGGTACATATAGTTCAGATGAGCGAGTCACAGACTGCTATGATAGAGAACTGCACTGAGCATATGATCGAGGAGCTTGAGGATCCGCACGATCTGTATTGGTCCTGCCGATGCCGTTCCTATTTTATGGAGATGCTGATAGCGCTTGAGCGTATGTACGGATTTATAAACTACGACCTTGGCGAGCTTATGAATAACGGAACTCGCATACCTAACGACCCAAAGCTTCGTGATGCCATTTTCTATATTGAAGGAAATTACGGAAAAAATATAACCCTGTCGGACATATCGTCCAACATCGGAGTTAATCACACTACGTTAACGGTGCTAATGAAAAAAGAGCTTGGATGCACGGCAATGGAATATCTGATGAGATACCGTGTTTCTGTTTCTGAAAAACAGCTTGCCTTTACCGACGTTCCTATAAAGGAAATAGCCAATATGGTCGGGTTTAAAACGGTCCAGCATTTTAACCGTGTATTTAAGGAGCATACTGGGACTACCCCTGCGAAGTTTAGGAAAACCGCACTTGAAAAGAGCAGAAATGAATTAAAAACGTCTGTTTAAGAAGCGAAATTATGATTTTCGTCCGATTGCCGTCTTTGCCGATAAAAATTAGGAAGTGATATTATCAATAAAAAATTAAGTGATCAGATTGTTTTTCTCAGGAAGCAAAAAGGGCTTACTCAAGCAGATGTTGCAAGGGCACTCGGAGTTTCGCATCAAGCTGTATCAAAATGGGAACGAGCACTATGCTGTCCGGATATTCAGTTCCTTTCTGAGATCGCACGCATACTCGGTGTTTCGGTCGACGAGCTTCTTGGAAATTCACCCAACGTAATACATAAATGATATAGAATACACTCTACAAACGAAAAAGCGACATTTTGCGAGCTTTCTCATAAGTATGTTTACAAATCGCGACAGAGAGATTGTTTTCTCTGTCGATTTGTGTTATAATAGAACTGACAAATAAGCCCCCTCCGAGAGTGGACTGCACCAAGTTGTGCAGAGGAAGCCTTGGGATATGTGCATCCTTAGGGGTATGGACTATGCCGAAGTATTTGCAATACAAATGCGAAGCAGGCGTTAAACAAAACGATAAATAAGAATTTGAGGAGAATATAATATGAGAAAATGGGTAGTAGAGGATTGGGAGTTTGAATTAACCGCTATCGATGGCAAAGCAGGACATTGCAGACTCGGTATAGAAAAAGGAGACAGGTTCGTTTTTTCATATGAATGTCCCGCAGGGATGTGTCCAAGGGTGATGACAGAACTGTTCACATGGTGTGAAGTTATCCGTTGTGGTGGAGACTTTACATATAGAGGTATGAAAGAAAAATATGAAATGGATTTACCTTGCCCCTGTAAAAGTATCACGTTCCACCTTAAAGCAACGCCAATAAATAGAGATGAAAATGGAATCCCTAAGCCTAACAATTCGAGACCAGAAGATTAAAATATAGTCGTTTTACGACAAATTCCAATTTGTTGAATAGTTTACCCCGACAGACCATTAAAAATCTGTCGGGGTATTTTCATCCTTATGAGAATCTGTACTTAACTGTCGCTTTTTATTATTCAATCTAACGTGAAGGGCTCGATTACCGAATTGGATACGTTTCCAAGCATAGAGTTGAGAGTAACCGCTTCTGCTTCTATATTATATATCATATTGCGCATGCATACGTCGTTGCAGTATTCGCTATTCTGCGTCGTTACAATACACTCGGGTGCGCATTCTTCCGCCTCTTCTTCGGCTTCTTCTATCTGTGCTTCACCATCAACGCTTGCAAAATAGTCATCCGAATATAACGGATACGTCGTTTCAGCCATGGTTTCCGCACAGCCCGTATCTGCATCTACAGCTCCGTCGTATGAATCAAAGCTTCCCTTTTCTTTTACGTCCTCGACCTCGGCTTCGCATATTTCAAGCTCTTCTTCATAAAAAACTACAGAATCAGCTTTATCATCTGCGCTTGCACTGTAATTATACGAGGAATATAGGCGTGCTCCCATTCCCTCCGAAGCGTCATCCACACTTTTATTATCTGTAAGATAGGGAGAGATCTTGACCGCTACTGCAGTCAATGCCGTTACCGCAACTATCGATGCCGCAACCGACGTCAGAATGCGCATTCTGCGAAGCTTGTTCTTGGTTTTGGTCATACTGCGCACCTGTGTCATTACCGATGAAGCTATATCCTTAGGCGGTATCTCCCTCGCTGTGTGCAAAAGCTTTATTGTTGCAAGGCAATCCTGAAATTCTTTTCTGCATTCGGGGCAGTTATCAATATGCTCTTCAAGCTCTGCCCTTGATGCATCGTCAAGCTCGCCGTCTATATAATCAAACAGTCTGTTTTTTATAATATCGCACATATCGCTCATGCTCATTTCGCTCTCCTTTCCCGTTTATTCCAAACCTTTAGACGAAGCCTTCTACAAAAAGTTCCCTTTAATTATGTATTCTTTTAAGGCTTGTCTTGCTCTGTTAAGTCTGCTCTTTACAGTGCCCTTTTCAAGACCTAACATTTCCGCTATATCGTCATAGCTTATTCCTTCAATATCTCTGAGCACCACTATCTCTCTGTGCTTCTCGGGAAGGCTCATTATAGCCCGCCTTACCATTGCTATCTCCTCGTCACGCTGAAGCGAGCGTTCCGGGTCACCGCCGATATCGGTATCGGGTATCGATATTTCACGCTCCTCTCCGTCCTCGTCGGTTTCATAAAGAGAAACGGACGCGCTTGTCTTTTTAGAACGAAGATAATCCTTTGAGGTGTTCGATACTATTCTGTACAGCCAACTGCTGAATTTACAGTCTCCTCTGAAGGTCTTTATCGACTTATACGCCTTTAAGAACGATTCCTGCGCTATGTCTGACGCATCCTCTGCATTTTTCAGTATCTGAAAAGCTACGTTATATACGAAATACTCGTATTTACGTACCAGCTCCTCAAATGCGTCGTCATCGCCTCTTGCCGCACGCTCAACAGTCAGAGCATCGGTATCAGCATCAAGATTCAGTTTTTCGCAAAGACCGTTATTAGCATCACTCATGCGGCAAGATCCTCCTTATCTTAAAGTATTTATAAGCTCTATAAGCTCAGATTCGCTCTCGGCGCAGTTTATTCTGCCTCTGAAAGCAGGCGAGCCCTCCATTCCCTTGGTATACCAGGCAAGATGCTTCCTTGCCTCTCTCACACCTATATATTCTCCCTTTTCAAGAATAAGCGACCGTGCGTGTCTTATTGCAACGTCAAGCCTTTCGCTTTTGGTAGGTGAGATGTATTCTGCTCCGTCTATTGCGGCGTTTATCTCCGCAAAAAGCCACGGATTTCCGCAGGCTCCCTGCGCCAGCATAATACCGTCGCACCCCGTCTCCTCTATCATAACGAGAGCATCACCCGCCGTGAGTATTCCACCGTTTCCGATAACGGGTATAGACACAGCATTTTTCGTTTCTTTTATAATATCTCTGTCAACCGGAAAACGGTACATCTGCGCAGTCGTTCTTCCGTGAACGCACACGGCAGCCGCTCCGTTTTTTTCTGCTATCTCGGCGACCTTGGGAGCATTGCGTGAATCCTCATCCCAACCGCTTCTTATTTTTACGGTTACCGGAAGCTTTACTGCCGAGGCTACCTCACGTATTATCAGACCTGCTCGCTCGGGCTCTCTCATAAGAGCACTGCCCTCTCCGTTGCTGATTATCTTATGCGCCGGACAGCCCATATTTATATCTATTGCGGCTATTCCGCCCCTTCTCTCAAGCTCTGCCGCCGCCTCAGCCATTATATCCGGCTCTCTTCCGAATATCTGTATAGCTATGGGAGATTCCTCCTTTGTAACAGAGGAAAGAATATCCGTTTTTTTATCCTTATAGTGCATAGCCTTGGCGGATATCATTTCGGTAACGGTATATTCTGCACCGAATTCTATGCATAAAGCACGCATGGAGCGATCGGTCACCCCTGCCATAGGAGCGAGCATTACCCCATGCTTAATTTCCGTATTTCCTATCTTCATATTTCTCCGATAACTCACACATTAGATATAGAATAAACGTGGAATAAACAATAACAAATAAAGCGCCAACGGGCACATCGGTATAATTGAGAAAGCGTTTATCAAGCGACTTTTGCATTTGCTGATAACTAAGGAAGCAATACCCAAAACACTTCCAATAACACAACCAACAAGCAATCCGCCCAATATGGCTTCAGCGATCTCAGGCTCAAAAAAAGGCATAATTACTGCTGAACATATTGGGGAAATCAAAGCGAGTATGCTTATAATAAGTGCAACCTTGTATTTCATTGTATCCGTCCTTCTTTATAGGGTAAATAAAGCGCCTTTAGGCGAATTCAGCTGAATTCAACTTTGTTGAATTCATTATACCACACAATTATATTTATTTCAACAATAATTAGCCCAATATACCCTTTCATTCGTAACAATTTTGCAAACAAAAAAGGGTGCGTTTTGCACCCTTTAGTTTTATCAGTCTTGGACTATAAGCCCGTAATCTCCGTCAAGTCTTCTGTATACTACGCTTACCGTGCCCGTCTCGGCATTGTCAAAAACGTAGAATTCATGGTCCAGAAGATTCATCTGAAGGATCGCTTCATCTGCAGTCATCGGTCTTAGCTTAAAGACCTTTTTATGAATGCTGTAAGACCTTTCCTCAGCGTAGATATCCTCGGGTCTGTCCGCACTGAACGCACCCTCGCGAAGTCTCTTTTCCAAGCGTGTTTTATTCTTGCGAATCTGGCGTTCAATTGCATCGGTAGCTTCGTCAAAAGCAGATTGGAATGTAGAGCTTTCCTTTTCGCTTCTGTAAAGCGTTCCGCCGCTTGAGATGGTAAGCTCGATCGTTTCTTTACCTCTCTTGCGTGAAAATTTTACAGTAGCACTTGCGTCATCCGAGAAGAACTTGTCAAGCTTAGGAAGCTTTTTCTCAAACAGTATCTTCAGATCTTCCGGAACGTCCATCTGTCTGCCTGTGTAGGTTATTTTCATTTTCCATGCCACCTTTCAACAATATGATTTGCTTGCAGATAAAGATGTATTCTTTATCTAAGTACAGTATACCTTAAAAATATGAACAGCCTGTGAATACACAGGCTGCTTTCATATACAAATTACAAGTATATTTTTGTGGAAAATAGACATATTTGATCGACAATTATTGCTTTAAGTTTTGCAGTTTTACAAGCTCCTTCGCCAAATTGACCTTACTTTTACGGTATTCCGCAAAGCTTTGCTTTCGTCTGTCCATCTCATGCTCCATTGCTGCTTTTCTTCTTTCGATAGCAGCGTTTATTTTATCTTCCCATTCGATAAAATCACTCAGAAGCACTACTCTGTCACGCTCAATGCTAAGCATTCCGTTTCCATGAGCAAATAACGTTTCGCTTCCGTCTTCATGCACCATTTTGGCCATATCGACGGTAAGATTCATAAGCATGGGCAGATGGCCCGGAAATATATCGACCGCTCTGCCATCGTCCCCGTCACTTTGCGTAACTCTGAGGTAAGCAACGTCACCCTCAAAAAAAAGCTTATCGGGTCTTCGCATGACCAAATGAAGAGTTTTCATCAGTCCTTAAACTCCTTGATATCGTGAATATCACCTATAAAATAAAAGTCGTTTTCGGGAATAGAGTCACATTTTCCGTCAAGTATGGCATTACAGCCGTAGATTGTCTTTTCAAGCGGAACGTATCTTCCCTCCATACCGGTATAGACGCTTGCAACGTAAAAGGGCTGAGAGAAAAACCGCTGAAGCTTTCTTGCTCTGTATACAGTCAGCTTGTCTTCCTCGCTGAGCTCCTCCATACCGAGTATTGCGATTATATCCTGAAGCTCTTTATATTTCTGAAGCGTTTCAAGCACTCTTTGAGCAGTTGTATAATGCTCTTCTCCGACTATTCCCGGCTCAAGTATACGGCTTGAGGATGCCAGCGGATCTATTGCAGGATAAATTCCCTGCTCAACCACCTTTCTTGAAAGAACGGTAGTTGCGTCAAGATGGCTGAATATGGTTGCAGGTGCGGGGTCGGTAAGGTCATCTGCAGGAACGTAGACCGCCTGAACGGAGGTTATAGATCCGTTTACTGTACTCGTTATCCTTTCCTCAAGCTGACCAAGCTCGTTTGCAAGGGTCGGCTGATAACCGACGGCAGACGGCATTCTTCCGAGCAATGCGGATATTTCAGAGCCTGCCTGAACGTATCTGAATATATTATCAACGAACAGAAGAACGTCCTGTCTTTCGTGATCTCTGAAATATTCAGCCATGGTAAGACCGGTGAACGCTGCTCTCATTCTCGCTCCGGGAGATTCGTTCATCTGACCGAACACGAGTGAGGTCTTGTTGAGCACTCCCGATTCGCTCATCTCTTCTATCATTTCATAACCCTCTCGGCTACGCTCTCCGACACCTATAAAAACGGAACGTCCGTTATGCTTGGTAGCAATAGTAGATATAAGCTCTTGTATAAGAACGGTCTTACCTACGCCCGCACCGCCGAAAAGACCTATCTTTCCGCCCTTAACGTACGGTGTCAGAAGATCTATTACCTTGATACCCGTTTCAAGTATCTCGGTTTCGCTGCTTTGCTCGATAAGAGAAGGGGCCTTTCTGTATATTCCCATTCTTTTACCGCTGAACTCCTCGCCGCCGTCTATCGGGTCTC
The DNA here is from genome assembly GCA_045535815.1 of Eubacteriales bacterium. GTDB lineage: Bacteria > Bacillota > Clostridia > Oscillospirales > CAG-272 > JAZSMJ01. The sequence goes on from JAZSMJ010000030.1 coordinate 10,314, forward strand.
CGAGTGCGCTCATTACCCTTCCGACAGTCTGTTCACCTACCGCTACCGTAAGACAGCTTCCCGTGCTTTCTACCTCTATCCCTCTCGACAAACCGTCTGCACTCTGAAGCGCTATGCATCGGCAAACGCCGTCGGGTCTATGAGCCATTACCTCCATACGCACGTCCTCATCCTCACCGTGCGCTATCAAAAGCTCATTCTGATTTGGTATATGACTGTTAAATTTCACGTCTATAACAGAGCCGATTATCTGGATTATATGTCCTATATACGTTCTGTTCACCTGTTATCTCCCCCTGCCGATGACGAGCTTGCGTCCATAAGCTCATTTGTAATATTTTCCTGTCTTCGATGGTTATACTCCTTGGTAAGCTCCTCGATAAGAGCCTCTCCGTTGGAGGTAGACTCCTTCATAGAGGTCATCCTTTTATAATTTATCGCAAGATCGCTATCCGCAAGAGCGGAATAGAGCTCTGACATAATATACTGTTCAAGAAACTTAGTAACCGCTTCATTACTAAAGGGCTCCATCGATACCCCCGAGTCATCCTTTCCCACAGCATTTTCGGGAATGGTTATCGGAAGAAGCTTTTTTATATGCGGAAGCTGACTTTGGGGTGTTGGCGTTTTTGTATATACTATATACAGCTCACCGAAGGCACCCATATTAAACATTGAAAGCACGTCAAACGCTACAGCTTCGGCATCAAATGCGTGAGGCTCCTGCATATGAGTATACGCATTGTTTATTCTCTTTGAGCTTCTTCTGAAATGCTCTCTCGATTCGTGTCCGACGGCAAAAACCGTTTTTACGTTATTTTCTTCGATAAAACGGTCCGCTTCCTTAAATATCCGCAGATTGTAGTCACCGCAAAGTCCCTTATCACCTGCAACGACCATAACTGCCTTCTCGTTACTTTTATTGGATCTGAGGTAGGGATGATCTATATCCTTACCGATAAGAGAAAGCATTTTTGTAAGCTCATCAAGATAACGGTAGCTTTCATCGCTCTTCTTTCTCGCTTTATGCATCTTTGATACCGCTATCATCTGCATTGCTTTCGTTATCTTTACCGTATCGTTAACGGCGGAGATGCGGTGCTTTAATTCTTGATTATTCATTTCTTTTCCTTATACGTATTAAGAAAATCCTTTATCTCTTGCATATCATCCTCGGATAAAGTGTTTGTTTTTTCAATTCTATCAATTATATGTCTTTTTCTTTTCTCTACAACATCCAAAAAACCGGCCATAAATCTACGCACGTCCTTTACCTTAATATCGGAAACAAGATTTTCTGTCATTACGGCGAGTATGATTACCATACGGCTCATCTTCATCGGACTGTACTGATCCTGCCTCAGCATTTCGGTAAGCCTTGCTCCGTTGGATATTACTGACTGAGTAGAGCTGTCAAGATCTGCGCCAAACTGGCTGAACTGTGCCATCTCACGATAATGCGCAAGCTCAAGTCTTACTCTCGAGCTTACCTTACGCATAGCCTTGCACTGTGCACTTCCGCCAACTCTCGATACCGAGAGTCCTACGTTTATTGCAGGCCTCATACCGGAATTGAATATCTCACTCTCTAGATATATCTGTCCGTCCGTTATGGATATTACGTTTGTGGGAATATATGCGGAGATATCGCCCGACAAAGTCTCGATTATCGGGAGAGCGGTTATAGATCCCCCTCCTGCCTTCTCTGAAAGCTTTGCGCTTCTCTCAAGCAATCTCGAGTGAATATAGAATATATCTCCGGGATAAGCTTCACGCCCCGACGGTCTGTGCAAAAGAAGAGATATGGTTCTGTAGGCTACGGCGTGCTTTGAAAGGTCATCGTATACTATAAGCACGTCCTTACCGCTGTACATGAACTCTTCGGCTATTGCAGTTCCGGTATAGGGCGCTATATACTGAATAGGTGCTGTTTCGCTTGCAGTCGAGCAAACGATTACCGTATAATCCATAGCGCCGTGTTTTTTCAGAGTTGCATAGATGCTGTTTACCGATGAGGTTTTCTGACCTATGGCAACGTAAACACAGATAACGTCCTTGCCCTTTTGATTTATGATAGCATCTATTGCTATTGCTGTCTTTCCCGTCTGACGATCGCCTATTATGAGCTCACGCTGTCCCTTTCCTATCGGGACCATTGAATCAATAGAAAGTATACCGGTATAAAGAGGCTCGCTTACCTTAGCTCTGTCAAATATGGGCGGAGCCGGACTTTCAATATTGCGGTACTTACCGCTTCTTATCTCTTTCCCGCCATCGAGCACGTTTCCGAGAGGATTTATGACCCTTCCGAGAAGCTCTTTACCTACGGGAACACTGACTATCTTACCCGTTCTGTATACATAGTTGCCCTCCGAAAGCTCATACGATTCGGTCAGAAGTATAGCTCCGACCTTATCCTCTTCAAGATTCATAGCAAGAGCGTATTTATTCTCTCCGATATATATAAGCTCACCGCTTTTCACGTTCTTAAGCCCTTCAATGGTCAGAACTCCGTCTCCGCAGGCGGTTATACGTCCCGCTTCTGTCTGTGAAACGCTTGGCTTATATTGAGATATCTGAGCCTTCAGCTCTTCGGTTATAAACGCATATTTACTTTCGCTCATTTTATTATCTCGCTTTTTATGTTGTCAAGTTTGGTTTTGACAGAGCCGTCATAGACATTTTCTCCGTCAAACACTATTATTCCGCCGAGAATAGTCTCATCTATAAGATACTGTGCGCACACCTGATCTCCCAGCTTTTTCGAAAAAACAGCCTCTACCTTTTCTCTTTGCTCCGGTGAGATCTCAGATGCTGTGGTAACTGTAAGCTTAATCACGGTTCTTGCTCCATTCGTTAAGACATTCGTCTATTATTTTAGCATCATCCTCTGCGGTGATCTCTCTTTCAAGTATGCCGGAAGCGATGGAAACGGCAAGAGATGCAACCTCACCCTTCAGCTCTTTTACGGATTTCTCCTCTTCGGCTTTTATGGTCTTATTAGCCTCTATGATCATTTCTTCAGCAGCTCTCTGATTCATTATGCGAATTTCTTCTGCTTCCCTTTTAAGCTGGTCCTCAGCTTCAAGACTTTTATGTCTTATCTCTTCCTCTGCTTGCTCTATAAGCTCCGTATACTTCTTCTCTTTTTCGATCGCCTGAGCCGTTTTTTCTTTATTCTCTCTTTCAAGATCGGCAAAATACGCCTGCCTTTTTTCCATAAAACGTCTGACCGGTTCAAACAAAAGGAAAGAAAGACCGGTTGCGAGTATGGCAAAATTGAGAAGGTGGAGCAATATCTGCTGCCAATCTATATTAAGCGGTATTCCCATTTTTTTGATCTCCGTTCCGCCGAATATCTTCGGCTGATTTAATATTGCGTTTTTTGATGTTATTATTTACAGAACGAAAATTACGAATATCGCAACTATCAATGCGTAAATGATGGTGGTTTCAACGAATACGAGACCGAGCATAAGGTTTGTCTTTATCTTTCCCTCTGCCTCGGGCTGACGTGCGATGCCGTCAATAGCCTTCTTTATGACCATTGCCATTGCAACAGCACCTACCGCAGCTGCTACTGCCACTGCTGCAGATGCGGAAACTGCTTTAACCGACGTAACGGTTGCCTCGGAAGAAACAGCCTCTGTTACCGTTTTCTCTGCTTCTGCAGGGATTGCTTCTTCAGTCGCAAATACGGGAAGCGCACACACAGTGAATATAAGTCCTAAAATCATAGCTGTTATTATAGCTGTAAATGTTCTTTTCATTTTTAATTCTCCTTAAAGTTATTTGTAATATGTTATTTCTTCTTTTCGTGCTTCTCGGTGACCTCTCCGAAAAACATTGAGGTCAGAAGTGTTAAAACGTACGTCTGTACAAGGGCGTGCAGAATGGTAAACAGCACTGCTACGACAACAGGCAAAACAAAGCTCAGAGATATTGAATAATAAACAAGCTCCGTTACCAGAAGACCGCCTATCAGCGAACCAAAAAGTCTGAAGCTCATTGATATTGGGAGTGAAAAGTCCTTCAGCGTATTTCCTGCTCCCCGAAGTCCGTTTGCTACTATACCTCCGCCAAGGATAACGAGATATGACAGACACCCAAGTGCTATCGCAGCGTTGATATCCGAAAGCACGGCGGGAAGCGATATCGATATACCGTGCGTGGTAAGTGCCTGTATGCCGAATAGCTCGAATATCGTTCCGACAAAAATATAGACCCCCGCGCTGAATATATACGCTCCGAGGAATTTATAGCTGTGCGGACTGTTGGATCTGGCAAGTCGGTCAAACAATCCTACCAGCTCCTCAAGCAATAGCTGAAATTTTCCGGGAACGGTTTTGAATTTCGGGATAACGAATATTCTGACTATCAACGCAAAAAGCAGTAATACGCCGGTTACTGTAAACGCTGAAATGAGTGCAGGGTTCACCTCAAGTCCGAAAAAGGATATCTTATTCGTTTCGTGAAGCACGGCATCAAGCATAAGCTCGTTTATACTCTCATGCTTTTCCTGTCCCGTGTCGGTCAGAATAACGCCGATAAGCAACAGAGCAATTACCGCAAGCCCGATGAATAAAATTTTGAATTTGTTTTTTCCGTTATTCTTCAAATGTTTCGCCTCTTTGAAATAATATATACTATATATTGCAACACATTATCAGCATCACAAATACATCTTTATATTATATCACAACATTTATTAAATACAAGAGTTTTTTTTATTTTTGATTTAATAATGTACCATATAGCACAGATAACAGTTGAAATGATAATTTCAACTATATATTCATTCATTATTTATATATGTTTAACATTTTTTCTTAAATGCGTTGACAAAGTTTGAAAAACATTGTATAATTTACTTAACTCTATTATACTGCATAGTAGTGTGCGGTAAATATTAAACGGAGGAAGATCATTATGAAAAAGATCCTTACTTTGGTCCTCGCTGCATTAATGGTTTGCAGCTGTGCTTTCGTATTCTCTTCATGTGGCGGAAGCGATGAAAACGTTATTTACATCGGTATTTTCGAACCTGCTTCCGGTGAAAACGCTGCAGGCGGTAAACAGGAAGTTCTCGGCATCGAATATGCTAACTCACTCGTTAACAAGGTAACTCTTGACGGTGTTGAATACACCATCAAGCTCGTTCAGGCTGACAATCAGTCTGCTACCGATAAGGCTGTTACAGCAGCTGCTGAGCTCGTTTCCAAGGGCGTTTCCGCAGTTATCGGTTCTTACGGCTCCGGTGTTTCTATAGCTGCCGGCGATACATTTGCTGATGCTAAGGTTCCCGCAATCGGCGCATCCTGCACAAACCCCGCAGTTACTGAGGGTAACGAATTCTACTACAGAATCTGCTTGCTCGATCCCTTCCAGGGAACAGTTATGGCTAACTACGCTTGGGAATCCGGCGCAACAAACGCTTACGTTCTCGCTCAGCTCGGTGATGACTACTCTGTAGGTCTTGCTTCCTACTTCAAGGACGCTTTTGAAGCTCTCGGCGGTACTGTTACATACGAAACATTCCCCGAAGGAAACTCTGACTTCTCTGCTTACATAACAAACGCTACAAACGCAGGCGCAGAAGTATTCTTCGCTCCCTCTTCCACAACATCCGCTGCTCTCATCATTTCTCAGGCTGCAGCAGCAGGCGTTGACTACCCGCTTATGGCAGGTGATACATGGGAAAACTCCGTTATCATCGACGCAGCTAAGGGCACAGACCTTACAGTTGCTCTCTCCACATTCTTCGATGAAAACGATACAAACGCTACAGCTGCTGAATTCGTTTCCGGATTCAAGTCATGGCTTAACGCTGACAGCGCTAAGCTCACAAACAACGGCGGTAACGATATCGTAGCTGCTGTTTCCGCTCTCGGATACGATGCATACATGGTAGCAGTTGAAGCTATCAAGGCTGCAGGCTCTGCTGATTCTGAAGCAGTTGCTGAAGCTCTCGCAGGTGTTACATACACAGGCGTTACAGGCTCTATCAAGTTTGACGCTAAGGGCGACGCTGAAAAGGATATGGCTTACATCAAGACAGTTGATACAGTAAACGGCGCGTTCTCATTCGTTAAGACTCAGACTATCGCAGACCTCGAAGGTTAATTTACTCAAACGATTTACGCGGCGGGCGCTGCTTGCCCGCCGCGTTTATTCTTTTATTCAAAGGATGTAAATATGGATATTATAAGTAAATATCTGCCGTATCTGCTTGCCGGCATATCGGTCGGCGGTCAGTACGCCCTCATAGCTATCGGCTATACGATGGTTTACGGCATACTAAGACTCATAAACTTTGCCCATGCGGATATATTTATGGTTGCAGGTCTTATCATGGTATATTCCAGTGCAACTCTTCCGCTTCCCGTTTCTATTGCTTTAGTTCTTATCATTACAGTCATACTCGGCTTTGCAGTTGAGCGTTGCGCATACAAGCCGCTTCGTACCGCACCCCGTATGTCCGTTATGATATCAGCTATCGGTGTTTCTTACTTTTTACAGAACGTTGCATGGTATGCAACCGGCGGTCTGGCAAAGATCTATCCTACTATTCCGTGGATAAGCGACCAGATTACCATTTTCGGCTGCACTACCTACCGTGTTACTGTTATTACCCCCATACTCACGATAATCCTTGTAGCTGTGCTCGTTGCGCTCATAAAATACACAAAGATAGGTATTGCTATGCGTGCGGTATCCAAGGATTTTGAAACCTCACAGCTTATGGGTATCAAGATCAACACCGTTATAAGCATAACATTTATTATCGGTTCATTCCTTGCCGCTGTATCGTCTCTTATGTATTTCACAAACTACAGCGCAGTTACACCGTCTATCGGTGCAATGCCCGGCCTTAAGGCATTCGTCGCAGCTGTTTTCGGCGGTATCGGCTCTATACCCGGTGCCGTTGTCGGTGCTTTTATCATAGGCATCTGCGAAAACTTTATCAAGGCTGCCGGATACACAACATTCAGTGACGCCTTTACTTTTGCTCTTCTCATACTTGTTCTGGTAATCAAGCCTACAGGTCTGTTCGGAGAAAAAGTTTCGGAGAAAGTGTGAGGCGACGGTATGAACAGAAAAACAAAAAACATTATAAACATTGGGCTTTTAGTTGCTTTGTTTGCACTTGTATTCGTCGTTGATATGACCTCTAAGGGAACTATGCTTATGCAGGTTCTCAAGAAGGGCGCAATATACGCAATAGTTGCCGTTTCGCTTAACCTCGTTAACGGATTTACAGGGCTTTTCTCACTCGGTCAGGCAGGATTTATGCTTCTCGGTGCATATACCTACGCCATATTTACCATACCGGTCGAGGACAGAGCAGCAGTTTACACATACTACGACGGCGGAATAATTCAGTTTGCTCTCCCCGTCTTCGTTGCAATACTCCTTGCAGGAGCCGTTGCGGCTATATTTGCATTCCTTATCGGTCTTCCCGTGCTCAGACTCAAGAGTGACTATCTTGCAATAGCAACGCTTGGCTTTGCAGAGATAATCAGAGCCTTTGCTCAGTGGGATGCACTCGGTGTCGTTACCAACGGCTCAAACCTTTTGAAGAAGTTCCCGAAGTTTATGAGCCTCTTCCCATACGTTGCCATAGCGGCAGTATGTATCCTCGTTATCGTTCTCCTTATCCGCTCGACCTACGGCCGTGCATTTAAGGCAATCAGAGACGATGAGATCGCAGCTGAGGCAATGGGTATAAATCTTGCAAAGCATAAGCAGCTTTCCTTCGTTATCAGCGGATTCTTCGCAGGTATCGGCGGTGCTCTTCTTGCTATGTATCAGACCACCGTTCAGGCAAACGCATTCAAGAGCGCAATGACGTATGAGATACTTCTTATAGTCGTTATCGGCGGTATCGGTTCAATTACCGGAAGCGTTATCTCCTCCTTCCTCTTCGTTGCTTGCAGCGAGTGGTGGCTCAGATTCCTCGATTCCGAGTTGTTTATCGGTTCCTTCCAGGTTCCGCTTCTCAAGAGCGGATTCCGTATGGTCGTATTCTCTATAGTAATTATGATAGTCGTTCTCTTCTTCAGAAAAGGTATTATGGGAGATAAAGAATTCTCTATCGAGCGTATATGGAATAGGCTGAAATCGATAGGATGCTTCTTCAAATCATTGGGTAAGAAAAACAAGGAGGGTGAACAGAAATGAGCGAAAGAAAAGATAACGTTCTCTCTCTGAATGATATATCAATGCAGTTCGGCGGCGTTCTTGCCATCAACAACCTCTCGCTTGAGGTAAACCGTGGCGAGATAGTATCGCTTATCGGTCCTAACGGTGCAGGTAAAACGACGGTATTCAACGTAATTACCGGAGTTTACGAGCCTACAAACGGCTCGGTCGATTACCTTGATAAGACCATCATCTCAAACAAGCCCCGCGGAAAGATGAAAAAGCTCTATTCCGGTGAAAACAACGGCAAGTATACCAAGGCTATATCAAAGACCCCCGATAAAATAACAAAGCTCGGAATCGCAAGAACGTTCCAGAACATCAGACTTTTTAAGTCTATGACCGTTTTTGAAAACGTTCTCGTTGCAAAGCATATGAGACGCACGAGTAATATATTTACCGCAACCTTTATGCTTAACGCAAAGGAAGAAAAAAGAATGCGAAAGGAATGCCTTGAGCTTCTTAAGATCGTTGGTCTTGAGGACGTAAAGGACGAGCTTGCTACCTCTCTTCCCTACGGTAAACAGCGTAAGCTTGAGATAGTCAGAGCGCTTGCAACCGATCCTCAGCTGCTTCTCCTTGACGAGCCTGCAGCAGGTATGAATCCGCAGGAAACGGAAGAGCTTACGGCATTCATCTTTGACATACGAAAAAAGTTCGATCTTACCATATTCCTGATCGAGCACCATATGAATCTCGTTATGGATATATCCGACCGTATATACGTTATCGACTTCGGTAAGCTGATCTCATCCGGTACTCCTGACGTGGTTCAGGCGGATCCTAAAGTTATCGAAGCATATCTTGGAGGTTCAGCAGATGTCAACTAATATTCTTGAAATAAGAGATCTCGTCGTATCTTACGGCGGTATAGAGGCAGTCAAAGGTATCTCGCTTGACGTTCCGCAGGGTCAGATAGTAACTCTTATCGGTGCAAACGGCGCAGGTAAAAGTACGACTCTTAAAACTATTGCAGGTATAGTTAAACCAAAATCTGCCACAATAACATTTAACGGTACTGACATAGTCGGAAAAACTCCCGACGCTATCGTTTCCTCGGGTATAACGCTTGTTCCCGAGGGAAGAAGAGTTTTCCCTAACCTTACGGTAAAGGAAAACCTCAGAATAGGCGCTTATCTGCGTAAGGATAAGCTTGATTCCGACTATGAGTATGTATATTCGCTTTTCCCCAGACTTAAAGAGCGTGAATGGCAGCTTGCAGGAACGCTCTCGGGCGGTGAGCAGCAGATGCTTGCCGTTGGACGTGCTCTTATGAGCCGTCCTAAGCTTATAATGATGGACGAGCCCTCACTCGGACTTGCTCCCATCGTTGTGCAAAGTATTTTTGATATTATCAAAACTATTAATGCTCAGGGCATAACCGTTCTTCTGATCGAACAGAACGCCAATATGGCGCTCCAGACTGCTCACACAGCCTACGTTCTTGAAACCGGAAAAATAACGGTATCGGGCACGGGCGCAGAGCTTCTTGCCGACGAAAGAATTAAAGAAGCCTATCTCGGAAAAAGCAAAAGTAAAAAATGAGGTGCAAACAGCATGAACAGGACGTTCATTAAAGACATTTACTCCGATATGGAGTCCTTTGGCGGTAAGGAAGTAACGCTCGGCGGCTGGGTCCGTAATCTCCGCGACAGTAAGGCTTTCGGTTTTATCGATCTCAACGACGGAAGCTGTCTCAAAAACGCTCAGGTAGTTTTTGAGAGAGAAAAAATATCAAACTATGACGAGATCGCCGCTCAGAATATCGGTGCAGCTCTCATCGTCAAGGGTATAGTTGCACTTACCCCCGAGATGAAGCAACCCTTTGAGATCAAGGCTACAGAAATAGCTATAGAAGGTACTTCAACTCCCGATTATCCGCTTCAGAACAAGCGTCACTCGGTCGAGTTTTTGAGAGAACAGGCTTATCTGCGTCCCCGTACAAACCTTTTCTCCGCAGTTTTCAGAGTAAGAAGCGAGGTAGCCTACGCTATCCATTCCTTCTTCCACGACAGAGGATTCGTTTACGTTCATACTCCTCTTATCACCGGATCCGACTGCGAGGGTGCAGGCGAGATGTTCAGAGTAACAACTCTTGACGTGGCTGATCCGCCCAGAAACGAGGACGGCTCTATAAACTGGAACGAGGACTTCTTCGGCAAGAGTGCAAACCTCACCGTTTCAGGACAGCTTGAGGGTGAAACATATGCACTTGCATACGGTAAGATCTATACCTTCGGCCCTACCTTCAGAGCTGAAAACTCCAACACTGCACGTCATGCTGCAGAGTTCTGGATGATCGAGCCCGAGATCGCATTTGCCGATCTTAACGACAATATGCAGCTTGCTTGGGATATGATACAGTACATCATCGCTCACGTTATGAAAAATTGCTCTCAGGAGATCGAATTCTTCAACAGCTTCGTTGATAAGACACTTCTCGAAAGACTTACCACGCTGTCAAAAAGCGACTATAAGAAGGTTACCTACACGGAAGCAGTTGAGCTTCTCAAGAAGAGCGGCGCAGACTTCAAGTATCCCGTTGAATGGGGTATGGATCTTCAGACAGAGCACGAAAGATATCTCACAGAGCAGATCTTCAAGTGCCCGATATTCGTTATCGACTATCCGAAGGAGATCAAATCCTTCTATATGCGCGTAAACGACGACAATAAGACGGTTGCCGCTATGGACCTTCTCGTTCCCGGTGTCGGCGAGATAATCGGCGGAAGCCAGCGTGAAGAGCGTATGGACGTTCTGCTTGAGCGTATGAAGGAATGCAATCTCAAGGAAGAAGATTATTGGTGGTACGTAAATCTCCGCAAGTACGGAGGAACTAAGCATGCCGGATACGGTCTCGGTTTTGAGCGTATCATAATGTATATCACGGGAGTTTCAAATATCCGTGACGTTATTCCCTATCCCAGAACGGTAGGAAACGCTGAATTCTAATGCTTAAAAACCGCAGGCTTTGTTGCCTGCGGTTTTAAAATTATATGTAAAGAGAGATTTTATGGCAGATAAAAATACAGTCGGGCGAGCAACACATAATATATCCCCGATATTTAATGAAAAATCAAAAATATTGATACTCGGCTCATTTCCATCTGTAAGATCAAGGAAGGACGAGTTTTACTATGCGCATCCTCAAAACCGCTTCTGGAGAGTGATATCCTCAATTATCGGATGTGAGCTTCCGCTGACAAAAGAGCAAAAGAGTGCCATGCTTTTAGAAAACGGCATTGCATTGTGGGACGTTATTGCGCAGTGCGATATATACGGATCAAGCGATGCAAGTATAGAGAACGTTACCGTAAACGACCTTTCAATGATATTTTCGCAAAGTGAAATATCTGCGATATTTTTAAACGGCGGTACGGCGTACCGGCTTTTCGAGAAATATACCGCCAAGCAGTATACCGCCTTGCCACATTACGTTCAGCTACCCTCGACAAGCCCTGCAAACGCCTCATTCTCTCTTGATGCGCTTATCGATAAGTGGAGCGTTATAAATGAATACATTAAGAGAGAGACGGTTTGAAACCGTCTCTCTTTTTATTAAAGGTGAGTTATACTATCAAGTGCAACAGCAAAAAAAAGATGAAGCCCATATAAATCCATGGTATAATTGTAATAACCACAAAACAAAAAACCAAGGAGGAATTATATGAGCTACCACCATTTTAGCATAGAAGAACGCTGT
>JAZSMJ010000020.1:0-21028 GCA_045535815.1 Eubacteriales bacterium
CTGTCGGCGTCGAAATGGAAGACGACGGAATAAACGTCGAAAAGCTCAAAACAGCTATAGACAACAATCCGAGAGCGAAGATACTTTATCTCATTCCGACCTTCCACAACCCCGCAGGAACAACAATGTCGCTCGAAAAGCGCCGCGCGGTTTACGAGATCTGCCGCGAAAAGGGACTTCTTATCATCGAGGACAACCCTTACGGAGAGCTTCGCTTTGCAGGTGAAGAAATACCCACTCTTAAGAGCATGGATACCGAGGGTATAGTAATATACTGCGGTTCATTCTCAAAGGTGCTCTCGTCGGGAATGCGTCTCGGCTTTGTCTGCGCTCCCGATCAGATAGTACAGAAGATGGTGGTTGCAAAGCAGGTTGAGGACGTTCATACCAATATGTTCTCACAGATAGTCTGCTCAAAATTCATAAGAGAATACGACCTTGATTCGCATATAGACGGCATCCGTGCCCTCTACAGAAGAAAGTGCAATCTTATGCTGAGTGAGCTTGATGCAAATATGCCCTCCTGCGTAAAATATACAAGACCCGACGGCGGTCTGTTCATATGGTGTACCCTTCCCAATGAAATACCGCTTGATGAATTCGTAAAGGAAGCATCGGCACGAATGGTTGCCGTAGTTCCCGGTACTGCGTTCAACTGCGATACGAGTGCCCCCTCACAGTCCTTCAGACTCAACTATTCGACTCCCTCGGACGAGCAGATAGTCAGAGGAATCCGCATACTTTGCGACATTGTTAAAGAAAAGCTTGCAAAATAAACCGATTCTAAAAACGGAGATCATTTTATGGAAAACAACACTGAAAAAAAACCGATAATTTTTTCCGGCGTTCAGCCAAGCGGAATACTTACCATAGGAAACTACCTCGGAGCTATCAAAAACTGGACCACCTTCCAGGACAGCTACGAATGTATATACTGCGTAGTTGATATGCACGCAATAACGGTACGTCAGGTGCCTGCAGACCTTCGTCGCAGAACGTACGAAACGCTTGCCGTTTATATTGCCTGCGGTATCGACCCCGAAAAGTCCACCATGTTCGTTCAGAGCCACGTTCCCGGCCACGCAGAGCTTGCATGGATACTTGACTGCTACACCATGTTCGGTGAGCTTTCAAGAATGACTCAGTTCAAGGATAAGAGTGCGAAAAATGCAAACAACATAAACGCAGGTCTGTTCACATACCCCACTCTTATGGCGGCTGACATTCTTCTTTATCAGACGAATCTCGTTCCCGTCGGAATAGACCAGAAGCAGCATCTTGAGCTTGCAAGAGATATTGCCGAGAGATTCAACGGAATTTACGGCGATACCTTTGTCGTTCCCGAGCCCTTTATGTCAAAGACGGGCACGAAAATAATGTCACTTGCAGACCCGACCAAGAAGATGAGCAAATCCGACGAAAACGAAAACGCATTCGTTGCCATACTCGATTCCAAGGATGCCATCATACGCAAGTTCAAAAGAGCCGTTACCGACTCCGATACTGTCGTAAAATACGCTGACGGCAAGGACGGTATAAACAACCTCATGTCCATCTATTCCTGCTTCACGGGCAAGTCCTACGAGGAGATAGAGAAGGAATTTGAGGGAAGAGGCTACGGCGACTTCAAGCTTGCAGTCGGTGAAACGGTTGCCGATTCTCTTGCACCCGTAAGAGAAAGATTCGATGAGCTTATGAAGGACAAGGCATACCTTGAATCAATAATGAAGGCAGGCTCTGAAAAGGCTTACCGTATGGCAAGAAAAACTCTTTCAAAGGTACAGCGCAAGGTCGGCTTCGTTACGGGAATATAAATTATACGGCTTGCAAAATAGTTCATCTGTTAAAGCAGGAGATCAAAAATGCAAAATACGGATTTGATTTACGGGATTGCGGCTATAATATTTGCCGCTCTTGTGGCGTTTACCACAACGCCGCTTGCAAGGGTTCTTGCATATAAATTCAAGGCGATTGATATACCTACAGACGGAAGGCGTATGCATTCAAAGCCTATTCCTCGTCTTGGCGGACTTGCTATATTCATAGCGTATATAGTGACAACGGCTATATTCTGTGAAATATCGCCCGTGCTGCTGGCGCTTTGGACAGGCGGTCTTTGTATCGTTGTGCTCGGAATGCTTGACGATATATTCCGCCTTAAAGCAATAATAAAGCTGATAGCTCAGATAGCTATAGCCTTTATTCCGGTGCTGTTCGGACTGAAAATAGAATTTTTCAACATTTTTGGAACCTATATTGACCTCGGTGTCCTCTCGATACCGCTGACGGTCATTTGGATAGTCGGTCTTACCAACGCAATCAATCTGATTGACGGACTTGACGGCTTATCCTGCGGAGTTTCGGCAATATGCTCCCTTTCGCTTCTGCTCGTTGCACTTACTGCATCGGATGCGTCAAGTGCGTTGCTTACCGCGGTATTGGTCGGCTCGTGCGTGGGATTTCTCCCCTTCAACTCCAATCCCGCAAAGATCTTTATGGGAGATACCGGAGCGTTATTTTTGGGATATACGCTGTCGATCCTGTCAATTCAGGGACTTTTCAAGCTCCACGCAATTCTTTCGTTTATAATCCCCCTCTCGATATTCGGGCTTCCGCTTTTTGATACGGTATTCGCCATTATACGAAGAATAATTCACGGAAAATCTCCGTTTTCTCCCGACAGGGGACACATTCATCATAAGCTTATAGATATGGGCTTCAATCAGAAGCAGTCGGTATATATACTTTACGCTATATGCGGAATTCTCGGAATATCCTCGTTGCTTTTAGCAAGAGAAAACTATGTCGGCGGTATAGTTACCATAGTAATAGGCTTTTCTATATTTGCAATAAACTATCTCGTTATCAAAAATTCCTCATCGGAGGATGAAACCCTCTTATCCCTCGAAAAAGAGCACGATATGATAGAGGACAAGCTTTCGGATATGAAGGACGCGCAAGAAGAGGAAAAATAAAGACGGCAGGTATCTTATGGATATAAAAAAGACAGAAAAAAAACGGGGTCTTAAAAAGGCCTTGAAAATACTTGCGGCAGCGCTTGCGATCGTTGCCGCTACTCTTGCTTTTGTCTTTTTTATGCACCGATTTGAGCTTATCGAGCTTCCCACTCCCATAGAAAAGCTGCTCGGTCTTTACGACGGGGGCGAATCTGTGCTTCCCGGGGATGAGGGAAAGATATACGACGCACTGAAAAACGGCACGAAATACGACGATATATCGGTAATATACGACGTGTCTGCGCAGGACAAATATAAGCTTCTCGATCAAACGAAGGAGATACAGATATACACCTTTTTCAACACCGTTTCATTTTCGGACGGTGAAAATACAAAGGTTCAGACAAACAAGATATGGCGTGAGTACGATAAATACCGCATCGAGACCTACGAAAAAAACACGCTTGTCCGCCTGATTATATGTGACGGAGCAAACGTTTGGGTCACGGATAGGTCAAACGGCATAGAAAAGACAAATGCATACGGCATAAACGATGAGTTCACCATTGCCGACCAGGCAGGTACGGTTTCGCTTGACGATTTTATAAACAGCGAGACCATCGACACCTTTGCGGCAAGCATTATCCGCTCGGAGACAGATTCACTCTGGTATGCAGAGCTTATCCGTTCAGACATTCCGCAAAGAGAGCATTTTTACGTATCGCTGAAATACGGTATAGTCGTCAACTGCGAGATATATCACGACGGGAAACTGACCTACAAGCTGACCACCGACCGTATATCCGATACTCTTGACGGATATGAGTGCGATTATCAGGAGCTTTTCAAGGCAAACGAATAAACAAAAAACAGAGTTGGAAACAACTCTGTTTTTTAATTTAACGTATTTGAATCGGTACGGATCATCAAAAGCACCTTCTCAGCAGCCGCTGAGTTTTCGGGAGCTTCAAGCTCGGGATCGTCCCTTACCGTAATTGCAGCCTCTGCAAATGCAGATTTGAGCATATCCATATCCTCGCAAAGCTGTGCAAATCTGAATTTAAACGCACCGTGCTGTCTGACCTCACCGCTCTTTGATGCAAAAAAGTCTCCTGGGCCTCTCAGTGCAAGGTCCTTTTCGGCTATCTTATAGCCGTTATTGGTCTCGTGCATAGCGTCAAGACGGCTCTTTGCCGCCTCTTCCTTTGAATCGGACACAAGTATGCACCACGATTTACTGCTTCCTCTTCCGACTCGTCCCCTCAGCTGATGAAGCTGAGAAAGTCCGAAGCGCTCCGCATTTTCAACTATCATAAGCGTTGCGTTGGGTACGTTTACTCCAACCTCTATAACGGTAGTCGATACGAGTATCTGTATGCGGTTGCAGACAAAATCGTTCATCACCCTGTCTTTTTCGGCAGCCTTCAATTTTCCGTGCATAAAGCCGATATTTATATCCGGGAACAGCTCCCTCAGCCTTTGCGAATACTCAGAGGCAGACTTCAGAGGAGGCTGTTTTTCTTTTATCTTGCCGCCTATTTTATCGAATGGGAGCACGTCTCCTTCATCCTCATCGACTGCATTAGATTCTATTGCAGGGCATACGACGTAGACCTGATGCCCCTCCTCTACCTGCTTTCTTATAAATCCGTTCAGGCGGTCTCTGTAGCTTTCATCGACGGCAAAGGTACCTATCTTCTGTCTGCCGGGCGGCAGCTCGTCGATTACCGACATATTGAGATCGCCGTACATTATAAGCGCAAGCGTTCTCGGTATCGGCGTTGCCGACATAACGAGTGTATGCACGTCCTGTGCCTTTTCGGCAAGCGCCGCCCTCTGCATTACGCCGAAGCGGTGCTGCTCGTCAGTTATAACCAGCCCCAAGGACTCAAATTCAACGTTTTGGGAGAGAAGAGCGTGAGTGCCCACGACTAAGTCTATGCTTCCGTCTGCAAGCCCAAGAAGGATTTTCCGCCTCTCAGCCGCCTTTGTCGATCCGGTAAGAAGAGCTACCGTCATTCTGAAGTTTGCAAAAAGCTCACAAAGGTCCTGATGATGCTGATTTGCAAGAATTTCGGTGGGTGCCATCAAAGCCGCCTGCATACCGTTTCTTATCGCCGCATATGCAGCTGCGGCGGCACATACCGTCTTCCCGCTTCCAACGTCTCCAGACAGAAGTCTTGCCATCGGTCTTCTGTCCTCTCTTGTCATATCGGAAAATATCTCGTTTATCGCACGGCTTTGTGCACCGGTAAGGGTATACGGAAGGACCGACGTAAACTCATCAAATCGAATGGCATCCCTACTCATTCGAGGGCCTGTTCCGTCCCGTATATCCTTGCTCATCAGAGCTATGCCAAGAGCGAATATATAAAGCTCCTCGTATACGAAATATTCACGTCCTCGCTCAAGGTCCGAATAATTGCTTGGCGAATGCAAAAGCCTGAACGCCTCTTCTCTTGAGATCATTGAGTTTTTCTGCCTTATTCTATCGGGCAAGATCTCCGGAACACCCTCAAGCCTTGACATAACGTCTGCTACCGCAGACGAAACTATCTTCTGAGTCAGTCCCTCGGTCAGCGGATAAAGAGGGGTAAATTCGGGAAGAGGACGTCCCTCAAAATACGGCTCATATAAGGGAGCGCTCATCTCATATTTGCCTGCCTTAAAGCTCATCTTCCCCCAGAATCTGAATTCCGAGCCGACGGTAAATACGTCCTCCACAAATCGCTGATTGAAAAAGACTACCGTACAGCGTCTGCTTTCGTCAAAGGCAGTAAATTTGGTTAAAGTCATACGGTTTTTGAGCATGACCGTTTTGGGCGCAGAGCTCACCGTTAAAAGAAAGGCGCACGGCTCATCAAGCGGAGCATCTGCTATCAGTCTTATATTCCCTCTGTTCTGATATCCTCTCGGAAAATGATAAAGAAGCTCGCCGACAGTCGTCACACCGAGCTTCTCAAAAAGACGGCGGCGCTTCTCTCCCACTCCTGCCACACGGCTCATGGGCGAATCAAATTTTAAGTTGAATGCCATTCAAAGCGCCTCCTTATCCTAATTTTTGCTTTAAAAATACTTTCTGTCAAGCGTGCGGAGCTGTATTGCCTCCGCAATATGCATAGCGTTTATATCTTCCTCTCCGTCAAGGTCTGCAATAGTTCTTGCAACCTTGAGTATACGGTCGTATCCTCTTGCGGAAAGACCGATATTATCGTACGCCTCTTTCATGAGAGCATTTGCATCGCTGTCCAGCTTGCAGAACTCAGATATCTGCGCAGAAGTCATTTCAGCGTTGCAAAACACCTTTTTTCTGCCTCGAAGACCGCTTTTTTCTATGCGTGCGATCGCACGCTCTCTTGCACGGTTTACACGGCTGCGTATATCCGAGGAGCTCTCAGCTTGCGATGTGTTCGACAGCTCGTCATACGAAAGAGCAGGCACCTCTATCTGTATATCTATTCTGTCAAGAAGCGGACCGCTTATCTTTGCCATATATTTCTTTATATCGTCTGCACGGCAGCTGCAGCTCTTGGTCGGATGACCGTAAAATCCGCACCTGCAAGGATTCATAGCACATACCAGCATAAACGAGCTGGGGAAGGTAAATCTTCCGCTTGCACGGGTAATGGTGACCTCGCCGTCCTCAAGAGGCTGACGGAGTATCTCGGTAGACGCCTTTGAAAATTCGGGAAGCTCATCGAGAAAAAGAACTCCGTTATGGGCAAGAGATATCTCACCCGGTATCGGTATTCTTCCGCCACCTGCAAGGGCAACCGACGATACAGTATGATGAGGAGACCTGAAGGGTCTTTGTGTCATAAGCGAAACTCCTGCCTCAAGCATGCCCGATGCGGAGTGGATCTTGGTTGAATCGACCGCCTCGTCAAACGCCATCACCGGAAGTATCGACGGTATTCTTTTGGCAAGCATACTCTTTCCCGAGCCGGGAGGGCCTATCATCAAAAGATTATGACCGCCTGCCGCAGCTATCTCTATTGCACGCTTTGCTCTCTCCTGTCCCTTGACCTCGGCAAAATCAAAATCGCACATAAGAGCCGCATTATCAAATTTGTTTCTGTCAAAAATCGCCCTTTCAAAGCTTTCGCCTGAGTTCAGCCTTGAAATAAGGTCCTTTATATCTCCGACACCGTAAATGCTCACGCCGTCAACCACAGCCGCCTCGCCTGCATTTTCAAGAGGAACGAATATTTCCTTAAAGCCTGCGTTTTTAGCGGCAATGCACATACATAAAACGCCTCTGACTCCTCTTATCTCGCCCGAAAGCGAAAGCTCGCCTATAAAGCATTTATCGTCAAGCGCCGCATTCTCGGTATTTATTTCGCCTATCGCACAGAGAATGCTTATAGCTATTGCAAGGTCATAGGCAGAGCCTACCTTCTTGGTATCGGCAGGAGCAAGATTGACCGTAACCGACCCCTCTGGGAAAAGATAGCCCGCACTTTCAATAGCAGATACCACCCTCTCCTTAGCTTCCTTTACAGCCGTATCGGGAAGTCCGACAATATCAAATTTTTCAAGCTTATTCTGAACGCTGCATTCTATGGTGACGGAAAAACCGTCAACCCCGTAAAGCCCTGCTGAATATATCTTCGAGAGCATGTCTGACCTTCCTTAAAACGTTTATTCTTCACCAAGATCGTCCTTCTTAAGAACCATCTCCATATAATCCTGCTTCGTTATGAGAACGCTTCTCGGCTTCTGTCCGTCCGGAGCACTGACGATTCCCATCTGCTCCATCTTATCTATCAGCTTTGCGGCACGACCGTATCCGAGCGAAAGCCTTCTCTGTATAAGCGAGGTGGATATCTTGCCGCTTTCAACGGCAAGCTCGATAGCAGGTCTGAGCATAGCGTCTCCATCCTGCTCACCGTCGCCCTCTGAGCCGTCGGCTGCAAACGAGCCTGAGCCCTTACTGCCCTTCTGTCCGCATTTTGCCGCCTCTCGCTCAATGGTGTTGAGAACGTCAAGATCGTATTCACGGTCTTCTTCGGCGTGGCTCTTGATAAATTCAACTACTGCCTCAACCTCGTTTTCGCTGACAAATGCGCCCTGAACTCTTATAGGCTTAAGCGCACCTATGGGTGCAAACAGCATATCGCCTCGTCCGATAAGCTTTTCAGCTCCGCTGTAGTCGAGGATAACACGGCTGTCGGTAATACTTGATACCGCAAACGCAATTCTCGAGGGAATATTTGCCTTGATAAGACCGGTAACGACGTCTACCGAGGGTCTTTGCGTTCCGACTATCAGATGTATACCTGCGGCACGACCCTTCTGTGCCAGACGGCAGATCGAGTTTTCAACGTCGTCGGGCGCAGTCATCATAAGGTCGGCAAGCTCGTCTATTATAATAACCAGCTGAGGCATAAATTCGCGGTCGGGATCGTCCTTGGTAACGAGGTTATAGTTCTTTATGTTACGGACACCGCACTGCTCTATCAGCTCAAAGCGGCGCTCCATCTCGGTTACCGCCCACGAAAGCGCACCGGCTGCCTTTTTAGGCTCACTGACCACCGGAACGAGAAGGTGGGGAAGTCCGTTATATATACTGAGCTCGACCTTTTTGGGGTCGATAAGTATAAGCTTGACCTCATCGGGAGTGCCTTTATACAAAAGGCTCATTATCATACTGTTGATACATACCGATTTACCCGAACCGGTAGCACCTGCAATAAGCAGGTGAGGCATTTTTGCAATATCAAGATATACAGGCTCGCCCGCAACGTCAACACCGAGCGATGCCGAAAGCTTGCTCTGCGACTGCTTGAATCTCGTATCGTCTATCAGCTCACGCAGATAAACGGTCGAAATATTTCTGTTGGGCACCTCTATACCTACTGCCTGCTTGCCCGGTATGGGCGCTTCAATTCTTACGCCCGAGGTTGCAAGGTTGAGTGCAATATCGTCAACGAGGTTGGTTATCGAGCGAACTCTTATTCCCTCCTCGGGAGAAAGCTCGTAACGTGTTATAGTCGGACCTCTCGAAACGTTTACTATCTTGGTCCTTACCTTAAAGCTCTTGAGCGTTTCAACAAGCTTGACCGCATTTGAATGAAGCTCGTCACTTATATCCTCGTTGTTTTTATTTGCCTCCATATGAAGAAGGGTTATCGGCGGGAAGTTATATATCGGCTTTGCCTCTTCCTTTTTCTTCTTTTCCTCCTGAATAAGCTTTCTGCGCTCAACGGTAAGCTCAAGCTCAGCCTCGCCATCCTCAAAATCTCCGCTAAGCTCCTTTTCATCGCCCGACGGATCTGTGAAAATTCCATTCAGATCAAGCGGAGAATTTACGTCTGATACCACCGTCTCCGAATATGCACCGTCGTATATTCCCTTCTCGGCGTTTTCCTCCTGCTTTTTGAACACGGCGTCAAATACCGCCTCGTCTACCACCGAGCCTGCCGTATCGGACGGCTCGATTATAACGTCTCCGTCCTCATCAATTTCAACGTCTGCCTCGAAGAGCTCTTTCTTGCTCTCACGGTCACGGCGCTTTATATTTTCCGATATTTCGGGATCGTCCTCGTCGTAAAGATAAGCCTCCTCGGTGATCATCTGCTTTCTCTTTCCGACGTGTGCACTCATCTTCGCACGCTCTTCCCTCTTCTTTCGTATATTGTACGCAATATATACCCATATCGTCTTGGGGGTAAGTCCGAATAAAAACATACCGAACAAAAGTATACCCATAACCGAAACGATATAGCTTCCTGCAGGACCTATACCGCTCAGCATAAGATTACCGATAAGTCCGCCTATAACACCGCCGTTTTCCCAGCTTGTGCCGGCAATCCAAAGCTCTTTTACGTTATATGTAGCCCCCGAAACGTCGGTACCGAAGGTTATAAGATGAACGAAAATGCAAAGGAAAAGCTGAAACAGACCGCCGAATATAAGCTTGCTCTTAAGAGCAGACTGCTCGTTTTCCTTTATCATAAAAAATGCAGTTATACCCATAAGAACAGGAACGGCAACAGACGTTCCGCCAAAAAGTCCGAACAAAACCATTCTTATGGCTCTGCCGACAACGCCCGTAACTGCGCCCGATATAAGACATATAACGATAAACAACGCAAGCACTGCAAGTATGTACGGCAGTATCTGCAAAAATACGGAAGGCGTCTTCTTTTCTACAGGGCGCTTTTTAGAGCGTGTATTCTTTCCGGAGCTGAGCTCCTCGGGGCTTTTTACCGCCCTTGAGCCTTTCTTTTTTGTGTCCTTATTTTTATTCTGAGCCATTTTTTGACTTCCTTTCCTTGTATCCTTTTATCCGAATATAACTGCTACAAGACCGACTGCAAAGCAGTAATACGAGAAAAATCTGAAATTTGCTTTTCTTGATATATAGGTGAGTATCTTCATTGCGGCTATGCCTGAAAGTGCTGCCGCTATCATTCCGACAATATACGGCAAAACGTCACTGCTGGGTATAGGCGTTTCAAGTATATCGGGGATAGAGAAAACGTTAGCTCCGATTATAGCAGGTATTGAAAGAATAAACGAAAATTTTACCGCTACTTCTCTTGAAAGCCCCTGCATAAGTCCACCCGTTATGGTAGAGCCCGACCTCGAAAGCCCCGGCACTACCGCACATAGCTGGCAAAGACCGACCATCAACGCATTGCGTGGCTTTATATCGCCTATCCCTTTATTGCCTTTAGACAGCTTATCGGAGATGAAAAGCACGAGACCGTTAAATATCAGTATAGCACCTATTATCTTGGTACTGCCCGAGAGAAGCTCTACCCAATCCTTTATGAATACGACCACAACAAGCGGAAGGGTTGCTATAAGGATAAACAGAACGAATCTTTCGGTTTCGGTATATTCCGACAGCTTGAATTTTCCCTTAAATACCTTTCCTATCAGCGAAAAGGCCGCAGGGACGAGGGCAAATATATCCTTGTAATACATAATAAATACGGCAACAAGCGTTGCAAGATGCAACAGTATATCAAACGTCAAGGATGAAGCCTCTGCAGTTTCCATCCCGAAAATATTATGCAATATATTAAGATGACCTGAGCTTGATATGGGGAGAAACTCGGTTATTCCCTGAATTAATCCGTAAAATATTGCAGACAATAAATCCATATATGAACCTCCCAAAAAACATTTATACCATTTTTAAGTATACATAATTATGATAACAGATTTTTGCAAAAATTACAAGAGAATTGCGGAGTTTTATGCAGATGAAAACCTTAATTTTAATTATCTTCGGAGTACTTTCCGGTGCCGTTAACGGATTTCTTGGAACGGGAGGCGGAATTGCCGTCATTTTTGCCCTTAATATTCTCTTTCCGAAGCTTGATGCGAGGGACAGATTTGCATCTGCTATCGCCGTTATACTTCCAATGTCTGCCGTATCGGCGGTAATGTACAGTGCAGGAGGAAATCTTCCGATGGAGCAGGGGCTCGTATACCTCATACCTGCGGCAATAGGCGGATATGCAGGCGCACGGGCACTCGACAAGATAAATACCGCCTGGCTCAACCGTATATTTGCCGTCCTTCTTATATTTGCAGGCTCTGCGCTGATATTCAGGTAGGTGTAAAATGATGCTGATAAACGTAATCGCAGGCTTTCTCATAGCCATACTTGCAGGTCTTGGCGTCGGAGGCGGCGGACTTTTGGTCATATGGCTGACCTACGCTACCGATATCCCGCAAATACAGGCGCAGGGGATAAATCTCGTGTTTTTCCTTGCGGCATCCTCGGCCTCGCTTATTTATCATATAAAAAAGCGAAAGCTTGACTATAAGGTCCTCTCGGTGCTCGCACTGTCGGGGGCCTTAGGCACCGTGTTCGGATATGCGGCGGCAGCTGCCGCACCAACCGAGCTTTTAAGGCGCTTTTTCGGAGGTCTTCTGATACTTTCGGGAGCCATCGTTCTATTCAAAAAAAGAAAGAGCTCCGACTAAATAATATTCATGAAGCACCGACAAAATGAAGATATATAAACTAAAAAACTCCTTCGAGGAAGGAGTTTTTTCTTTTTATCTTTTATTTTGCGCCGTAATACTCAGCAACTGCGGCAAAGAATGCATCAATATTCTCCCACTTGCTCGCAGGGGGAATATCACAGCCTGAGGAAATGATAAAGTTGTCATGTCCTACGCAGCACTCGTTCATAAGACCGAGAACTGCGCCTCTCATTGACTCGGGAGTTCCGGAAAGGAACTGCTCGGACGGGCTGATGTTACCCATTACCAGAACGTCAGAGGGAACCTTTTCAACCGCTTCCTTCATGGATATTGCATCTCCGAAATGGTATCCCATTGCACCGGCTGTAAGTATAGCGTCCATCATAAGCATGGTATTATTTCCACAGTTGTGATAGATCACAGCAAAGCTGTCGTCCTGCACCGCATCAACTATTCTCTTGACGTAGGGAGCAGAGAAGCCCTCTGCAAGAGCGGGTGAAAGAAGTCCTGTAAGCGGCTCTGCCATACAAACTCCTGCAGCGCCCGTCTTCTTGTATTCGGCTATGTATTTTATAAGGAACTGCGTGGTCTTTTCCATTACCGTCTCGACAAGCTCAGGCTCCATATAGCAGTCCACCATTATGTCTGATACGCCGAGAATACGTCCTGCAAGTGAGAACGGACCGATAACGCCGCAGAATACGGGTCTGTCGGTTATAAGCTTGGTAGCCTTTGAAAGAGCGTCAAGATATATGCCCGTTCTGCCCTCGCCAACCTCGGGCACTCTGAGAGCGTTTGCCGCATCCATATCTCTGACGATTGCTCCGACTACGGTCGGCACCTCGGTTGCCGAGGTGATTATCTGCGAGCCGAATGCCTCTGCCTCTACGGAAAGGTCCATCATGCTGACAGAAGCCGCACTGTCAGTGCGCTCTGCTACGGCCTGCATTGTCTGAGCCTGAAGCTCGCTGTCCTTTACCAACTGCTCAACTGTAATTCCCGTTATCTGTATACCCGGGAACGAGAGAATCGGCATACCCTTTTTCACAGCAGAGTTAATATAATCCTCTGTCCATTTTCTCATGTTCATATTAATTTACCCCTCAATTATTTATTTTAGATATAAATCCGCCAAACACGACGTCATCACCGTCATAAAAAACGGCACTCTGACCCGGGGTTGCGGCTCTGACCGGTTCAACAAAGCAAACTGTCGCTCTGCCCTTTTCTATGCGCACTCTCGCTCTTTGAGGCTTTGCACCATAGCGTATCTTAACGTCAAGCTCAAGCTCTCCCTCGTCGATCGGTGCCATCTTCTGAAAATTGAGCCCCTCAACTTCAATGGAATTCCCAAACTCGCTTCCCGAATATGCAACCGATACGGTATTGCTCTCGGGATTGATCTCGGTTATAAAGACAGGCTTGCCAAGAGCAAGTCCGAGCTTTTTGCGCTGTCCTATCGTATAATGTATTATACCCTTGTGCCTGCCTACCGCTCTGCCCTCGAAAATATAGTCTCCGGGCGGAAATTTTCCTATCCTCGACTCAATGTACGAAGCGTAATCATTGTCGGGTATAAAGCAAATTTCACGGCTCTCGCCTCTGTCTGCTGCCCGAAGTCCCATTTTGAGAGCACGTTCCTTTATATCCGCCTTTTTCATGCCCGAAATGGGCGTTATCAGCATGGAGAGCTCATCCTGACTAAGTCCCCAAAGCATATAGCTCTGGTCTCTCGTGTCGTCCTCAGCCCTCGTTACGTAATATCTGCCATCGGAGTATCCGATATAGCCGTAATGCCCCGTAGCAACCTTGTCAAATCTTTTTTCACGTGCATAATCGCACAGCCTTTTTATCTTGACGTATCTGTTGCATACGACGCAGGGATTTGGCGTTCTGCCGTGCGAATATTCGCTGATAAAGTTGGATATGACGTGATGTTCAAAATCCTGCGTGCAATCCACCTCATGAAGAGGTATACCTGCAGCCTGCGCAGATTCTGCCGCCTCCGATATATCCGAATATCCGTGCATTTTGAGAAAAGCACCCTCTACCTCGTGCCCCTCTTCTTTTAAAAGGATAGCGGCGTATGTGCTGTCAAGTCCGCCGCTGAGTCCTATCAATATCTTCATCGTTTGTCCGTGCTTATTTAGCACCGTGCTTACTTAGCACCGTGCTCTGCGGCGTGTGCGCAGGAGGCACAGTGACCGTCGCACTTTTCTGCCTGACGGGTTATCTCGTTTTCGATACCCTGTCTCTTGTAGTAATCTGCAAGAGCGCTCTTTACAGCCTCTTCGGCAAGCACAGAGCAGTGAAGCTTTGCCGGCGGAAGTCCGTCAAGTGCCTCAACGACTGCCTTGTTTGTAAGAGCGACTGCCTCTTCAATAGTCTTGCCCTTTATAAGCTCGGTTGCCATAGACGACGTTGCAATAGCCGCACCGCATCCGAAGGTCTTGAAGCGAACGTCCTGTATAACGTCATTTTCTATCTTGAGATAGATCTTCATTATATCTCCGCAGACTGCGTTTCCAACCTCGCCAACGCCGTTTGCATCGGCAAGCTCACCGACGTTTCTCGGATTGGAGAAATGATCCATTACCTTTTCACTGTACATATTTATTTAACCTCACTTTTAACTTTTTCATAAAGCGGACTCATTGCACGAAGTCCGTCAACTACCTTCGGCAGCTTTTCAAGAATATAATCGATATCCTCATCGGTGGTTTCGTGCGATATCGAAAGACGAAGCGAGCCGTGAGCTATTTCTATCGGCACGCCTATCGATAAAAGAACGTGCGAAGGCTCAAGTGATGCAGACGAGCAAGCAGATCCGGATGATGCACAAATGCCTTCAAGATCGAGTCTGAGAAGCAGGCTCTCGCCCTCAATAAATTCAAACGCAGCGTTTACGTTTCCGGGAAGTCTGTGCTTTTTGTCTCCGTTTATTCTTGAATAGGGTATTTTTTCAATGCCCTCAATAAGTCTGTCTCTGAGACGGGCAACTCTTTCCATATCGGGAAGGGTTTCGATCGCAATCTCAAGCGCCTTTGCAAGACCTGCGATATACGCCGTGTTTTCGGTACCGCCTCTCTTGCTTCTTTCCTGACCGCCGCCATCTATAAGATTGGCAATACGCACTCCGTTCTTAACGTAAAGAGCGCCTATGCCCTTGGGCGCATGTATCTTATGCCCCGACATCGAAAGCATATCAACGCCGAGCTCGGAAACGTTTACCGGAATATTTCCGATAGCCTGAACGGCATCGGTAAACATCAAAACGCCCTTATGCTGCTTTACTCTTTCCGTTATCTCCTTTATCGGAAATACCGTTCCGATCTCGTTATTTGCATACATAATGCAAACGAGAATAGTATCCTCACGGATAGCCGCCTCTACCTGCTCGGGTGTAACAAGTCCTCCGCAGTCAACGTCGAGATAGGTTACCTCAAAGCCCTCTTTCTCAAGAGCCTCCATCGAATGAAGAACCGCATGATGCTCTATCTTTGTCGTGATGATATGTTTTCCCTTACCGGAGTGAGCGTGAGCCGCACCCTTTATAGCCCAGTTATCTGCCTCAGAGCCCGAGGCGGTAAAATATATCTCGTTTGGCTTACATCCCAAAAGCGACGCTATCTTTGCCCTTGCCTCGCTCAGCGCAGCCTGTGCCTGTCTGCCCTTTGAATGAAGGCTTGACGGATTGCCCCATATTTCATTGAAATAGGGCTCCATTGCCTTTACGACCTGCGGCGATACCGCCGTAGTTGCCGCATTGTCAGCATATATAAATCTTTTTTCCATAGTTATATCTCCAAAAAATCATTTTGAGCGTTTAGCTCCGTATATAGATAAAATAACCTCTGCCCTATCGGCAAAAATTATTATTTGCTTCAACGAAATATATTGTATACCTTTTTAGTGCACTTTTCAATATATAGGTCACATAAAGTTGTTAATTTTTTTTGAACAAGGACTTATCAAACCGCATCAAGAGCCGCCGCAACGGCAAGAGCGTCGCATCTTTCGTTATACGGATGACCTGCATGCCCCTTTATCCATCTTATCTCAACCTCGTGAACCTTTAAAAGATCAAGAAGTCGCTCCCAAAGATCAGGATTGAGTGCAGGCTTTTTATCAGCCTTTCTCCAGCCGTTTTTGCGCCAGCTCTCTGCCCAGCCCTTGCTGACTGCATCCGATAGATACTTTGAATCGGTGGTAAGAACAACGCTGCACGGCTCCTTCAGTGCCTCAAGCCCGACTATTGCAGCCATCAGCTCCATTCTGTTATTGGTGGTCTGTGCGCTTCCGCCCGATATTTCTTTTTCCTTGCCGTTATAAACGAGTATGGCTCCGTATCCGCCCGGACCGGGATTACCCTTGCAGGCTCCGTCTGTATAAAGCTCTACCTTCTTCATAGCCACACTCTCCCTTAAAAAAATCACTTTTATTATATCAAATATAATTGCCCTTAGCAAGAGTTTTATAAACAAAATACCTCTTGATAGCTAAAATAATTAGTGATATAATAAAAGCATCCGATACTAAAGGAGTCTGCCTTATGGATATGGGAATATATTTTGGAATATTTGAAATTATCGGCACGGTAGCATTTGCCGCATCGGGAGCGATGGAAGCAATAAGACACAAGATGGACCTTTTCGGAGTCCTTATTCTTGGAGTAATAACCGCAGTCGGCGGCGGTGTTATGAGAGATATTGTAATAGGCTCTCTGCCTCCGAGCGCATTTCTCGATCCCTTTTATGCAGCACTTGCCATCGCCGTAGGACTTGCAGTATTCGTGCTGACCGCACTGCTTAAAGGAAGGGGCGGAGCGCAGGCAAAGCGGATATTCGACGTGGTATTCTTTTTTGCCGACACACTCGGCCTTGCCGCATTTACAGTCCTCGGAATCGGAAAAACCTCGCTCGAATCGGCAAACGCCGCACTGCTCATATTCGTCGGCGTTATCACTGGTGTGGGCGGTGGAGTTTTAAGGGACGTATTTGCAGGTATAGTACCGAGCGTGTTCAGAAAGCACGTGTATGCAACCGCATCTATTATAGGCGCCGTGCTTTATATCACGGTGACCGCATACACCGACCTTGCTTTTTCAAAAGAAATTGCAATGACAGTCGGCTTTTTGTCAATAGTAATAATACGGATACTTGCCGCAACCTTCAAGTGGAATCTTCCACATATAAGTCTTAACGAAAACTCGGAAAATAAAACAAAGGATAAATGATATTATGTCTAAAAAAACAAGAGCTCAATCCTACACGGAACAGATACAGATACTTATGCAGGGCGATATGAACGGTGCAGGCCGTCTCTTCGGCGGCAGGCTGATGGAGTGGATAGACGTTACCGCGGCTGCTTGCGCACGCAGGCATTCGGGATGCAACGTAACCACCGCATCTGTAAGCAAGCTCGACTTTCTCGCCCCGGCATACGCAAACGATACCATCGTGCTCTGCGCACAGATTGTGTCGGTCGGCAGAACGTCAATGAACGTAAAGGTCGAAACCTACGTAGAAAAGCTGAGCGGAAAAAGAAGTCTGTTAAATCAGGCAAATCTTATAATGGTCGCCCTCGACGCTGACGGTGATCCCACACCCGTACCCGAGCTCGACGACAACGACTGATAAGGTCAAAAATCCCTTGTACCACGGTACAAGGGATTTTTTTAAAAGCATTCGCTGTAGGCTTCGGGAACGGGGGTAAAATCAACCCTTCTTTGCATAAGAAGCCATTCGATAAGATCGGTATTTTCATAGGCTTCCTCAATGCCGTCGCAGTGACCGAAGCCGTCAAGCATCAGAAGACGGGCGTTGCCACCGGCTGCATTGACCGCATCAACCATAGACTGCGAGCAATAAGGAACTACCGTCGGGTCAGCAGCGCCGTGCACGGCGTATATAGGTGTGCTTCTGAGGTTAGAGCATCTCCAGGCCATACCGCCTCCGCATACCGGGCCGATAGCCGAGAAGAAATTGCTGTATGTCTGTCCCATGCACCAGGTGCCGTATCCACCCATGCTTGAGCCGGTTATGCATATGCGATCGGGCAGTATTCCGTATTCCGCTGCCGTTTGGTCTATTATCGTTTTGAGCTGAGGCGCAACGTTATCCCAAACGAACTGCGCAGGGCACTGAGGACAGAGCACAACGGCGTTTATCTCCTTGCCTGCCTCTATCAATCTCGGAATTGCATACAGCGGAAGATGATCTATATTAAGTCCTCGCTCACCCGCTCCGTGAAGATAAACGAGAAGCGGAAGCTCGGCATAATTTTCGGGACGGTAAACTATATAATTCATATTAAAGCCGTTTTGCGGCGTCAGATAATCTTTTCTTATCATAGAATAACTCCTTTGTCTAAATTCAAGTTTATTATAGCAGATTTTTCATAATTGTCAACAAATATCTATTGACACTCTGGTGCGCCTTTGCTATACTGTATATGAAAAAAGATCCGGATAGGAGGTATTATTATGGATTTTTCACGCCTTACAGATTATCTTGACTCTCTCGATAGCATATACGATATACCCGAAACGGACTGCGCCGTAAGAGTTGATCATAAAACAGTCTACCGCCATATGATCGGCTGGTCAGACTACGAAAAAACGATTCCGCTGAACGGAAGCGAAACCTATTTCGCATACTCGGTATCGAAAATGTTTACGGTCACCTCAACCATGCAGCTTGTGGAGGGCGGAAAAATATCTCTTGAAGATAAGCTCAGCAAATTCATTCCCGAGTTTGAAAACACCTTTGTCAGAGGGGAAAACGGAGCACAGGAAGCGCTTGTCAGACCCGTGCTGATAAAGGATCTGCTCACAATGACCGCAGGTATGCCCGGGCATTTTGACGGCCCGTCTGCCCTTAAAATGATAGAAGAAAAACGTGCGCAAGGCATAGAAGCAGGCACGCTCGATATCGTTCGTGCAGGAGCAGCAGACGGTCTTATATTCCAGCCCGGATCTCACTTTCAGTACACAGCCTGCCACGACGTACTCGCGGCAGTGATACAGGCAGTCACCGGTCTCAAATACAGCGATTACGTAAAAAAGAATATCTGCACTCCCCTCGGAATGACCTCCACCGGAGTTTCAAGCGATAAAGAATTAATGGATAGAATGGCGGCTCAGTATTGGTACAGGAATGGAAAATCGGAAGTGCATACCAAAACAAACTTTGCAGAGCTCACCGCAAACCATGAAAACGGCGGCGCATCCATCGTATCGACCGTCGACGATTGTATAGCGCTTGCCGACGCACTTGCATGCGACGGTATTGGCGCAACCGGAGCCCGCATACTGAAAAAGGAAACCATCGACCTTATGCGCACGCCCTACCTTACCGGACAGTGCAAGGAGGATTACGATAAGATCAATAAGATCGGTTATAACTACGGCCTCGGTGTCAGAACGCTTATTGATAAGAACGCCTCACGCAGTCCGATAGGTGAATTCGGATGGGACGGCGCCGCAGGAGCATATTTCTTATCCGACCCCGAAAACAAGCTCTCTATCTACCTCGCACATCATACAGTCGCCCTCACCCCCGGAGACGAAATTCACTATAAAGTCCGTGATATCGTATACGAAGCCCTCGGCTTATAATGATAAAAGCACTTGCAATCGCAAGTGCTTTTTGATCTTACAAATCAATGCTCAACAATTCTGTATTTTCAAATAATATGTTACAGCTTCCTTCTATAAATAATATAACTCTTAAACAGCACGGATAAAACGGCGGTTATACATGTAACAACTAAACTTATAAGTGCTCGTATAAAGGGTATTCCTATTAAACCAAACGGCATACTGCCCCAAAAAACAAACGTGAATATACGATGTATTGAGTCAATGGGTAAATAAAAACCGATTTCATATAAAAAAGCTATAACTATATAAATCGCAAACAAGGATTTGCCTTGCACGCTTAAATATGATTTAAGCTCTTCAATTATGTTAAAGCCTTCCGTGTGATTTGAATAAGTTTCGGTGCGATTCCTATTAGAAATAAAATAAAACGACACTGAATACAGTATATAAACGAAGATGGAAAACAACCATTTAGTTTGATACTGACTCATTTCTTCCACTCTGTGCGGACCAATAATAATCGTAAAAACAACAAAACCTAAAACTATATACCCAATTATAGTAAGCAAAGAAGATATACAGATATTTTTAAAATTGATCAACAGTCTTTGTCTCATTATTTCATCTCCCTTAAAGTGTTTTGTTATTTATAGAATAAGATCTAAAATTAATCCATATCCTCACAATTGATTATATCATACATCCAGAGTTTTGTAAATAAACCAAATGTTGAAAAAAGACAATCGTTAGTTGATAAAAAGCACAAAATAATAATCAAAAAAGCAAGCAGTCAAAAACTGCTTGCTTTTTTATAGTATTTTTTGTTATATCAAGGATTTCAAGTAAATGGCTACTTGATTTCCTTTATCATTGGTATAAATCAAGCCATTTGTTTCAAAGCCAAGTGACAAATGCAACGCAATGCTTGCCGTATTATTAATTCGAATTTGCTGTGATACAATCTTGTAACCTTTTTCTTTTGCTAAATTGCAAGCATGTATCATAGCTTCCTTCGCAAAACCTTGTCTTCGGTATGATGCGAAAATTTCCGGTCCTATTGAGATAACTTGCGAAGAATGTTGATACAATGAGATAGTACCAACGACATTTTTATCAAATAAGACTGCAAACATTTCAAAATATTTATCATTTACTCGTTTTTGATTCCATTCACAAATCATATTTTCTATTTGTTCAATAGACATACTCGAAAATTCATTTTGCAAAATCAAAGCATCTTCTTTAATAAAATTTCTAAAAGTTATCATTTATAAACGTCTCCTTGGATTTTTTCACCTTTATAATAAAAAACGCAACTCGTATAAATCAAGGCATCGCTGTGTATTTCATCAAGCCGCAGAAAAAATACACCTTCGGCGATGATATACACGCCGGGGGCGTGATGATATGCCAATCCTTCGGATTGGATAAAAAAGTCCATCGCTATTGCGATGGACTTTTTGGTGGGGCATCAGGGACTCGAACCCCGGACCGACCGGTTATGAGCCGGTAGCTCTAA
>JAZSMJ010000074.1:0-26416 GCA_045535815.1 Eubacteriales bacterium
ACTAGCTTTTTTCTCTTACTTTCGTCTGATTTATTCAGACTAGGTTTGGAATTGTCGAGATCTTTTTGTCTCTCTTTTATTGTTCAATTTTCAAGGACCATCTGCGCCCCTCGTTTCGAGCGCTTTGTTAGTATACCATATTCCCAACGCTTTTGTCAAGTCTTTTTTAAAGATTTTTTTAGTTTTTTTGCGAATTATTGATAACTTCCATTCCAATAGTGTATTCTTAGCAAAAAACTTTCAATTATGCACAAAATATCCAAAAAAATTATAAATTGGGAAAGTCAAAGCTCTGCCAACCTCTTTATAACGTGACCTGCGATCACCATACCGGCAACGCCGGGAACGAACGATATAGACGCAGGAGTTCTGCCGCCGCTTGATAGCGGCTCTTCAGTGGAGTACAGCACGTCCACCCCTTTGATGCCGAGAAGTCTGAGCTCTCTGCGCATCACCTTTGCAAGCGGACACATCTGAGTTTTTGATATATCGGCTATCTTAAACGCCAAAGGATCTAAATGATTGCCCGTTCCCATACACGAGATGACCGGCACACCTATCTCCTTTGCGCATTTGATTATATCCAGCTTTGACCTTACGCTGTCGATGGCATCGATTATATAATCAGCCTCTGCGGCACAAATTATCTCTTTGATGTTATCTGCGCTTGCAAACTGCGCCACAGCGTCTATCCTCAGGCTCGGATTTATCGAAAGACAGCGTTTTTTCACCGCTTCGACCTTGAGCGTACCCACGTTATCGGCAGTTGCGATTATCTGACGGTTGATATTGCTCGGGGAGACGGTATCGTGATCTATCACGGTTATCCTGCCGACTCCTGCTCTGACCAGAGCCTCCACGGCGTGACCGCCGACACCGCCAACGCCAAAGACCGCAACCGACGAGCCGATCAGCCTCTCGGTCCTCTCATCGCCTATCAGCGTGCGCTGTCTTGACAGCCATTCGTAATTATTTTCTGCGGACATATCAATATTCCTCTATATTTATCTTTTCTACGCTTCCGCCTATCTCTGTATCGAGAAAGAGCGAGGCAGTTTTCTCAAAGCTCTCGGGATCGTCGCTGACGTAATAGCTGACCTTACCGCTTTCCTTGCCGCCCTCACCGACAATACCGCACAGACGGCGGGCCGCCTCTCTTCCGGTGTTGATAAGCTTCACTCCGGGCAGAGCATCGGCAATAGCCCCTTCGATTATCGGATAGTGGGTACAGCCGAGGATAAGGGTATCGGCACCCCATTCTCTGATCTCGGAAAGATATCTCTCACAGACAAGCCTCAGCACCTGATCGTCCCTCCCGATAAATCCGCTTTCGACAAGCGAAACGAACAGAGGGCAGGCAACTGCCTTTATCTCTACGCCTGGGGCAATATTCTTTATATATTTCTCATACGAGCGACTTGCAACGGTAGCGCCCGTTCCGATAACGGCTATCCTGCCGTTTTTGGTCTCCTTGATCGCCGCATCGGACGCACCCTCGACCACGCCGATTATAGGCAGATCAAAGCTTGCCCGAAGCAGATCGAGCGCAGTTGACGAGACCGTGCCGCATGCGGCTACAGCCGCATCTATATTATGCGACGCAAGGAAGCGCATATCCTGCATAGCGTATTTTTTTATGGTCTGCGGAGATTTGGTGCCGTACGGTATGCGCCCGGTATCACCAAAGTATATAATGTCCTCGCCGGGAAGAAGCTTTCTTATCTCCTTCACCGCAGTAAGACCGCCAAGTCCGCTATCGAATACACCTATCATTGTAAAACACACCTTTCAAGAAGGCAGGATATGACCTGCCGTCATTCGCCGTCAAGCGATACGGTATTTGCGCCGTGCGATTTGCAGATACTGCTCTCACGGCTATGGCTTGTAAATACGAGTATCTGTCTGCCGTCCCTTGAAACGTCGGCAAGCAGCGTAAGCACCGCCTCAAGCCTTTTATCGTCAAGCCTTGTGAAGCTCTCGTCAAACACTATCGGGACCTCATTTTCCCTGAATACAGGCTCCATCAGCGCAAGTCTTAGGCTGATATAGGCAAGATCCTGCGTGCCTGCACTCATAGCGTCTACAGAGCGGTTCTTATAAGCTCCGCCGAGAGGCGCCGAGTATTCCATGGAAAGCGATCTGTCAACGCCGATGGCATTATATCTGCCTCCCGTCATCTCGCCCATATAGCTGCCTGCACGCTCCGAGAGCAGAGGCGCAAGGCTTTCCCTCAGGCTGCCGCTTGCCTCTTCTATCATATTATATGCAAGAACGTATGCGTCATGACGTCCCTCAAGCTCTGCCATTTCCGATCTTATCTCGGTTATAGCCGAAAAGATCTTGGTCGGATGCTCGGCACTTGCATTTAAGGAGATAAGCTCCTTTTCGAGATTGTGTATCTTCTGCAAGAGCACGACGCCTGCCTTTGATACGAAATCAAGCTCCTTTTTAATATAGGAAAGGTCGGCATCCATCTCAACCAATGGAAGCGACGAGAGCTTTTCCCTTATCTGAGCTTCATCATACCGTGAAAGTCTGCCCTCAAGCATCGATAAAACGCCACGCAGTCTTTCTCTTTCGGCCTCGGCAGTTGCAATTTCGCTTATCATTTCGTTATACGCACTCTTTGCCTCGGAAGCGGACGACTTATTCCACCTACCGAGTAATTCATTCAAACGAGCCGTGTATTCGGTACGCTTTTCGATAAGCTGAGCTATTCTGCGGTTTATGGCGTTTCTGCTCTCCTCACGCACAGCCCTTCGCTCTTCCTCGGCGCTCGCTCTGTCAAGCAGAAGCTCAAGCCCCGTTATATCGGGCACTCCTAAAACGCCGAGTATACCGCCCTCAAACGCTCTCTTCCTCAAGCCTACAGCCAAAAGGACTGCACCTGCCAATGCCAAAGCGACACAAACGGGGTACAAAACTGCAGATACGTCCGTCACTCCCAAGATCAAAGCAACGGCGGCGAGCGCAAGAAGAAGCGCACCGCATATCAAAAGCGCTGTGCGCTTTGATTTCTTGGATCTGTACTCGGACATAACGCCCGATCTTCCGCCCATTGATCTGATTTTGTGCGATATACCGTCTTCCAAGGCATCGCCTTGGGCGTTATCACCGTCACCTGCGCCAAGCTCGGCAATGGTCTTATCGACAAGCTCAAGCTCAGAGGATATATTATCAAGCGAGGATATATAATCACTATCGGGCATAAAGCCACGCACGGTATAGTGCTCGTTTCTTTCCGCATCCGTTTTATCAAGTAACGCAAGCTTTTCTCTTGCCTGTGCCGCCTGATCGAAATCCTTGGCTATCTGTGCCGTTTCCACAGCCTCTATCTTATCGGAAAGCTCCTTTTGCTTCTGAGCGTTCAGCTCAAGATTCTTCCGAGCATCCGATAGCGAGCCCTCATCGGATATAATAGCGGCGTGCGTTTCCTTTGCCTTCTCAAATCTGCGAAGCAGATCGTCAAGCTCTACCTGAAGATCGAACAGCCTGCCGCCCTTTTTATTCTTATAGAGAATGGAGATTCTCGCCTCGTCTATCTTTTTGAGTGCCTTTTGAGTGTCCACCGCCTCATCAGCCGAGAACATTATATTCTCAATAGCATCGCCTATCTTACTGCCGTCTATCTTAGCACCGTCAGACTGACGCACGAACACAGTCCGTGAAAAGACCTCCTCGGGCACTCCGATAAACACCTCCCAGGGCTCTTTATCCTTAAAGCACTCAAGATTGGTCTCAAGATCGACTATGCAAACGCTCTCACGGCCTTTTGCGGCAACGCTTCTGTCTATGCGATAACGCCTGCCGTCAAAGCTGAGTGTCATACTTCCGCTTGCCTGCGCACTCTCCCAGCTGATATATCGGGATTTGTCCGCCTTTTGAGCAAAGCCGTAAAAGATAAAGCTTATGAATGCGCAGACCGTTGACTTGCCCGACTCGTTTCTGCCGCTTATTATATTAAGCCCCTCTGAAAGAGCTATCTCTTTTTCGTTTATCGAGCCAAAGCTACCTATCGTCAGCTTTTCAATGCAAAGTCTCATTACCGTCTGCGCCTCCTTTCAAAAGTGTTATTTTATCAGATCGAATATCTTTTCAAGATTGTCTATTTTATAAGTAGGAGCTATATCGGGGTTATCGGCAGTGCCGTCAAGGTTGAGCCAGCAGCTGTCGATGCCTGCGTTTATACCGCCCTTGATATCGCTGGTAAGCGAATCTCCTATTATGAGCGCCCTTGCGGGCTCGAAATTGGGGATAGCCGAAAAAACGTGGTCAAAAAATTCCTTCTTCGGCTTTGGCACGCCCACCTTTTCGGATATAAATATTCCGTCAAAGTAGGGGGCAAGCCCCGACTGCGCATATCTGTTGACCTGCACCGCCTCAACGCCGTTCGTAACTATGCACATATATATGCCGCCGATCTCACTCAGCCTCTTGCAGATATCGAGAGCGCCGTCAAAAAGATAGGCTCCCTGCGAGAGATTGTAGATATATCTGTCGTTGAAATTACAAGGCACATCGCCCAGGGAAAATCTCTCAAACAGCCTCTCAAATCTCAAATGAAGAAGCTGTGGCTTTGTCACTCTGCCAAGCTCAAGATCCTTCCACAGATCGTCGTTTATCTTGTGGTATGCAGGGTATATATCTGCGTATTCTTCATCCGATACGGTCATACCGCAATCGGAAAACGAGGCACGGAGCGCAAGAAACTCGTTTTTATTGAAATCGAAAAGCGTTCCGTCCGCATCAAAAAGCAAAAACTTATATTTCATTATATATTACCGATGTCCCTTCCCTCAAGTGCCGCAAGACCGCATCTGAGCGCCCTTGCCGCCACCGCTCTTTCCTTGGCGGTGCCGTTTTCAAGCCTTGGCAGCATACATCTGAAAAACGCACCCTTGAGAGTCGGATCCTTCTTTAATTTTTCGTAATCGTATAAAGGAAGCGTGCTGTCGCTTATCTCAAGATAGAACAGCATATCGGAGAGCATCTCCGATAAAGCGCCCGTGCTTGCAAGCTCGGCGCTGACGTTACCCGTAAGCTCTACTCTGAGTGAGGTATCCTCACCGAATTTTCCTGCAATGGCAGACCTCAGCCTCGATGCCGCATCGCCAAGATCGCAGCAGCCGCTTATATCAACGCTTATACTCTCGTATCTGCGCTTTGAAAATCTCAGACCCTTGAAATCAGCCTTGAGCTCGGTGCCGTTCTTTTCAAGCTCAGCGTAGATAGCACCCTTGTAGCCGCACTCACCGAAATCACGCCCCTCAAGGCAACCCGAGTATCCGTAATAGGTGTCACCCTCACGGCTGATACCCTCGGAATTATGGATATGCCCGAGAGCAATATAATCAACTCCGCTTCCCCTTATATCGCTCTTGCTGATGGGACAGTACTGCGATACCGCAGAAGCGGTGTCACCGTGTGCGCAGAGAAGATTTATTCTGCATCTGTTATCGGCAACCTCCACCCCTGCAAATGGACTTACCGTCATAGACGGCTCGGTGAAGGCGTAGCCGTACACCCTGGTATTTATATCCTCGAAATCGAAATAGTCGATCTCGCTTTTTTTGAAAATGTAAACGTTATCGGGGAACTTCACCTTTGCGTAAACTCCGCCCTCATTATACGGATCGTGATTGCCCGGAGCAATAACGAATCGACAGCTCGGAACTGATGCAAACTCACGCAGGATAAGCGATATGGTATCCTTGGTAACGAACTCACGGTCGAAAAGATCGCCCGCTATCAGAACTATATCGACCGCATTGGTCTTTGCATAATAGATAAGCGAGGTGAACGTTCCCCGAAGCTCACTTCTGCGCACCTCAGCCTTTGAGGCGATCTCAAGCGCAAATGCGCTGTCAAGATGTATGTCTGCGCAGTGAAGTATCTTTATCATTCAAAGCCACTCCTTCCGTATAAGATAAGTATACACATTAATTATAATATATCCGTCTGCCTTTTTCAACAGTTTGTGTGTTAATTTAAATATTTATGTTTATTTAATTGAAAAAGTATGTTATAATATATACGTAATATTTTTGAAAGGGCTCGCTTCTATGCGAGATGACGTATTATATGCCAAGTAAATACAGACAGAACAGAATAAACGACGAGATGAGACGTGAGCTTTGCGAGATAATCCGCACGGTAAAGGATCCGAGAGTGAGCGATGCCCTCGTTATAATAACGGCTGTTGACTGCGCCGCAGACCTCAAGACCGCAAAGGTGTATTTTTCCACCGTCAGCGGTACAGATCACGGAATGAGCCGTGACGATATCCGCAGAGGTCTTACAAGTGCGCAGGGATATATCAGAGGACAGCTGGCGCAAAGGCTCAATCTGAGAATGACGCCTCAGCTCACCTTTATCTCCGACCAATCACTTGAAAAGGGCGCAGAGGTAACCAAGCTCTTAAATCAGATAACGGCTGAGCTTGAGGAGCGAGAGGGCGCACAGGGTGAGGAAGAAAATGAATAATATAACGCCAAAGGAAATAGCGAGAGCTATAAAGGAAAGCGATAGCATCGCCGTTTTCATCCATCAAAGACCGGACGGAGATGCGATCGGCTCAGCCTTTGCCGTAAAGCTCTCGTTTCCCGAAAAGAATATAGCGGTAGTCTGCCCCGACGCAGTTCCCGAAAGACTTAAGTTTATATCGTGCGGTGAGGATACCGTATCGCCCGATGCGATACCCTTCACACCCGAGCTTAAAATATCGCTCGATGCCGCCGCAGACCACCTTCTCGGTGAGGATACGGTGCAGATGGCAGGCGGTATAGATATAAAGGTAGACCATCACGCATCGGGAAACGATTTTGCAAAAATATTATACGTTGACTGCACAAGCGCATCCTGCGCCGAGATAGTATACGAGATACTGAGCTGCGCAGGCAGCCTGAATGATAGTTCGGCAAACGCAATATACGCAGGCATAGTCTCGGACACGGGCTGCTTCAGATACAGCAACACCACCCCCAAAACGCACAGAATAACGGCAGAGCTTACCGAGAGCTTCAGCGTTGACTGCGCAGAGATAAATACCCGTCTGTTCCAGACCAAAACTCACACCGAAATTGCCGCCGCAAAGTATGCCTACAATAATCTGCAATTCTATAAGGACGGCACGGTCGCCGCTCTTATGTTTACGAATGCGGCAAAGGAAAGCCTCGGACTTTCCGCATCGGATATCAGCAGCGTAAACGATATTCCGAGAACGGTCGAGGGGGTTGACCTCGGTATAGTTATAACCCAGAACACCGACAGACCCGACGTCTTCAAAATATCGACAAGAAGCAACAGATATACCGATGCAAACGCACTCTGCGCTCTCTTCGGAGGTGGCGGACACCTGCGTGCCGCAGGCGGACAGATAACTGCACCGTCGCCCGAGGCGGCTCTGCAGACGGTCATATCCAAAACGCTTGAATTTCTCGGAGATAAAAATGACTGACACAAAAAACGAAATATCGGGAATACTCCCGATAAATAAGAGCGCAGGAATTACCTCGCACGATGCGGTAAACAAAATGCGCAGGATATTCGGCACAAAAAAGATAGGTCACACCGGAACGCTCGATCCGATGGCAACCGGAGTTCTCGTTATGCTGATAGGCAGAGCCGCAAAGGCGGCAGACTTCGTGTCTGCAGGCTCAAAGAGGTATCTCGCCTCTATAAAGCTGGGCATCGCCACCGACACCGAGGATATAACCGGCACTCCCCTTGCAGTCACAACGAAAATACCGACACGTGATGAATTTTACGGAGCAGCAGAAAAATTTATAGGCGACATCTACCAAACCCCGCCTATGTACAGTGCAGTAAAGGTGGGCGGCAAAAAGCTTGTAGACCTTGCAAGACAAGGGATAGAGATAGAGCGTGAAAAGCGGATGATAACGGTGCACTCTATCGGAATTGAAGATATATCGGTTGAAAACGGCGAATACTATCTCGATATAAAATGCTCAAAGGGCACCTACATACGCACGGTATGCGCAGATATAGGAAAAGAGCTTGGCTGCGGAGCGGTAATGGCATCGCTCGTCCGCACAGAAAACAGCGGCTTTGCGATAGACTCCTGCCACACGCTCGAGGAGCTTGAGGAAATGAAGGAGCAAGGAAAGGACCTCTCCTCTCTTTTGCTCCCGATAGAGTCAGTCTTTGCAGATCTGCCAAGGGTGCAACTCCCCGATTTCTTCTCAAGGCTCGCCCACAGCGGACTTGAGATATATCAGAAGAAGATAGGAAGCTCCTACGAGATAGGACAAAGGGTAAGAATGGCAGACAAAAACGGATTCTTCGCACTCGGCGAGGTCTGCGATTACCCGGACGGCACCGCCATCAAACCCATCAAGCAGTTCTGAGGCGATTTAGTAATTTGTAGTAATTTAATTGGGGAGGGTCTTTTTACAAAAAGACCCTCCCCATACCCCACCCCAAAAACTTTTGGGGATATTTTCTTTGGTAAGTGCGTACATAGTGCTTTTACATAGAGCATCTTGTTTGCACAAACCAATGTTAATGCCCCGAAGTTTTTTGGAAGGGGGTTCGGGGGAAGACTTTTTGTAAAAAGACTTCCCCCGTATGTATCGTCCATCCTTCAAATCAAAAAACCGCCTCATTCGAGGCGGTTTGTTGTTTTAAGTATTGATTATAGATTCAATCAGATTAGAGAGCTCTGTTCTTCTTGAATACTACAACGCTTGCTGCTGCGAGAGCAACGAGAGCAACTACGACTGCAACTGTGATAGCGTCGCTTGTCTGAGCTGCTTCTTCCTTAACTTCTTCAGTAACTTCTTCCTTAACTTCTTCAGTTACTTCTTCAGTTACTTCTTCTGTAACTTCTTCTGTTACTTCTTCTGTTACTTCTTCTGTTACTTCTTCTTCAGCTGCTTCGAGTTCAACTGTAGAGTAGATGTAAACGTCCTTAACTTCAACAGTCATTTCAGCACCTTCTGCGGGGTTGAAGTAAATTCTGCAGTAGTTAACTGCATCCCAGTACATACCGCCGAATCTGGATTCCCAATCCTCTACTTCAGAAAGTTCGTCAAAGCTGAGATAAAGGTCGTTCCAACCTTCAACGAGTTCGATGTCCTTAAACTTCCAGTTGATTTCCTGAGCATCGGGAGCTCCGGAAGAGGAAATCTCTACCTGACCGTTTCCGATCGCTGCGGGATCAGCACAGTAAACGCTGAGGTGAACACCACCGTTGTCCTTGTAGTTTGTGAGGTCGTAAGGACCGAATGCTGCTGTAACTGCAACGATGTCAGCAGTAGATGTCTGAGCTGCTGATGAATCTGCGATAACGAGCTTGCCGTAAACGCCTTCAGTTGTTTCTTCAGCAACTTCTTCTGTTACTTCTTCAGTAACTTCTTCTGTTACTTCTTCTGTAACTTCTTCTGTTACTTCTTCTGTAGCTACTTCACCTTCAACAAATGCTACAACATCATCTACAGCAATTGTGAGGTCTGTTCCGTACTGGAAGTATCTAAGGTAGTTGATAGCAGTAAGGTCAGCAGATGTCTTGGAAGCATCAGAGAAGTTGAGTGTGAGGTCGTTCCAACCTGTTGTAACAAGCTCAGAAACCTGCCAAGAGTGAACTGCACCACCGTCAAAGTTAGAAGCGAGGTCGAGCTGACCCTGACCTTCACCTGTAACGATGGAATAAACATCACTTACATAAAGGGAAACCTTGATAGCACCGTCAGCATATCCGCTGATGTCAACAGGCGCGCCTGACCAACATACTACAGGGCAACCTGCGTTAGAAGCCTTAACAGCAGTGTGACCGCCGTCAGTAAATACTTCTACTGAATCTGCTCCCCAAGAGCCATCAATTGAGTCTGCACTCCAGATAGTCAATGTAGCTGCGCTTACGGAAATAGCAAGAACAACAACAAAAGCTACCATGAGAGTTGCGAGTTTTGCAAATCTTTTCATGACTTTAAAGTCCTCCATTAAAAAATTTAATTAAATTTTATTAACAATTGCTTGCGCATTGTCAAACAATTACTAATCTTGATTATGTACGGCAATAAGCCTCCCAAGCTATTTTTTTGTATTATTTGACAAAAAAAAGAATGGGAATTTCACGTCAAAGTGTAATCTTATACTTACATTATATCCATATAAGGTCTGCTTGTCAAGACATAATGATAAAAAAAATTTTGAAAAAGTTAACAAAAATCATCTCATTTTTTCCACACACTCGGAGAAAAGAGTATCAGAATAGGATAAAGCTCAAGCCTTCCGGCGAGCATATCGAACGAAAGGATCAGCTTTGACAGATCGGAAAGTGCCGAGAAATTGCTGACCGGGCCTACCGTACCGAGACCGGGGCCGACGTTGTTTATGCAGGTCACGACCGAGGTGAACGACTCGACAACGCCTATGCTGTCGAGCGATACGACGAATATCGACACAGCCATAGTGAGCATATACACCACGAAGAAGTTGATAACTCCACTCGACACCGTTTTGTCGACGGTCTTTCTGTCTATCTTGACGGTGTTAACCGAATGGGGAAGCAGAACCTTTCTGACCTCAGCTGCAGCTGACTTTGCGAGTATCATTATTCTGGTCACCTTCATACCGCCGCCCGTGGAGCCGACGCATCCGCCGACGAACATAAGCATGACCAGAACCGTTTTGGAAAAGGTCGGCCAGCTATCAAAGTTTGCCGTAGCAAATCCGGTGGTAGACATAAGACTTGCAACGTGGAAGGCAGAATCTCTGAACGCCTCAGACAGACTGCCGTACATACTTGAAATATTCACCGTTATGATTGCAACCGAAACGGCGATGATACCGAAATACCATCTGAGCTCCTCGTTTTTGAATATATCCCTCGCCCTGCCGATAAGCAGAATATAGAACATGTTGAAATTGACACCGAAAAGAAACATAAACACGGTTATGACCCACTCGATATAGGGCGAATCGAAATGCGCTATACTTGCGTTATACGAGGAAAAGCCTCCCGTACCGCCGTTAGTAAAGGCGTGAGTGACTGCATCGTAGAGCGACATTCCGCCAAACAGCAGAAATACCATTTCGATGGCAGTAAGGCCGAGATAGATAGCGTAAAGAATACGGGCGTTTATGCTCATTTTGGAAACGAGCTTACCGACCGACGGACCCGGCACCTCTGCACGCATCAGATGCATGGAATAGGTCTTTGACCTGGGCATTACGGCAAACATAAACACCAGAACTCCCATACCGCCTATCCACTGAGTGAAGGCACGCCAGAAAAGAATGCCTTTAGGAAGCACTTCTATATCGGTAATTATGGTAGCTCCGGTCGTGGTAAATCCAGACACCGTTTCAAAAAAGGCGTCGATATAGCTCGGGATAGAGCCGCTTATATAAAAAGGAAGCGCACCGAAAAGACTGAGAGTCAGCCAGGCAAGACCGACTATAACAAGACCGTCCTTTGCGAATATCTCGGATTTTTTGGGCTTTTTTATATTAAGAAGCACACCTGCGGCAAAGAGAATGAGTATAGTCCACAGAAAAGACCAGCCCTGCGCCTCGCCGTACCAGACTGAAACGAGCAAAGGAAGAGTCATAAGTATCGCCTCGGCAAGCAGGAACCTGCCGAGCAGATTGAGGATCATTTTGAAATTCATCGTTTTCACCGCTTACTTCAATATATCTTTTATATCGTAGATATGGTTTTCCGAATCGGTAATGACCACTACCGTATCACCCGGCTTGATAACGTCGTTTCCTCCGGGATAAATTATATCACGCTCTCTTATTATGCAGGCGATCAGAAGATTGGGCTTAAGCTGAATATCCTTGAGCGTGATATCGGTAAGCCCCTGCGTATCAACTCCGTCGCTTATAACGAATTCTATGGCCTCCGCCTTATCGTTTACCAGCTTATAAAGGGTCTGTATACTGTGCTGTGCGGCGTTTGCCCTTGCTCTGATATATCTGAGGATCTGATTAGCGACCGTGTTTCTGGGCGACACGATGCTGTCGATGGCAACGGCGCTCAGCATTTCGGCAATAT
The DNA here is from genome assembly GCA_045535815.1 of Eubacteriales bacterium. Classification (GTDB taxonomy): domain Bacteria; phylum Bacillota; class Clostridia; order Oscillospirales; family CAG-272; genus JAZSMJ01. Next base: position 12,023 of record JAZSMJ010000074.1, read on the forward strand.
TGATACGGCTGACCTTGGTTATCACCTTTTCAACCTTTTTCTTGTTTGCGTACATGGAAAGGATTATATTTTCCTCATCCATATCGAGAAGGGAAACGAAGGCGTCGACCTTATCTATTCCCTCTTCATTGAGCACCGCCTGATCGGTGGCGTCCGCACAGATTATCCTTGCCTTATGAAGCGCCTCGGAAAGCTCTATGCATCTCTTTTCGTCACGCTCGATAATGCTGACCGACATTCCCGACTCGATAAGCCTTTGAGCAAGATGGTATGCAATACCACCGCCGCCGGCTATCATAACGTCCTTGGCTTTTTTGCGGAAGATGCCCATCTCCTTGAAGAAGGAGGCAAGCTCTCTGTGCGAGGCTGTAACGTAAACCTTATCGCCTGCCCTGCACTCAAACGATCCGTCGGGTATAAATACCTCTTCCTCACGCTCAACTGCGCAGACGAGTATCTTCATCTTATATTCACGGCTTACGTCAGCCAATCTTTTGCCGACTAAGGGGTTGTCCTCCTCAAGTCTGAACTCGGCAAGCTCAAGTCTTCCCTTGGCAAAGACATCAAGCTTGATAGCCGAGGGGAATCTGAGTATTCTCGATATCTCAAGCGCCGCCTCGTAGTCCTGGTCGACTATCATATTCAGACCGAACTCACGGCGCATAAACGCATTCTGCTGTGTATACATAGGATTTCTTATCCTTGCAATTACCCTCTTGACTCCCAGCTTTTTGGCAAGCATACAGCAAAGAATGTTGAGCTCGTCGCTGGCAGTGAGGGCAATAAGCATATCGGAATGCTCTGCATCAGCCTCCTTTAAGATATCGGCATCCGCACCGTTTCCGACTATACCCATGATATCGTTGCGGTTTACTGCCTCCTCTATCTGCCGAGGATCGGTATCCACGACGCAAACGTCGTGATCCTCGCTTGAAATATACTCTATAAGCGTGTCACCGGTCTTGCCGGCGCCTACTATAATAATACGCATATTAACCTCTTAAATCAGTTCTTTAAGCTGTGTATGGGAGCAGGGATATGACCGCCTCTTGAAATGAAGCGTGCAGGAGAATTTTTATTCAGGCTGATTACAGGAGCGTAACCGAGAAGTCCGCCGAAGCTTACCACGTCGCCTACGTCCTTACCGTATGCGGGGATAAGTCTTACCGCAGTGGTCTTGGTGTTGGCAACGCCTATGGATATCTCGTCTGCAATAATACCGCAGATGACCTCCTCGCTGGTATCGCCGGGTATGACTATCATAACAAGTCCGACCGAGCATACCGCCGTCATAGCCTCAAGCTTTTCGAGGGTGAGCGCACCGCAGGAAACTGCGTCTATCATACCCTTATCCTCCGATACGGGTATAAATGCGCCCGAAAGACCGCCAACGCTTGAGGAAGCCATGACTCCGCCCTTCTTTACTGCGTCGTTGAGAAGCGCAAGCGCAGCAGTCGTACCGTGTCCGCCGCATCTCTCAAGACCTATCTCCTCAAGTATATGCGCAACCGAGTCTCCTATTGCGGGAGTGGGAGCAAGTGAAAGGTCAACTATACCAAACGGAACGCCCAGCATATCCGAAGCCTCTCTTGCAACCAGCTGACCGACTCTGGTTATCTTGAACGCAGTCTTCTTTATTATTTCGGCAACCTGATTTATAGGGCAGTCGCCTGCTCTCCTGAGAGCGCTTGCAACGACGCCGGGACCCGATACGCCGACGTTTATGACCGTCTCCGGCTCGCCTATACCGTGAAATGCGCCTGCCATAAATGGATTGTCGTTAGGCACGTTTGCAAAAACGACAAGCTTTGCGCATCCGATGGAATCGTTATCCCTTGTGAGATATGCGGTCTCCTTTATTATGCGACCCATTTTGGCGATAGCGTCAAGGTTGATGCCTGCCTTGGTGGATGCAACGTTTACCGACGAGCAGACCTTTCCCGTAGTGGAAAGCGCCTCGGGAATACTGTCAATAAGTCTCATTGCGGCGTTTGTAGAGCCCTTTTCAATAAGAGCACCGTATCCGCCTATAAAGTTGATGCCGAGAGCATCTGCGGCACGGTCAAGCGTTTTCGCAATCTTTACAAAGCCGTCCTGAGACACCGCACCGCCGACAAGCGACACCGGAGTTACCGAAATGCGCTTGTTGATTATCGGTATACCGTAGCGCTTTTCAAGCTCCTGGCAAACGGGCACCAGTCTCTCGGCGCTCTTGGTTATTTTATCGTAAATATTGTCGCAAAGACGAGCCTCGTCGTCACTTACGCAATCGTAGAGCGAAATACCCATCGTAACGGTACGTATATCGAGGTTTTCCTCACGTATCATATTGATGGTTTCCATTATTTCGGAAATATTATTTATCATATCTGAATCTACCGCCTTACCTTAGCTTCAACGTCATATCTTATGCATCGAGTTGAAGATATCCTCGTGCATAGCGTGTATCTCAAGACCGTTTTCGTGTCCGAGCTCCGTCATAATATCAACGAAATCGGTAAACGGAACGTTTATAGCGTCTATGTCCACCAGCATTATCATAGCGAAATAGTCTCTGAGTACAGTCTGCGAAATATCTATGATATTCACCCCGTACTCACTGCACTTCATACTTACCTTTGCAATAATACCGACGTTATCAAGTCCGGTAACAGTTATTACAGCCTTCATTGTTAATCCTCCGCAAAAACATTAATCATATATATAATACTACACTTTTCAAAATAAAGCAATAATCATTTTAAAAATATGATTGAAATGGCAGTGCGTTTGTGTTATAATATATAAATAATGAAGCAATACCGCATAAATAACTCAAAGGAAGCAAAACGATGGAAGATAATTTCAGCATAAATTCGGGCTATATAGAGCACGCAGTAAAGAAAAAGGCAGACGGTAGCCTTCTTGTAAAGAAATCGCTTCTGATATCGGTATGGATAGCGTTGCCTATAGTGCTGACGCTGTTTGGCATAGTGCTCTTCAAGGGAGCGCCGACCTCGCTTCTGATAGCGCCCTTCTGGATAGCGCTGTCGGTTGCACTGGGGATGTACACCTATAGGTTCGTATCTATTGAATACGAGTATACGATAGCCTCGGGCTATATTATAGTGGATGTAATATACGGCTCAAAAAGCCGAAAGACGATGGTAGAGGTGGCGATCAAGGATATGGAGGAGCTTGCTCCCTATACTCCCGATTCCCAAAGGCTGATAGACGCAAAGGATATCGAAAAGGTATACGATGCGGTATCAGAAATGTCCGCACCCGACGTATATTACGGTATATTCACAAATTCCAAGGGGCAGAAAAGCGTTCTCTTTTTTGAAGCGCCCGACAAAGCGCTTGCAGTACTCCGTCCCTTAAACAGAAATATGATAATGCGCAAAAGAAACACCGCTGAGTAAAGCGTACTAAAAGCACCGCCGTCTGCATAGAATTATGCGGGGGGTGCTTAGCTTGAAACGTTTTATAATTTGTTTTTTACTGATCGCAGTATTACATACCACGCTTTCCTGCAGTCAAGAACCGAAACTTGATCTGCTTGAATACCAAAACTCTGCTGCTCACAGCGTAACGCTCAGAATAAACGGTGAAGAATACCGTGCCGATATAGACAGATCTGCGCCCGACTGCACAAGGCTGACGCTTACCTCACCAAAGAATCTTTCGGGCTTTTGTATATATCTTGCGAGTGCAGGAGCAGAGCTTGAGGTGGACGGCGTAAGGGTCCCCCTCAAGATAAAGGGTATGCTGAAATATATCCCTTCCCTCTTTTCGCTCACAGAAGATATGATAGAGGATACCGGCCGTGAGAGCTTCGAGGGGATAGACTGCATCAGAGCAACTGCAAAAACGCAGGATATAGAGGTAACGCTCATGCTTAAAGCAGACGATGGCGAGCCGATCGTAATAAAGGCTCAAAGCGGAAGCGGAAGCTCACTTGAAATGATTTTTGAAGAAGCCAATACAAACACCTATTAATATAAGGAAGTTTTCAGATAATGATTCCAGTTTCATCCGTAACACACGCAGAGATAAATCTTATCCAGCTTGCCGAAAACTATTCGATACTGAAAAGGCTGGACCCTAACTGCGAAATGATGTGTATAATGAAGGCGGACGCCTACGGACACGGCGCTGCCGAATGTGCAAGAGTGCTGTTTGACCTGGGCGCACGTCATTTCGGCGTCGCAACGGTAGACGAAGCGATTGAGCTTCGCTCTGTACTCGGAGAGAGTGCAGAGATACTCATTCTCAGCTTCGTTCCCCCGCAGTATGCAGGCCTTCTCGCTGAAAAGAATATAATGCAAACGGTGATGTCAAAGGAGTATGCAATAGCACTTGCCGAGTCGGCAAAGGCGCCTGTGCGAATACAGATAAAGCTCAACACCGGCATGAACAGAATAGGCTTTAGCGACGATGCCGAGGGTCTTTGCGAGATAATGGAAACGGTAAAGATGCAAAATCTTATAACCGAGGGAATATTCACTCACTTCGCCTGCGCAGATATGCCGTCGTCGGATATGACGCTTCTCCAGGCAAAGCGGTTTGAGGATGCACTCAGACAGCTTGAGGGCGCAGGATGCTCATTCAGATATAAGCACCAGTGCAACAGCGCAGGATATATAAACTTCCCCTCACTTCATATGGGACTTGCAAGATGCGGTATAATACTCTACGGCCTTTTGCCGTCCGATAATACCGAAGGACACGGCATAAAGCCGATAATGACACTTCGCTCGTCGGTATCGCAGATACATAAGGTAAAGAAGGGCGAGTCTGTCAGCTACGGCGCTATCTACACGGCAGACGAGGACTGTATGCTCGCAACGGTACAGATGGGATACGCCGACGGATTTATCCGTGGCTACAGCAATGGAAACGTTTACATAAACGGTAAAAAGTGCCCCATTCGAGGCAGGGTCTGTATGGATCAGTTCATCTGTGACATATCGGATGCCGGAGAGGTCAGAATGGGAGACGACGTTATCCTGTTTGACGCAGAGCATAAGGTAGACGAGCTTGCCCGTGTTGCAGGCACCATAAACTACGAATCCATCTGTATGATAAGCAAGCGCGTCCCGAGAATATATAAGAAATAATTCTCCACTTGGGAAAATTTTGATAATTACTACTATAAAGAATCGGCAGAGACATTGTTTCTCTGCCGATTTTGTGATACAATAAAGTCAACATAGAATTCGCAGGAGAATTAATTATGTCGCTTGATTATAATGAAAAGAATATTACTCTTGCTAAAGATTTGCGCAAAAATGCAACACCGCAGGAAAATCATCTTTGGTATGATTTTTTATCTAAATACGAAATCAGATTTCAGCGTCAAAAAGCGATTGATAATTTTATAGCAGACTTTTACTGTCACAAAGCGAAACTTATTATTGAAATAGACGGCTCTCAACATTATACCGAAAAAGGACAACATAAAGACGAATTCCGTACTGAAATCCTTGAAGGCTACAATTTGAAAGTTATACGATTTACCAATCGACAAGTCAATACAAATTTTCGAGGTGTGTGTGGATATATCGATGCTGTAGTAAAAGCCTCCCTCCGAGAGGGAGGTGGCACGGCAAAGCCGTGACGGAAGGAGAGTGCGTGCAGGTCGGTCGCATTTAGAATGTGCAATCACAGATGGCGACCTTGTCAAATATTCCAATGCGCTTATAGACCGCAATGGAATATTTGCAATATGAAGTGCGTGCAGATAATCTATAGATGATTCAAAAAATGAAGAACATCTATATTTTTGTATACGCAGGCTCCCTCAGTCTCGCTATGCTCGACAGCTCCCTCCCGGAGGGAGCCTTATACAACATGCTTTTTACTATACAAGAAGTGGTCCGTGTCTAAAGATACGGACCACTTAATTGTATAAAGAAAACCACGCAATTGCGGGTAAACATCGTCTCTATTCCATCGTATCAAAAATCAAACTGCTTAAGATATTCCCCTACAGAGCGGGACATCTCACGGGAAAAGTCGGAATTGTACTTCCTCTCGCAAAACGCCTTCATATATTCCTCGTAGCTCTTCTTCTCGGCTCTGATACCGAAAAGGTCGGAAAGCTCGCCCTCGTTCATTTCACGGTAAGCGTTCTCATGAACTATATGCTCCATATCGGCACGGCGCGGCTTTGAGCGCTCCCTTTGCTGATCGGTGGGATATCCGAATACCAGCATTGCCGCAGGGAAAACGTATTTCGGGAGATTCAGAAGGGCACGCTGCTCCTCGCAGTTCTCCATAATATCTCCTATGTAGCAGCTGCCTATACCCAGGCTATGTGCGGCGGTGACCGCATTCTGTGCAGCAATATTTGCATCGCTTACCGCAAGAAGCAGATCTCCGACAGATGGCAAGCGTGGCTCACAGCCGGCATACCTGAATGCATCGTACCACTTTTTGCAGTCTGCACAGAAGATAAGCACCAGCTTGGCAGTTGCGATAAACGGCTGATGATCGCAAGTTTCGACAAGACGGTCTTTTATAGCTTGATCGGTAACGTCAATTATGGTATAAAGCTGCTGATTTCCCGCAGTCGGCGCCTGGCAGGCGGCATTTATGATAGCGTCCTTTATATCCTTCGGTATCTCTCGCTCGAGAAAAGCCCTCGTAGATCTTCTCTCGCTCAGCTCTCTTATGGTCTGGTTCATAATACCGTCCATTTTACTCCATCTGACCTATCTGCTGCATTATCTTGTTGTTGAACTCAACCGCAGTATTGTATCCCATCTTCTTCTGACGGTTGTTCATAGCGGCGATCTCAAAGATAATGGCAAGGTTTCTGCCGGGGTGAACGGGAATGGTAACGGTCGGTATATCAATACCGAGAATATTGGTGTACTCGGTCTCCATACCGAGACGGTCGTACATCTTGCCGTTTACCCAGTTTTCAAGATTTATTATAAGGTCTATCTTCTCGGTGTTCTTAACGGCACCCATACCGAAGATACGTCTGACGTCAACTATACCGATGCCTCGAAGCTCGATATAATGTCTTATTATCTCGGGAGATGAGCCGACCAGCGTCTTTGAGGAGACCTTCTTGATCTCGACCGCATCGTCGGCAATAAGGCGGTGGCCACGCTTAACAAGCTCGATAGCCGTCTCGCTCTTACCGATTCCGCTGTCGCCCATTATAAGTATACTCTCGCCGTAAACCTCAACGAGAACGCCGTGTCTTGTTATCCTCGGCGCAAGGCTTACGCTGAGCGAAGCGATACGCGCCGCCATAAATTCGGAGGTCGTTCTGTGGGTGCGAAGAAGCGGTATTCCGTGCTCCTTTGAAAGTGCAAGGAATTCGTCAAATATCTCAAGAGAGGATGAGAAAATGACCGCAACCGGATCACGCAGCATAAAATCCTTTATACGCATATATCTCTCGTCAGAAGAAAGCCCCGAAAGATATTCGTGCTCACTCTTGCCGATGACCTGTATCCTCTGCGGCTCAAAATGTCCGAAAAATCCGGTCAGCACAAGTCCGGGACGGCTGACGTCCGTTCTCATAACGTCGACGTTCCTCTCGGGCATATATATTATCTCAAGCTGAAATTCGTCTATTACAGATTTCAGCGGTACGGTATAGATCTCCTGTGACGTATTATCCATGTGATATACCTCGCTTTCATTAACGTATATAAATATTATAATATCTTTAAGAGCTCAAGTCAATATATCGCTTAACACTTTGCGTTTTTTGCACATAAAATAATAGCAGGCGGAGCTTTGAATGCCTGCCGTTTTTTAAATGTTAGAAATGAAAGGAACACCTGATACTGTATGACTTGCGATATAAAACTCGGTGTGCTGGGCGGTGATATGCGCCAGTACGTGCTTGCGTGCGGTCTGGCGGCAGAAGGCTTTGAGGTAGCGGCGTACGGTTTTGACCTGTGTGACGGATCGTCGTGCGACACGGGAGCCTTCGCCACGAAATGCTCATCACCCGAATGTGCGATAAGGGCATCGTCAGCCGTTATACTGCCCATTCCGGCAAGCAGTGACAATATAATACTTAACTGTCCCCTCTCGTCAAGAGGAGGCGTCAGAATATGCGATATACTTGATAAATGCTCGGGAAAGCTTGTGATAGGTGGCAAGCTCAGCCCTCAGATACGGGCTATGTGCACCGAGCGAGGAATAGAATACGTTGATTTTTACGAGCGTGAGGAGCTGCAGATAGCAAACGCAGTGCCGACTGCCGAGGGTGCGGTGGAAACAGCGCTTCGAGAGCTTTCGGTAACGCTTTTTGGCGCTGACGCCGTTATATGCGGATACGGCAGGATAGCCAAGGTGCTATCACCTCTGCTCAGAGCCTTTGGCGCTAAGGTTACGGTAGTTGCAAGAAGGCGTGAGCCGAGAGCCTGGTGCGATGCACTCGGATTCAACAGCGCCGATATGAGTGAGCTTGGCGATGCGGTAAAGAATGCCGACGTCATCTTCAACACAGTGCCTCAAACGATAATCACGTCGGATATACTTAAAAATATGAAAAAGAGCACGGTGATAATCGACCTTGCGTCAAAGCCGGGAGGCGTAGACCTTGAGTCGTCAAAGGAGCACGGTATAAAAACGGTATGGGCTCTTGCCCTGCCGGGAAAGACCGCCCCGATAAGCGCCGGAAGGATAATCCTTAAGACCGTCCTCGATATACTCGCTGAAAAGGGGGTATGTGCGCAATGATAGGATACGCACTGTGCGGCTCGTTCTGTACCTTTGCGCAGTCGGTAGAGGCTCTCAAGAGCCTTGCAAGAGATAACGATATCCTGCCGATAATGAGCAGCAATGCATATACCACCGACACCAGATTCGGTACGGCAGAGCACTTTCGTGAGCAGATAGAGGACATCTGCAAAAGGAAGATAATAAGCACGATAAAGGATGCAGAGCCCATCGGACCTAAAATAAATCTGGAGCTTCTGATAATAGCTCCCTGCACCGGCAACACGCTTGCCAAAATATCCGCAGGAATAACAGACACCCCCGTAACCATGGCGGCAAAGGCGCACCTGAGATGTGCAAGGCCGTTGCTTATCGCCCTTGCGTCAAACGACGCCCTCGGAGCAAATCTCAAGAATATAGGAGTGCTGTGCGAAAAAAAGAGCGTCTATCTTACGCCCATGCTGCAGGACGACCCGATAAAGAAGCCCTATTCGCTGGTAGCCGATTTTTCAAAAATATCCGAAGCGGCAGCCGCCGCCATCAGCGGAAAACAGCTCCGCCCGATATTTTTGTAAAGAAAAGCAAACGGGAAATGACAAATATGTCATTTCCCGTTGTTTTTATCCCTGATGATCTATATAAATATTCATTCTGTTATAAATGGGGATAGACAGAGGGTTAACGTAAATGCCTTCATTCTGGGCACCCTGTAGCATATCCTCGTCTATCAGATAGATCGAGATCATCCAGTCGCTGTCGGGTATTTCTATACCGCCGAGGTAGATCCTTTTATCAATAAAGTCTGTAAAAACGGTGTCTGCTCCGTGATCATCTCTAAGAAGTGACAGCATCGCAGGAGGAGAGAGCTTATTGTCAGGTGGAAGCTTCACCGTTTCCGATATACTGTCCAGAACAGAAACGTAGTCGTTATACGTTACGTTCGGAACGGTGACGAGCATACAAGGATCAAACAAAACGTCGCTTCCGTCACCGATATAACTGTAACTCGTGCCGTATATAGAAGCGTTTTCCTCGGCGATTATGTTTTCGGAGTCTTCTTTTATTCTGCCCTTGTAATCAACAAAGCACTCGTATCCACCAAAGGTGGAGTTTATGCTTATAGCTTCAAAGCAAGAAGACTGCACGCCGTTGCGACTAAGGCCTGAGTTAGCTCCTCTGAACTCTGCGCTTTTGTCAAAGCTGAGAATTTCATCCTTTGTAACGTATTCCTTGCCGTCGCCCCCGTCAACTCTCCAATCGAGACCGATAAATCCCATAATATCAACCTGATTTACGCCATCCGACTCGTCATACTTCCAATACCTATTACGGATATTTTCGGGAACCTTATCCTTGACCTCGGCAGGAATTATATCGTCAAATATAAATCCGTCTATCTCATTTGAACTATAAGCGTCTATCAGCCATAGATCGCCGTTCTTTACGAACTTCATATACCCCAAGTGAAAATGATCGAAAAAAAGGATCTCACTAGCACCGAAATACTCACGGGGATACGTCTCATACACCACGGCAAATTCATTTTCCGTTTTGTATATAACGGTATAATTTATATCAGAGTGAAGTGCCGTAGATCCACCTGCATAATTCGAAAAATAAACGGTTCCGTTTTCATATATAAACGGCCACGGAAGCCCATAGCTGAAATGATTTTCAATATAGTTTTCGGTGTAGATCTTTCGTAGATTTTCCTGCATCCACTCGTGATCACCGTAGTAAATTTTAGTATTTCCTCTGATGTCGGGATCAATTGAAGTATAGCCATCCTTTTCAACAGGATAAAATTTATACTCCATATCGTCTATCTGTTTTATAATGAAGTCTTCAAGCAAATATCCTATCCCGCATTTCCCCCAAGAATAAACGGTTTTTTGCCCGGCAATACATAGCTCTATCGCTTCCTTATCGGATATAAGCTCCGAATCTTCATCCTTAGCATCACCTGACAGTTGAGCTATGCTGATAAATTCATCTCCCGCATTGACAGCATAGAAACCACGGTCGATGATCAGCTTGCTGTCACTTGCCATGTAAAAGACGCATTCGTCCGAAATGAAATCGGTATAGGTATATTCATCGCCCGTATCTTCAAATATCGTATTCGAAAAGTCGAGCTTTACGTAGATCAAATCATTCTCAATACGGTATCTGCCTTCCATATTGCATCCGCCCTCAAAATAGTTTATGGACATAAGGCAGTCGCCGTCTTCATCAAAATAGACGGAGGGGATAGAAGAGCTGTTTCCATCGCTGAAATATTCGCTTGAGCAAATGTACGTTCCTTGGATATAACGCTCCGAGGGCTCCGTTTCAGATTCCGGCACGGTGTTGCCGAGGTAAACACGGATCACTATGCGGTTACAACCGCTGTCACCGCCCGGGAAAATATCCTTATACATATTGTGATCACTTGAAAAATGCTTCTCGCTTACGAAATCAGCCTTGATATAAAACGGATATTCCGTGCTCTGCGGAATATACAGTGCCTGAGTGGACAAATCAAGAGATTGGCTGTCTACTACAGCGTTATTATCCTCTATAGACAAAATGTCGGGAATATCATCAAGTCGGACGTATTCGATCTGCTTGTACTCATAATTATGTATGATCTTAATATTGCTCTTGTCTGTATCGGTAAGCTCTGCGATTTTTCCTAAAACATCAGCGTAATCGTTAAACGATGCGTTCTGAATGACGAATATCATATCAGAGCCAAACGGTATATCACTGCCGTCACCTGTGTATTTGTAGCAGGGAGAATAATACTCGTGCTGATACTCCTCCGTGTTTTCGATCACATCCGTATAATCGACCCTTGCGGGATAGTACAAAAATCCCTCGTGACCGAGCATTGAGCGGTCATCGCTTCCGATAAACATACTGAACTCGGTGCCGTTATACGAATGCTCGGGAACAGCGCCGATATAGTCAGAGTGCTCGTCAAACGTGAGAATATCATCTTTGGTAAGATAAGGCTTACCGTCCTCATCTAATCGCCTATCGAGACCTATAAAGTCCGTGATATCAACCTCTTTGACGGCGTCGTCGGTCGATGGGTCAACGGTTTCCTCCTCGGTCGTGTCTATTGTTGTAACAGCTTCGCTTTCGGTTTCGGGGGTGTCACCCTCTCCGCTCTCGCACGACACCAATACGAGCATCAAAAGCAAAAAAGCAGCAATTAACCTTTTCATAATACCCTCCTAATCAAACATAGTCTCTATAAAAATTATACAGCATATCAAAGCCTAAATAATGTATATTCTGTTAATTTTTGTGCAACCATTGGTTGCATAGGAAAACCTTGCAAGTGGTGCCAGGATATGATATACTTGTATTAAGCAATATCCAGATTTGATTACTTAAACCGAAAGGAATATAACTATGGGTGAAATGAGTAGAGGTACAAAGGCACTATTAATTGTGGGTATTACATTGGCGTGGATTATTGCATTTTTAGGAGTAATTGTTATCTCTCCGTTTGTAATTGGTGTTGTTTTTTATTTTTTACCTGTCTATGATGCACCCGAGATCACTTATGCTGAATTTCCGACCAAGATCGTGTATGAGATAGACGGAGAAGAGATAACATACGAGGACGTATATATATGTAAGTATAAAGCAACATATAACAACTTTGAATTAGGGGCGGAAAGAGAGTGGGAAGGTCATTTCAAAAACACCGGTAAACAGCACATCGTTCTTGATTCTAATTTCAGATATGAGCTCAGATGTTATATAGGATCTCCTAAAAAATATATGGGAGATTTCTATGAATGGATAGATGAAGAAACCATTAGAAATTATGAATTTACTCCATATTTATATATCTATGATAAATTCGCACTTGTATCTAATTTTTTGTTCATGCAAGACTTAGAAGAAGAACTTGACTATGAAGAACATGCCGATATCTTTCCTGAGCCATACAATAACATTAAACTCATAGATTGGGAACTTTCACGTCCTATTGTAAATTCTTTTGAATAACGTAGAACATCCGCACCTTCGGGTGCGGATGTTTTATATATTGCAAAAGATAGCAAATTATGATATGCTTACGATCACAAAACAGGACTGTTATTGACTAACGGGGAAATCAACAAATAAAATATAATGCCTGCACCTTCTCGTAGGGCGGTGGCTTGCTGCCGCCGTATGGCTCCCTCCGGGAGGGAGCTCCGCCAAAGGCGGTGAGGGAGAGAGCGTGCATTATAATAGAGATGTTCTGCATTTTTTGCAATATCTATGGTAACGTTTGCGACGGCTCCTTCCGTCTTTTGCTTCGCAAAATCCACCTCCCTCCCGGAGGGAGGCTTTCTCACGATGCACGCACCTGCACCCTTGCCTTCCACACAAAAACGCTCCCTCAATCAAAGGGAGCGTTAATTATTTATTTTATCGACAGAAATTCAATATCCGTGCCACTTTCAACAGCCTGCTTTGCAAGCTCGACAAGCACCTGATCGTCGGAATGAACGACCACCCTCTCATCATCCTCGCCAAGATGGTATCTGTCTTCCAATAAAACGTCATAGCTGACAACTCCGTCCTTAAACGACATATATTTATACCATTCTGTACCGCCACCGCTGTTAAAGGTTATAATGCCGGGATAATTATCGTCACCCGAATTTAAAAATCTTGTCGTGCCCGTCTGAAAATCGTATTCGTATATTTTTTTGACCTCAGTATCATAGTCGTAAAACGAAAGCACAAGCGCACGGTCAACGATAAGCTCCTGCTCCCCGTCACCGTCAATGTCCTTGTAAGCGTAGGATATACCCTGCCCCTCGCCCTTCAAAAACTCGGTGTACGAGGCAAGTGCATCAGTCTCCAACTTGATCCAAACGATACTTTCACTGCTGAATTGTTCGGATGCAATTTGAAATTCGCTTTCAGATACAAGGGTATCATCTACATAGTATGCAACGGAATCTGATCCGTCGTGTTCAACACGCCACAATTCAACGGTTGTACACTCATTTCCCGAAAACTGAAGTCGAGAGCAACCATAGGTGTTACCCGAATCGGCATTCCAATTAAAAGACCCATCCGTATTTATTTGGTACATTGCGTGAAGCCCGAAATCAAAGCCGATTTCAGAGTCTTTGTCGCTTTTGATGATAAGTATGCTTCCATCGTTAAACATAACGACAAATTCATCTTTTTCGTCAGAATCAAGGTCAACCGTTGCATATTGCCATATCTTGCGTTGATAGTCGGATATCAGGATATTTTCTTTTCTGCTTGCAGAATAGAACGAACGATTGCTATTCAGTATTGAAAAGAAAGCTTCTTCAAATTCGGATAAGCCGTTTGACTGAGAGTTATCCTCTGTTTCCGAAGGGGTTGGATTATCCGATAATTGACAACTGCTCAAAAAAAGCACGAGCAATAAAGAAATAATAAAAACCGTAATTTTTTTCATAATACCCTCCCAATCAGACGTAGTCTCTATAAAAATTATACAGCATATCAAAGCCTAAATAATGTATATTCTGGATGAATTGTCAAACTAAGTGCAACACTTTTTGATAGAATCTTCAAATAAATCCAAGGGATTTTTAAAATTTAAAACTTTTTTAGGCCTGGCGTTGATCAACGCCAGGTTCTTTTTTAGGGTGGAAGGACTAACTCTTGATAAGTTTCTTCCTTTCGGATAAAACTCTCGGAGAAGACCGTTAAGATTTTCGTTAG
>JAZSMJ010000081.1:0-29901 GCA_045535815.1 Eubacteriales bacterium
GTCGCGATCAACTTGCCATTCTCCTTTTTCCGCATCAAAATCAATTTGTTCAAAATCTGGGAAAAGATATAAGGTGTCGTTAAAAATAAAATATTCAAATCCGTTTGATTCTTGCTTGATATATTGCATCGGAAGATTACGTTGAATGGCAGAATTGTAAAAACGGTACTCGGGTGAATACAGCGAGTCTATCATAAATTTTTGCTTAAAATCCAAATAATACCGAGATTTTTTATATTCTTTTTTGTTTTTCGGTATTTGAACAAGAGCACAAATTCTCGCAGAGATCAGACATATAAGAATCAACGGAGATAATAGAACAACCAATACACCAATCAATAGTTTTTGATACCATTTCATTTTATTCATCAGAAAACCCTCCTTTCGGTTGTATGAAAAAGCCGCAGAACACCTATGTCCTGCGGCTTCTTTTCGCGGCAGATGCCGCATTTGGCGGAGAGAGTGGGATTCGAACCCACGTGTGCTTGCGCACAAACTGATTTCGAGTCAGCCCCGTTATGACCACTTCGATATCTCTCCGTATTAAATTGTGTGATTGTGTGTTGTAGAAGGTCGTCCCTTACGGGACGAAGATTTCGAGTCATCTGAGTTGCAAGCAACTCCTGTTATGACCGCTTCGATATCTCTCCGTATTAAGTTGTATATCTCTTACAACTTCCTAATTATAGCATAGTTTTTTTCATTTATCAAGTGTTATTTTTATCTTGGGTGAAATTTTTTTGGCTGAAATATAGATCATAGCTTTTATGTTAACAAAATATAGTTGAAATCGGCGGGCGGTGATAGTATAATAAAGTAAAAAAATGCAGGATAGGTGACAAAAATGAGATCAAAAAGAAATATAATTGCTTTGATTGCACTTTCGCTTTGTGCGGTCATTCTTTTAAGTGCTTGCTCCGGCAATGCGGACGTTTCTGCTCCCAACGGAATGAAGCTTTTATCAAACGATATAGTTGACTATTACCTCTATATCCCCGAAAGCTGGGAGGGAGATATGTCGACGGGTATGGTAAGCGCATACAGCACTTACGATAATTCCAATATTTCTATGATGGCATTTGCTCTTGGCGACAAATACGATTACAGCACTACCGTTGCTCAGTTCGTTGAGAAGAACAGGGAAGACCTTGAGAATACTTACTCCGATATTGAATATATAACCGAGCCCTCAAACGTAGAGCTTGACGGTTATGCGGCGATAAAGATGGTATACACAGCTACCGTTACCGGCACATCATATCAGTTTATGCAGTTGTGCACGGTTGCCAATGCAACGGTATACGTGTTTACCTATACTGCGCTTCCCGATGTGTTTGAAAATCATACCGACGAAGTTCAGTCCATGATTGACAACTTCAGCTTTAATTTCTGATAATATGAATAAAATTTACCTTGACAACAGCGCTACAACGCCCATATCATCCGCTGTCAGCAACAGGATGAAGTTTATTATCGACAGCGTTTACGGAAACCCTTCCTCTATGCACGCACTCGGACTTGAGGCAGAGCATATAGTAAACGAAGCAAGGGAGAATATTCTTTCTTCTCTCGGTGTGCGTGATATGTCGAGCAAGACGGTCATCTTTACCGGAAGCGGTACCGAGGCAGACAATCTTGCTCTTGCAGGTGTATGCAGTGCAAAGGAAAGACCGCAGAACAAAAGAATAGTTATAACCGACAGCGAGCATTCGGCTATATCGGAAACGGCGATAGCGCTTGAAAAAAGAGGCATTGAGGTTGTCAGACTTTCTACCAGAAACGGCGTTATTGATCCCGATGAGGTAAGAAACAGCGTAACTAAAAATACCGTGCTTATATCCGTTATGCTTGTAAATAACGAGACCGGCGCTGTTTACGATATTGCCTCTGCTTTCAGGATAGCAAAGAGCATCAATCCCGATATAGTTACCCATACGGATGCGGTGCAGGGTTATCTTAAGATACCGTTCAATATGCAGAGAAGCGGATCCGATATGGTTACTCTCAGCGCTCATAAGGTACACGGACCCAAGGGCGTCGGCGCTTTGGTCATAGATAACAGTATAGTTAAAACAAAAAAGCTCGTTCCGATAATTTACGGAGGCGGTCAGGAGAGAGGCTACCGTTCGGGAACGGAGAACGTTATCGGAATAGCAGGCTTCGGTGAGACATCAAAATGCCGTATGGATGCCGATAGGGTTAAGAAAATAAAGGATCATCTGATAGAAGGTCTTGACGGTCTTGTGCGGATAAATATGCCTAAAGGTGAGGCTGCTCCGCATATTCTGAATCTTACCGTTGATGGCATCAAAAGCGAGACCATGCTTCATTTTCTGTCTTCCAAGGGGATATACGTGTCAAGCGGTTCTGCTTGCTCTTCGCATAATACCCACGTCAGCCCAACGCTTATAGCCTTTGGACTTAGTGAAAGGGAGGCGGATTCATCGCTTCGCATAAGCCTTGACGATTGCATTACCGAAGGTGATGCAGATGCGTGCATAGAGGCATTTAAAGAGGGGATCTCAAAGCTTCAGAAAACGAAATAAGCCAAAGAGGAAATTTTTATGGAAAGATTGGTAAACTCCTTTGAAATGAAAGAAATAGAGGCTCTTATCTGCCAAAACGAGGGCATTGACGAGCACGAACTTACTACAAGAGCCGCAGCTGCGGCTTTTGACGTTATTTGCTCGGATTCATTCGATACCTCACGCATTCTTATAGTGTGCGGCAGCGGAAACAACGGCGGTGACGGGCTTGCTCTTGCGGCTATGCTTTACAGATGCGGATACGACGTTCGTGTATACTGTTGCGCTAAGGGAAAGAGAAGTGCTGAAAACGATGCTCGGTACAGGGAATGCGCAGGCATAGGAGTCAGATTTATATACGAGCTCAGCAATGCGATATACAGACCGACTGTATTGGTAGACGCTCTTTTCGGAACGGGTCTTTCCAGAAACGTTGAGGGAGAATATGCCGATATTATTACGTATATAAACTCGTGCGGTGCAAAAATACTCTCGCTTGATATTCCGTCGGGGATTTCGGCAGACAGCGGTGCTATGCTCGGCGTGGCGGTTTGCGCTGATGCAACCGTTGCTTTCGGTGCTTTAAAGATAGGTCATATTTTATACCCCGGGACTGAATATGCGGGCGCTCTCACGGTTGCAGATATCGGAAGCTTTTTCAAAAGGGCTGAGCTCAGACTTGTTGAAAAGAAGGATATTTCCGAGATCCCGGGAAGGCGGGCATATTCCAACAAAGGCACGTACGGTAAGGTTTTCATTATAGCCGGTGGGGTTAATATGGCAGGTGCGGCCTACCTTTCTGCACTTGCGGCATACAGAAGCGGAGCAGGTCTTGTGAAGGTATGCACCGTAGAGGAAAACAGAAGTATTATTCAGACTCTTATTCCCGAAGCGGTGCTGATGACTTACGATAAAAATGCTCCCGATATATACGGCATTATTCAGGAGATGAACGGCTGTGACGTCTGCGTTATAGGACCGGGTATTGGAAGGTCTGCGATCAGCGCAAGGATAGTTGCATCGGTGCTTTCTTCATCAAAGGTTCCGCTTATAATAGATGCGGATGCGCTCAATATTATATCTGACTCTCCCGATATGCTGCGTTATATAAAATGCGATGCAATCGTGACACCGCATATAGGAGAGATGTCAAGACTTTGCAAGGCTGAAAGGTCCGATATCGCATCTGATATTATTGAATATTCAAAGCGGTTTGCAAAAGAGCACGGCGTTTGTTGCGTATTAAAGGACGCAAGAACTATAACGGCACTTTTGTGCGGTGAGGTTTTCGTTAATTCCACGGGAAACAACGGAATGGCAACTGCAGGCTCGGGTGACGTGCTTACCGGAATTATTGCGGCTCTCATAGCGCAGGGAGCGGATATATCAAAAGCGGCGTATCTTGGCGTTTGTATTCACGGAGCGGCAGGGGATGCCGCTATGGCCGATAAGGGTGAATACGGAATGATGGCAAGTGACATAGCTTCAAATATACCTACGGTATTAAAAAATATAAATGAATGAGCAGATCTGTAAACAGACCTGCTCATTCATTTTATTTATTTATATCCATGAGAATGCAGAGTATCTGTGCCGTTTGCGCTCTTGAAACCGTAGCATAGGGCGATATATATCCTTCACCCATACCGCAGAGTATTCCTGCACTGTTCATAGTGTAAATTGCGTTTTCAGCCCAGGACGGTATATGCGTTTCATCCTTGAATACGGGTCTGAATACGGTCTCCTCTATATCAAGCATATTGTTCAGTATAACTGCCGCCTCTGCTCTCGTTATATTTGAGCTCGGATAAAGGAAAACTCCCTCTTCCGTAGGTACACCGTTTATTATATTAAGCTCACTTGCAAGGGCAACGCAGCTTTTGTATTCGTCGGGGATGAGATAGTCGTCTGCAAATCCTGTATTGATAACGCTGATATTATCTGTCTGATAGCCTGCAGCCTTCATTGCAAGGGCGAGAAATTCCGCACGTGAGACCTCGCTGTTGGGCGAAAATACGTATTTTGTTCCTTCGTAGCTACCGCTCATAAGTCCCATTTCAGTTGCCCGAATAGCACAGCTGTAAGCCCAGCTTCCGTCCATATCGTCAAATGTATGGCCTGCAGTATTGGCGTTTACGGTAATTGAAACGCTGACGTTTTCAGACGTATTTCCGTATTTATCGAATGCATTGTATACAAAGCTGTCTTGGCCGACGTAATCGTCAAGCGGTGTGTAAATATAGCTTCCGGCAGACTTATCTGTAAGCTCAAGCTTTCCGTTTTTGGGATTTGAGACTATCTGATAGGTGAGCTGATCGTTTTCGGGGTCAGAGACCTTTAACGTGCCGTAGTACGGAACGCCCGAATATGTAGTAACGTCGGTATAGACCCTTCCGGTATACGTGGTCACGGGAGCGGCGTTTTCGCCGTCTATAACGTAAAGCGAGCATACTAAAGACCTGCTTCCGTTTTTAAGATTAGCCGTATATGAAAATGATGCTTCGGCTGTATCAGACAGCGGTACGAATCTCAGCATATCGAGATTTGACGAGGATACGGTCTGATTCTTCATTACCTCGACGTTGCCGAGAAACAAAACTCCGCTCGAAGTGGAGGGCAGACTGTTTATGGTGATGCTGTCTATCTCGCTTATACCAACTGCATCCTCAAAATCCGAGGCGTCAAAATATATACCGTCGCTTGATGACGAGGTCATTATCATAGTAAGCTCTTTTTCAAGGATATCAAATGCCGGGGATATCTTGGTAGAATACGATGCGAACGAAAAGATCAGCATAAATGCAGACAGCATGGCAGATGTGATAATCAAAATTATACGGCGTTTCATATAGTCCTCCAATTATTTTAAATCAATAAAACAGTTCCTTAAGCATTATATTGGGGTATAGCGGTTATTATGTTGATATATTTAATAAATTTACATTAAAATGATTGAAATTATCGGCATTTTGAGGTATAATTAAACAGAATATATATTTTTGAGCTTGTGTTTTTGTACGGAGAGAAAAAATGGATCTTTGTGGGATAAAGAACAAAGAAAATATATGCAAAAGAATAGCAAAAAAGCTTGTATGCGCATTTAAGCGTATTCCCGTCTATTTTTACGTTATTCTTGCGCTTACGGCAGTTTGTGCGATAATAGAGCTTTTATGCTCAAAAAGCGTTGCGGTTGCCGATTGGATAAATTATAACGTATCCTCCGTTTTCAGATTTGTTCTTGCAACGATCAGCGGTATCGTTCCGTTTTCGATTGCCGAAACGCTTATAATATCTATTCCGATCTTATTGCTCTTTGCTATAATATATATTATCGTTCTTGCGGTAAAATGCAAAAAAGATAAAATGAAATCGCTTTTTTTCAAGCTTTTGTCTGCTCTTCTTATGATGTACGTATTATTTACGCTGACGCTTGGGATAGGATACGATGCATCAGGTGTTGAGAGCATAATAGGGGTAGAAAAAAAGGATGTTACCGCAACCGAGCTTTTTCAAACAGCAAAGATACTTGCGGAAAAGGCAAGTGAGTGCTCGAAAAACGTAAGATACGGAAGCAACGGAGCATCCGTTATGCCGTACAGCCTTTCACATCTCAACGATAAGCTGAACGATGCTTATAAAAGCGTTTCTGAAAGCTACGGTGGGATAAGACATTTTTATTCAAACGTTAAGCCGGTAGCGCTCAGCAAGGCTATGTCGTACACTCACGTCACCGGTGTGTATACCTTTTTTACCGGTGAAGCAAATTTAAATATTGCATTCCCCGATTATTCGGCAGTATACACTCAGGCTCACGAGATGTCGCATCAGAGGGGATTTGCAAAAGAGGACGAATGTAATTTTATGGCGTTCATCGTATGCACGGCAAGTGACGATGAGTATATTCAATACTGCGGATACGTAAATCTTCTTGAGTACGTCATATCAGCGCTGTACAAGGCGGATGAAAGACTGTACCGGGAGCTTTGGTGGTATATAAATGACGACGTTACGGGAGAGTATCTCGCATATAACTCGTTTTATTCGGATTATCAGGAATCCACCGTTTCAAAGGTAAGCACCTCGATCAATGACGGATATTTGAAAAGTCAGGGAGAAGAGGACGGTGCAAAAAGCTACGGCAGGGTAGTTGATCTTGCTGTCGCATATCTTTTGTACGGTGATAATTAAAAGGACGAATGGGTGATAATTATCAAAAGATCAACTGTATATATAAAAAAGACAGCAATGCTGATGCTGTCACTTGTGCTGGTTTCAGGAATGCTTTTTTCAATCCCGGCTATGGGAGATGAGCTGAGCTATTCGATGTTTGTAAACGATGAGCCCTGGTACAGCGAATCTCAGTATCCTACGGAAACCATTTTTAATCTTCCGTACCTTCCTATCAGTATGTTTTCAAAGCTTGAGGGCATAACGGTAAGCGAAAACAAAAATCTCAATAACATTATGATATCTGATGCCAACGGAAGATACGTTACATTTGATACGGAGTCGTTTTTTGCATACTGCTCTGACGGCAGTCAGGTCTACGTTATGACTTATACGCTTTTCGGAGGCGAGCTTTACGTGCCTGCAGAATTCGTTTGCGAATACTTTGGCTTTGCTCTGGAGCGCACGCAGGACAGCTCAGTCATACGCATAAGCAATGCGGAAAGCACTGTACCGTTTGAAGATTTGATTGCTGAATATACGATAGAAACGGATAGCTCATCGGAAACTCTCGATCCCGATACCGAGAGCGACAGTACATATTTTGAAGATAGGGCAAACGTTTATCTTCTTTTTGAAAATGCGCCCACGGATAATACCGACGCTATACTTGATATTCTTGATGAATACAGTGCAAAGGCAACTTTTTTTATGACTCGGGAGGATATGTCACAATATCCCGATACTGTCATAAGGATAGCTGCATCGGGACACTCGATAGGGGCTTATATCGAGGAATACGATGCAGAGTCGATATCCGAGGAGATAACGCAGACGAATTCTCTTTTGAGGGAGCTTACCCGTCAGAAGACAAGGCTGATACGTATAGGTGATAAGGATTACGTTTCGGCTGAGCTCGGAGATGAGATAGGCGGAGTGTACAAGGGAGTATATTACCTGTGCTCAGAGAATTTTGATATATCGGACTATCCCGATATGACTCCGTCTCAGATAAGCGGTAAGATGATAGAGGCTCTGTCGGGAGCTGAAAATACGACGGTATGCTTTTCTTCTGATGCCAAAAGTATTTCGGTGCTTGAGGAATTGCTGTTCTATACCGGTGATACGAAAACGGGCAAATACAATATGATGACCGTTACAGAATGATTTTCATATATAAAACGGCGTGAGGTGTTAAAATGACAGCCAACGGAAAAAAGAGAATACTTATAGTTGAGGATGAAAAAAACATAGCGCAGGTGCTTGCGTTCAACGTAATGCAGGCAGGCTATGAATACGATATCGCTTTTGACGGAGAGCAGGGGCTTGAAAAAGCACTTACGGGAACCTTTGATCTTGTGCTTTTGGATCTTATGCTTCCGAAAATGGACGGATATGAGGTGTGCAGACGAATAAGACAAAAGCTGACAACCCCGGTAATTATCGTTACTGCAAGGGAAGAGGAGATAGATAAGATACTCGGACTTGAAACGGGTGCTGACGATTACGTTACCAAGCCGTTTGCAATAAGGGAGCTGTTATCAAGAATAAAGGCCAATATCAGAAGATCGGCAAATGAGTTCGTAATAGAGGATAACACAAAAAATCAGACGGACGTTTTGCGCATAAGAGACCTTGTTATTGACAGCGATAAATATCTCGTAACCAACAAGGGCAGAGAGGTATCCCTTACCAAAAAGGAATACGAGCTTCTTTTGTATCTGGCAAAGAATGCAGGGAAGATATTCTCAAGAGAGCAGATACTTGAGCACGTATGGGGATACGAGGGCTTTTACGGAGATATAAGAACGGTAGACGTTACCGTAAGACGTCTCAGAGAAAAGCTTGAGGATGAGCCTACCACACCGGAATATCTGTTTACAAAGCGCGGAGTGGGATATTTCGTTAGCTGAACTGCTTAGTAAACATTAAGAGTTAAAGGAACATTTGAAGATGAAAGCAAGCTTGTATACAAAGATCATACTGATGTTTGTAATATTGATGGTGACCGTTATGGCGGTAGTCGGAACGGTTTTGCTGAACAGCGTGTTCTGGTTTTATTCGGATGAATTCTCAAATCAGATGGAAGCAATGCTTGGAGAGGGAACTCAGCTGAGACGAGACCTTACCGATGCGCTGAGCGCATATAATCCTCAGTTTTCGCAGAAGGAGATAATAGGCGCATACAGCAATTCTTTAGGTATTGACGATTACCGTAACTACTATATTTTAAGCAGTTCAGGCGTTGTGCTTGAAAGCTCGGTAGAGGACGCACAGGCAGGGGTCACGGTTACCGAAAATCTGCTCAGTGCCCTTGGCGGAGTTGACGGAAAGGGTCAGATAGCAGGCAATTCATATTCCGATTATGCAATATACCTTGAAAACGAAGAGGGAATTTCGAGGATAGTTTATATAATAGATTCTCAGGAAGAGATGAGAGAGCTCAGCTGGCAGTTGTTTTCCATAATCCTTCAAGCGCTCTTTTTCGGTCTTGTAATATCTATCGTGCTTTCCTTCTTCCTTGCAAAAGCAATATCGGCTCCTATAAGAAATCTTACTCACGGCACTCAGCTCGTAGCATCGGGAAATTACCAATACGAGCTTGAGGTCAGATCAAACGACGAGATAGGAACGCTTACAAAGAACTTCAATGAGATGAAGGACGCTTTGAAAAATACGCTTGATGAGGTTTCGGGTGAACGTCAGAAGCTCGAAACCGTGTTCTCCTATCTTCAGGATGCGGTTATTGCGTTCAGTATCAAGGGCGACATAATTAATATCAATAAGAGTGCCATAAAGCTTTTCGGTGATAATTACGGAGAGGATTTTACCCTTCAGAAAATGCTTTCTCTTATCGGAATAGAGTTTGCGGATACAGTTCTTCGTGGAATCCATAAATCCAAAAGCTACGTTATGAGGGACGTTAGCTACGGCGAGAAATTCCTTGATATAAGCTTTGGCGGAATGAAATATATCGATAATTCCGACAATAAGAAAAGGGTAGGATATATTGCAGTCATACACGATATAACCGAGCGCTACGAGCTTGATAAGCAGAGAAGGGAATTCGTTGCAAACGTATCCCACGAGCTCAGGACTCCTCTTACAAGTATCAAGGGAGCAACCGAATCGGTGCTTCTCAATCCCGATATGCCGGATGATATGCGCGATACATTTCTCAATATGGCGATTGAGGAAAGCGACAGAATGAGAAGAATAATTGACGATCTTCTCACCTTGTCGAGATTCGATAACAACAAGACGCAGTGGAAGATAACCAATTTCGACGTTGAGCAGGCAGTTCGTCACGTCTGTGACGTTATAAAGGATCAGGCAGATTCAAAGGGACACACTGTTGAATTAAATGCCTCCGATAACGTTCCCTGGATAACCGCAGACAAGGAAAAGATAGAGCAGGTCATAATTAACATTATCACCAACTCTATCAAATACACCAAGGAAAACGGAAGGATAAAGGTTGATATAACCGGTGTCGAAAAGGGCGTTGAGATAAGGGTCAGCGATAACGGCATCGGTATTCCCGAA
This sequence comes from Eubacteriales bacterium, assembly GCA_045535815.1. GTDB lineage: Bacteria > Bacillota > Clostridia > Oscillospirales > CAG-272 > JAZSMJ01. The sequence goes on from JAZSMJ010000081.1 coordinate 10,239, forward strand.
GAGGATATTTCAAGACTGTTTGAGCGCTTCTACAGAGTTGAAAAAGCAAGGACCTCCGATACAGGCGGTACGGGACTCGGACTTGCGATTTCTAAAGAGATAGTCGATGCGCACGGCGGTAATATTTCGGTAGAGAGTAAATTCGGTGAGGGTACTCGGGTAACGATATTCCTGCCGTTTGAAACGCTTCTTGCGGAAAGCTGAGATAATAAATCAAAATGAAGGGAGATGAGATATTGGCGGGAAAGATAATTTCAATATTCAGAGCAATCATACTTGCAATTCTCGTAATAATGATGATATTGCTTTCATCTGTATATATAGTGCGTTCACAGAATCTGAAGATAAACAGCACGAACACTCTGAGTGCGTCCGATATGCTCATGTTCCGTGATTTAGGCGAAGCCGTTTCCGGATACGACAACGAAAGTTTTTTGCCCGAATTTTTGGGGTACAAGCTTTCAGGCTCAGATCCTATAGGTATTTTTTCGAATTCGGATATAATGACCGATATGTATGAAACGGTATTCGATCATTTCAGCGTGCTGTTATCAAGTAAAGCCCATGCGGTAATGCTTACAAAGCTTGACGGCGATGCACTCTGGAATCAGTGTATTGCTTCCGACAGCTATATTTATATGAGATTCAGAGCTGATATACCCTCTGCCATCTTTTACAATTATATAAACGGCTCTCCTTACCCCGATTATGCAGATATGTATGAGGGGGATATTACCAACATATCCGAGATGTTTGTAATCTTTGACAGCAATACAAGCCATATAGTTACAAGAAGCGAGGCTTGTGAGGTGACTCTTTTTGCACTGAAGGATGAAAGAGATGCGCCCATTTTTGTCACATCACTGATAGCGGCATATAATAATAACAAAGATTTTGTAAGTTTTGATTTTTATAAAAACAGCGGTGATTACCGATACGAAAATCTTGGTATCTCCGATTCTGCGATAATCGTAAAGAATGAGATGTTATCAAGAAAAATAACGGTAAGCACCAAGCTTTACGACTATATAAAGCCTGAGATCGTTTCGGTAGGACTTAGCGAGAATGAGGGTATGTTTTTCTCCGTTTTCGGCTATAATCCCGATAAGATAAGCAAGTATTCTACCGAAGAGGGCTCTTACGTTTACGTAGATTCGCATGGAAAAACAGAAATATGGGGAAACGGTAACGTCAGCTATACGGGCACGCAGGGTATCGAGCTTTCCGAATTTTTGGGATACAGAAGTGTCAGCGGAAGCTATTCTGTAAGTGAAATGCTCAATGCATGCGGAATTTTTATAGAGAAAATGACTAATGTCTCGCCTTCGATTATAGGCGGTGACGGTATTCCGGTCCTCAGCAGGATGTATTATTCCGAGGATGCTTTGTGTATTGAATTCTCATATGCATTTGAAAATATTGCACTTGTTGACCAAAAAGGAGAAGACCTGATTGCCTGCCGTTTCGTTTTAAGAAACGATATGGTATCGGATTTTTACATAAGATCGATAGACATAACCGATATGAAGCAGGTCGCTCAGAGCTATCCTCAGTCGTGGACTGCAGAGAATATAGGAGAAAGCCTGCCGAGCGATGCCGTTTATACAAACGCAAGGCTGCGCCCTGTATATGTGATATCCGATAATTCGGATGCATCAAGCGAACATCAATTTTTTGCAGAATGGTCACTTATAGGTCTTAGCGAAAAGACGGAAGAGGAAATCGAAGGAGCAGAAAATGAATTGGAATAAGATCGTTACCGTTATGATAGTTCTTTTGCTGCTTGTTAACGTATATCTTGGGTATAATATATATACGCAGTACGTTGACACATATATAATAAGTGACAGTGAAATAGCTTCGATAGCTACACTTATGGAAAAGAACGGCATAACTATAGATACCTCGATCATACCTAACAAAAGAATAGACGGAGAGGTTATAGTCGGCGAGTATGATACCGAAGAGTATTACAGAAATGCTGCACTTGCTCTGACCGAGGCTGTATCAAGGGATGAATACAATATCTATATGACGGATACAGGCGTTCGTCTTGCAGTCAAGGATTCTGCCGAAAGCCTGATGTTTTACGATTCTGATCTTTTCAGAATTACATATTCTGCAATATCAGGAGCTGACAGCGAGTATGCAGTTGTAAAGAAAATTGCGGATAGCTATGAAGGAAGCTCTGAAGGATATTCCGAAAAGAATATTGAAGAGGCAGAGGATGCGCTGAATTCTTTTATTAAAAAAAGCGATAAAAAAAGCTTATTCGGATGCAGTGTTGTCAGCCTTCTGGAAAATCAGGGATATAATGTTTGTGAGTGGAATCAGACGGCAGACGGCAAGAGTGTATACTCAATGAACGGCGTTGCAGTGTTTGACGGTAATATGAACGTTGTGTATCTCGACGGAAAAATGATAGTGCCGAGTTCACTTGAAAGAATGAAGGCTCAGGTCTGCGATCAGATAAACGTTTTGTTTATGGAAAACGCTCAGGCTGTCAAGGACAGTGAAGAAAATAAGGATGAGTCTGCGATAATTTCAAATAGGACTGTGGTTGAGATGGAATACTGCTTATGTATAAACTGGAACTCATCGTTTGATTCGTATTATCTCGTTCCTGCCTGGAAGATAGTTTATGATAACGGCGAGGAAAGAATATGGAACGTTCTTTATCAAAATTTACATACAATGTAAAAAAACATGTCAATGTTAACGATTTATTAATAAATCGGTGATATAATAATAAGAGTTGCGGATATCTGCACAAATTTGGGTTTTATTCATTTTACAGTACAATAGATTTTAAGTAAAAAGTTTAAGAAGGGTGCGTTAATCGTTAATGGAGAAAATAATAATTAACGGCGGAAGGCCTCTTAACGGTACGGTCGAGATAAGCGGAATGAAAAACGCTGCCGTTGCCGTTTTGATGGCAAGCATACTTAATGAAGATAAATGCGTTATAGAAAACGTTCCGGATATAATAGACGTACACGTTGCGCTTGAGATACTTGAGAGTATGGGCGTGTCGGTAAGAATGCTCAATAAAACTACCGTAGAGCTTGATTCCAGACATCTGAACGGAACACCTGCTCCGGTGGATCTCGTAAGAAAGATGAGAGCATCGTATTATCTTATCGGTGCAGAGCTCGGACGTTATAACAGAGCGTACGTTGCTTATCCGGGAGGATGCGACTTTGGCGTCAGACCTATAGACCAGCATATCAAGGGCTTTGAAGCTCTTGGAGCAAAGGTTAACGTTGAGAGTGGCTTTATCGAAGCTACAGCTCAGGACGGTCTTGTCGGTAACAATATTTTCTTTGACGTTGTTACAGTCGGAGCAACTATAAACGTTATCCTTGCCGCTGTAAAGGCTACCGGTGTTACGATTATAGAAAACGCCGCAAGAGAGCCTCATATAGTTGACCTTGCAAACTTCCTCAATACCTGCGGTGCGAATATAACCGGCGCAGGTACGGATACCATTAAAATAAAGGGTGTTGAAAAGCTTCACGGATGCACTTATGCCATCATTCCCGATATGATTGAAGCGGGAACCTATATGATCGCAGCGGCTGCAACCAAGGGTAAGCTCAGAATAAATAACGTAATTCCCAAGCATCTTGAGTCCATCTCTGCAAAGCTTGAGGAAATGGGTGTCACTATTGAGGAATACGACGATTACGTCGTCGTTTCAAGATACGGAGAGCTCAATAGGATCAATATTAAAACACAGCCTTATCCCGGATTCCCGACAGATGCACAGCCTCAGATAAGCGTTTTGATGTGCCTTGCAAACGGTGTCAGCTATCTGAATGAAAGCGTTTGGGATAACCGCTTCAGATATACGGAGGAGCTCAAGAGAATGGGCGCTTCTATAAAGGTGGACGGAAAGATTGCCATTATTGAAGGCGGCACTCCGCTTTCCGCAGCACCCGTAAGAGCACTTGACCTTCGTGCAGGAGCCGCAATGATAATTGCAGGTCTTACCGTTGAGGGAAGAACTGAGATAGAGGATATATACTATATAGAAAGAGGCTACGACAATATCGTAGGTAAGCTTCAGTCTGTAGGTGCAGATATAAAGAAGGTATATATTCCCGACTCTATAGTATACGAAAGAGCATAAAAGAAAGGCGTTAAAATTGATCACCACTGCGATATTTGACATGGACGGAGTTCTGGTGGATTCAGAACCTGCAATAAAAAAGCTGGGCGCACTTGCGCTTAAGGAATTTGGTATTGATGCAAAGCCGGATGAATTTACACAGTTTACCGGCATGGGAGACGATAGGTTTTTTGGCGGTGTTGCAGAGCTTCACGGCGTTAAATACGACGTTGCGATGAAGGAAAGAGCCTTTGAATACTACTTCGATAATCCGCAAGAGGTCATAGTATACGGGTGGTCTGAATATCTTATAAGGACTCTTAAGAGAGACGGATTTAAGGTTGCTATCGCTTCCTCGTCCGATAAACGCAAGGTCAGATTCAACGTCGGTCTTGTCGGAGCCTGTGAAAATGATCTTGATGCTATGCTTTCAGGTACGGACATTTTGCATCAGAAGCCTGACCCCGAGATATTTTTGAAGGCGGCAGAGAAGACAAATTCAGACCCTGCACAGTGCGTGGTAATGGAGGATTCCATAGCCGGCGTTCAGGCTGCAAAGGCTGCGGGAATGAAGTGTATTGCAGTAACTACCTCCTTCTCCAAGGCAGAGCTTATCTTGGCAGGTGCCGACTACGTTACGGACGATCTTATGAGTGCCGGAGAGGTTATTAAAAACCTGCTATCCAAAATATAAATATTGAAGAGACAAGACTTTGATATATGAGTTTTGTCTCTTTTTGATTCTGTTGTCGATTGACAATGCGCCTTTTGCGTGCTACAATATTACCGATAAATAGGAGGCGATTTAATATGTCTAATATATATACATCTGTAGATCAGCTTATAGGCAAAACTCCGCTTATGGAGCTTACGAATATTGAAAGAGAGCTTGACCTTAAAGCCAAGGTGATAGCAAAGCTTGAATATCTTAATCCCGCAGGATCTGTAAAGGACAGAGTTGCAAAGGAGATGATAGACGATGCAGAGAAAAGCGGAAGGCTTACTCCAAAGTCAGTCATCATTGAGCCTACCTCAGGAAATACCGGTATAGGTCTTTGTGCGGTTGCGGCGGCAAGGGGATATAAAATTATAATCGTTATGCCGGATACTATGTCTATGGAGCGCAGAGTATTGATGAAAGCATACGGTGCAGAGCTTGTTCTGACAGAGGGCTCAAAGGGTATGCAGGGTGCTATCGATAAGGCAGAGGAGCTTGCTTCTCAGATACCCGACAGCTTTATCCCCGGTCAGTTTGTTAATCCTGCCAATCCAAAGGCTCACAAAAATACGACGGGACCGGAAATATATAACGATACTGACGGCAGTGTTGATATTTTTGTCGCAGGCGTTGGAACAGGCGGTACCATCACGGGCATAGGCGAATATCTGAGATCTGTAAAGCCTTCGGTAAAGATAGTAGCGGTCGAGCCTGCAGATTCACTCGTTCTGACGGGCGGCAAGGCAGGACCTCATAAGATACAGGGAATCGGCGCAGGCTTTATCCCCGAAATTCTGAATACCGATATATACGATGAGATAATCACGGTGTCAACCGAGGAAGCCTTTTCTGTTGGAAGGCTTATCGGCAAAAAAGAGGGTATTCTTGTCGGAATATCTTCGGGAGCGGCAGCTTTTGCAGCTATCGAGCTTGCAATGCGCCCTGAGAACGAAGGTAAAAACATCGTAGTTCTTCTTCCCGATACAGGAGACAGATATCTGTCAACTCCGCTTTTTCAGGAATAAATAAACGTAAAAAACCGTTCCGGATCGGAACGGTTTTTATATTAGTCTGTATATTGACTGTACAGAAATTCTTCCACCGATTTGTTTGCGAACAGAAGAACGCAAACGGTTATCTTGTAGGCTAAGTTAATCATAAAGGATATCATAAACGCACTCGGGATGTTCGACATTGAAAAAACGTATATAACGTCAAAGAATACGCCCCATATGCCAAGTGCGATAAAAAGTATCCTTGCCCAAGGGTGACCTCGCCACAGGCAAACGATGATTATTATGCTGAGAGCAAGAGAAATAAAGGCTGTTAAGGGATTCAAGGCAAGACGGAGTATAAACGAGAGGGCAGTAAGTATGCTTTCGATTATTACTATCCATCTGACTATCTTTTTGCCTCTGAAATATCTGTCCTCAGATGCCGATTCATATTCGGCTATCATCCTTTTCTTTTCTTCTTCCGATTCGTCGTCCATTCCACGAAAGCTTACCCTTGGCTTGTAAAGTGCTGCCGTAAGGCTTCCGACCGGAACACCCAATGCATCGGCGATCTGAGTTATTTGCTCGTTTGTGGGTAGCTCTTTTCCTTCCTCCCATAAAGCAAACTGCTCTTGCGATATGCCGAGTGCCTGAGCAAGACCGCTTTGCGACATCCCGAATCTTTCACGGGTACGTGCAAGCTCCTCGCCGAATTCCTTTTTATTCATAAGTATCTCCTTTTAAACGGTTATTTTGTGACTGCAAAAATCTTATATCCGAATGAATTCCATGAGTCAGACTCGGGAACTATCTTTACCGTGATGCTGTCTTTTCCGATGAAATGCTTCTCCGTGAAGACGTATTCGTCCTCAAGCCAGCGCTTTATCGGATTTCTGTCAGCAAAATACCAATCAAATTCGGTACGCTCACCGCAGACGTATACGCTTGCACGCTGTCTGCCTTCCTTCTGATCGCTCATTCTTCTGATTATAAGATAGTCTGTGTTTTCGGGAATATTTACGTTGAATTCGCATTCGCTGTTATATTCGCCTGTTGCTTTGATCAAAATGTGATCGTCATCACCCTCGAAAGCGCTTTCAAGGGATTCACCCTCCGGGAAGCTTATCTCGCCTGCAAGAGACATTTTGGGCTCGTCAACACCGTAATAGAATACCATTCCCGAATGCTCAAGATAGTAGTCGTTATCTCCACCCGATTCAATGGCAAATGAAAACTCGGAGGAGAAGGGATAGCAATCTCCGGGAAGCTGACGTGTCATTGACCAGTTGAGGTGATAATATCCGTCATATCCGCTGATGGGGTTTGATTCGGGAGGTGTCGGGAATCCCCAGCCGTAGCAGGAATAGCTTTCAGAGCCGTCGCTTTCTATAGAGGGAGTTTTTCTTCCGTCTATATGAACTCTGACGTCACCCTCACAGCTTGCACACGTCTCGGGAGTTTTTGCATATGCGGTAATGGTTGAGCTTACGATGTGACCGCATCCCTTGACCTTGGCGATAACGCTGTCTGCACCTTCTGTATGACGTCTTTCGTAATAATCGCTTGAGCGGAAGTAACCGAAGGAGTAATTCTTATAAAAATCGTTATACTCGGCAGTTGAGAAAACCGATGCTTCAGAGAATGCAATAGTGCTCTTGCCGCAGTTGACTATCTCGATCTTGGCAGATGAGAGGAAGGGCATAGGGAAGAAGTTGTAATATTCACCGTCGGTATTCATTCCCGAATAAAGAAGTTGAAGGGGATTGTATCCGAGCTCGTTTGAGAAGAAGCAGCCGAAGGGAGCGTAAACGTCAGGCTTTTTATGTCCGTCCCAGCTCGCCCTTACGTAAAGGTCTGAAAGATGGGACTGAGCAAATCTTTCGGTGCGTATCTTTATCTCTGAAACAAGCTTCTGTTCGTTTGCCTCGAAGATCGTAATGCTCTTTCCGGGATCGAGAGAAAAAGCTCTTGTGAAGGTTTTTGAGCCAAAGCCCGAATAAACGAGCGGAGTACCGCTTCCTGCGTTTTTCCAGTTGCGGATAAGGTTGTTGTAATAATCGTTTATCGAGAAGGTATTGATACCGCCCTCGGGATAGCTTTGGTATATAACGTGTCCCCATCCTCCGTGACCGAGAGTCTTATCATATCCTTCAAGTTTTATGTCGCTCGTTATCTTGCAGGATTTGGCAAAGGGCATAGGTGCGTAGCTGCGTACAACTCTTATAGGTCCTCTTCCGTTTTCAACAGGGCCGATATATCTCGATGCGAGAGGCTCAATAAAAGGATAGACCTCGCCGAACTGCGAATGCTTTATAGTGAAGCGAGGCTCGCTTTCGCCGTCGAAGTAGAAGCGGAAGGTAGGCTCCTCACTGGTAGGGTATCTGTGCTGAACAAAATTGTATATACATCCGGGGCCCTCGTGGTCAAATATTACCCATTCGCCTTTTTCGTCCTGGTAGAGCCACCAGTCCCAATCTGCATTGCCTCCTGCCTTGTCTATGCTACCCTCATAATAAGCTCTTGTAGAAGAGCGGAGAATCGGAAGCATAATATGGTTTGAAATACCGCCTATACCGTATATCTGTTCAGGATGTTTCATAATAATACCTCCTATAAATAATCAAGTGATATTTATATTATAAAATATAAAGAGCAAAAAAACAAGCATACATGGTGTCATTATGTATGCCTTTTGACGTAAAGTTTTAAGTTTTTTGTATATCGGGTTATATTTTTGTTGCAATTTTTGGAAAAAAACTGTATAATAAACAAAAATGTATTTATTTTTGATTCTCAGCTTTTTATAAGGAGGATGATATAATTGTCTATTCTCGATTTTGCTTCGCAGGCATTGCAGAATCCCATGCTGTTGGTATCTACGTTGCTTACGCTTGGAGTAATTCTGGTAAACGGCTGGACTGATGCTCCAAACGCTATTGCAACCTGCGTTTCCACAAGAGCGATAGGAGTACGCAAAGCCATAATTATGGCTGCGATATTCAATTTTTTGGGCGTTTTGGTAATGACCTTAGTCAACGCCTCGGTTGCCACTACTATATACAATATGGTTGATTTCGGCTCTGATTCAAGCGCAGCTCTGATTGCACTTTGTGCGGCAATGGCGGCAATCGTTATATGGGCAACGGCTGCGTGGTATTTCGGTATACCTACGAGTGAGAGCCATGCACTGATTGCAGGTATCTCAGGTGCGGCAGTTGCGGTGCAGGGGGGATTTGGCGGTCTCAGAGGCGAGGAATGGATAAAGGTTTTGTACGGAATCGTCCTCTCTACGTTGCTCGGCTTTGCAATGGGATTTCTTTCATCCAAGCTGACAGTTCTTATTTTCAAAAATCAGAACCGTATGAAATGCGAGAAGTTCTTCTCCGGCGCACAGGTAGTCGGAGGCGCTTCTATGGCGTTCATGCACGGCGCACAGGACGGACAGAAATTTATGGCAATATTCCTTCTCGGTAATGCTCTTGTGCAGGGAACGTCTACGGGTGCTTTTGAGGGAACGCCTCCTATTTGGCTTATGATAGTCGTTTCAATCGTTATGGGTCTCGGCACCTCTATCGGTGGCTACCGCATTATCAAGTCAGTCGGTATGGATATGGTAAAGCTTAAGCCTTACCAGGGATTTGCAGCCGATTTTGCGGCAACCTTCTGCCTGCTCCTTTCGTCGCTCACCGGTATTCCGGTCAGCACGACACATACAAAAACTACCGCTATAATGGGTGTAGGTGCGGCAAGACGAATGAGCAACGTAAACTGGGGCGTTGTAAAAGAGCTGGTTCTTACTTGGGTATTTACATTCCCCGGATGTGGAATTCTCGGATTTATAATGGCAAAAATCTTTTTGATAATGTTTGCATAAGGAGTGATATTGAATTATGGCAAAGAATAAGAATGATTATTTTAAATTGATCGAACAGCAGGTAGAGTTTTGCGTTAAGGCATCCGATTTTCTCACAGACTGTCTGAATAATTGCACTGCAGAGCAGATCCCCGAAAAAAGAGATGAGATGCACGCTATTGAGCATGCTGCCGATCAGCAGCGCCACGATATAATGACCAAGCTCTCGTCAGAGTTTATCACGCCTATAGATCAGGAGGATATTATTCGCTTGGTTCAGATAATCGACGACGTAACGGATGCATTGGATGAGGTCGTTCTTGAGTTCTATATGTTCGATATACAGAATATGCCGGAGTTTGCTCCCGAGTTTTCCAAGATCGTTAATAAGTGCGTAAAGGGACTTTATTCGGCAGTTCAGGAGCTTAAAAACTTCAAGAAGCCCGACACGCTGCGTAAGCTGCTTGTTGAGGTCAATATGATCGAGGGTGAAGCAGATGATCTTTTTGTCAATGCTATACATCAGCTTTACCGCAAGGAAACGACCTATAAGGAGCTCAGCTCTAACAAGGAAGTTTACGAAAGCCTTGAAAACTGCTGTGACCTCTGCGAGCATGCAGCAGACGTAATAGAGCAGGTCGTAATGAAAAATACCTGATATGAAAAAATTCGCTTGAATAACCAAGCGGATTTTTTATGGGTGTACGATACTTATATCTTAACTGAAAAAGCTTATAAATGTATTTTTTCAGAAAAATATCATAATTTTATAGTTTTTATAAATAAAAATTATGTTTTATATTGACCAATTTGTTTTTTTGATATATAATAATATAAGATGTCTATTTTAAAGAGGGATCTAAAAAATACGCACCTATGATTCCATAGGCAAAGGAAAGGTTAACATGAACTCAAAAACTTTGATGTATATCGCCAAACGTCTCATATTGGCTATTTTCACGGTATGGGTCGTTATCACAGTCACCTTTTTCGTAATGCACGCAGTTCCGGGTGATCCTTTTACAAGTGAAAAGGCTCTTCCGCAGGCTGCCAAAGAAAGACTGGAAGAAAAATTCGGATTAAATAAGCCTCTGCTTGAGCAGTATGCAGACTATCTTGCAGATATCGTGACCAAGTTCGATTTCGGTCCTTCTTTGAAAAAGGACGGAATGATGGTTCAGGATATTATTGCGGACGGTCTTAAGACGTCTGCAAAGCTCGGCGTTATTGCCGCAGGTATAGCTATAGTGATCGGTGTCGTTTTGGGCTCGGTCGCAGCTCTGCGCAGAAATAAATTTATCGACCGTGCGATAATGGTCGTAACGACAGCGTTTATCTCCATTCCTTCGTTTATTATGGGAACGCTTTTGCTATACGTGTTTGCGGTATCATTGAATCTGGTTCCTGCAAACGGTGCATCGGCAGGGGGACTTATATTACCTGTTATTACGCTTTCTCTCAGCCCAATGGCTCATATAACACGTCTTACACGTTCGTCCATGCTGGACGTTCTCGGTCAGGACTATATCCGTACCGCAAAGGCAAAGGGAGTTTCGGGTGTTAAGATCATTTTCGGTCACGCTCTCAAGAATTCACTCATCCCCGTTATTACATACCTCGGCCCGATGCTTGCTTATATCGTTACCGGCTCTCTTGTAGTTGAGCAGATATTTGCCGTTCCGGGCGTCGGACGCTCGTTCGTCAGCAGCATTACAAACCGTGACTATACACTCATTATGGGCACTACTATAGTTTTGGCGACGCTTATCGTTGTTATGAACCTTATCGGCGATATAATGTACAAGGTCGTTGACCCCCGTATCAATCTGGAGTAAGGAGGAATAGAGCTTTGAAAAAGAATGTATTCAGTATGCAGCTTGACGTAGACTCGTTCCTGCCTGCAACAGAAAAAGATAAGGAATATATGGTTCAGATGCGTCCTGCATCGACCTTCTTTAAGGACGGCGTAAAGCGACTCCTCAAAAACAAGGTCGCTACCGTCAGCTTCTTCGTGATAGTTTTTATAGTTTTGGTTTCGATCTTTTTACCTATGTTCTGGCCATATAGCTATGATCAGCAGCTTGGTAACACGCTGTACGGAGTTGACGCTTCTTATAACAATCTCGGCCCGTTTGAATACGGAGAGACCGAGCAGGCTATGCGTGAAGAGGGCGAGTTCGTATTCCCACACATCTTCGGAACCGACTCTCACGGACGTGATTATCTCATCCGTATCGTTTACGGAACAAGAATCTCACTTCTCGTTGGATTCTTTGCCAGCATCATCGTTCTCGTGATCGGTATGCTCGTCGGCTCTGTTGCAGGATATTGCGGTGGCAAGGTCGACCTTGTAATCATGAGAATAGTTGATATCATATATTCTCTGCCTGATATGCTGATGGTCATTTTGTTGGCTGCCGTCATGAAGCAGGTCTTAGGTCCGATAATAGAGGGAACACTCCTTGCGGATCTGGGAAGTAATATGATCAGCTTGTTTATCGTTTTTGCCCTTCTTTATTGGGTATCTATGTCACGTCTTATCCGTGGACAGATACTTTCTCTGCGTGAGCAGGAATACGTGCTCTCTGCGAGAGCATCGGGAGCTAAGAGCGGCAGAATAATCAAAAAGCATCTTATTCCTAACTGTATCAGTGTTATTATAATTTCTACAGCGCTTCAGATCCCCAGCGCAATATTCACGGAAAGCTATCTTTCCTTCCTTGGTCTCGGTGTAAATGCACCCATGCCTTCGCTCGGATCGCTTGCATCAGATGCGCTTGACGGTATTAGCACTTATCCTCACCGTTTATTCATTCCCGCTGTTGTTATTTCGCTGATCGTTCTTTCACTTAACTTGTTCGGTGACGGTCTTCGTGATGCGTTTGACCCCAAGCTGAACAACTAAAGGAGGAGCAGAAATGGCTTTATTGGAAGTAAGAAATTTACGCACCTCGTTCTTTACCGATGCAGGAGAGGTCAAGGCTGTAAACGGTATATCCTTTAATCTCGATCGCGGAAAGGTTCTCGGCATAGTCGGAGAATCCGGATCGGGTAAATCGGTAACTGCATATTCTATTATGCAGATCCTTGCAGGCACTGCCAAAATCCATCCCGAGTCTTCTATCAAGCTCGACGGACAGGAGCTGGTAGGAGCAGGCGAAAAAGTTATGAAAACTGTCAGAGGAAATAAGGTATCCATCATTTTCCAGGATCCTATGACTTCTCTGAACCCTACGTATACTATAGGTCATCAGCTGATGGAAGCAATACTGCTCCACACCAACCGCAACAAAGCGCAGGCGTGGGACAGAGCAGTTGAAATGCTTCGTCTCGTTAATATAAACGAGCCCGAAAAGCGTATGAAGCAGTATCCTCACGAATTCTCGGGCGGTATGAGACAGCGTATAGTTATCGCAATGGCTTTGGCATGCGAGCCCGATATTCTGATAGCGGACGAGCCTACCACAGCGCTTGACGTTACCATCCAGGCACAGATACTTGAGCTTATGGCATCGCTCCAGAAGGAGCTTGGAATGGCGATCATTATGATCACTCACGACCTCGGTGTCGTTGCACAGATGTGTGACGAGGTCATAGTAATGTATGCAGGTTCAATTTGTGAGCAGGGAACTGCAGATGAGATATTCTACAATCCCTGTCACGAATACACAAAGGGTCTGCTTCGTTCAATCCCCACGACATCATCCGATAAGGAAAAGCTTGAGCCTATCACAGGTACGCCTATCGACCTTTTGAATATGCCTGAAGGATGCCCGTTTGCTCCCCGTTGTGAAGCAGCAATGAAGGTCTGCCTCACACAGCGTGCAGCTCCTAAGGATATCAACTGTGATCACCGTGCAGCGTGCTGGATGAATGTCAAAATAGACTTTGAAAACGGAGTGCTGACTGATCAGAATGAGAACAGTGCAGCATCAGAAGGAGGAGAAGACAATGAGTGATATCGAGAAAAAGATTGAAACTGCCGAAGCTCCTCTGATAGAAGTAAAGGACTTAAAGCAATATTTCAATATAAGTATGGGAGTATTCAAGTCAAAGCCTCTCAAGGCGGTTGACGGAGTATCCTTCTATATCAATAAGGGCGAAACACTCGGACTCGTTGGAGAGTCAGGATGCGGTAAAACTACAGTCGGTCGTACGCTTATGAATCTTTATAAGCCTACTGCAGGCGAAATATACTACAAGGGAAAACAGATCGTTACGAAGCATGATATCAATGAATTCCGCAAAAAAGCAGCGATGGTTTTCCAGGATCCTTATTCCTCGCTCAATCCCCGTATGACCGTCTCTGACATTATAGCAGAGCCGCTTGATATACATAAAATGTATTCAAGCGAGGAGGAAAGACGCGAGAAGGTGCTTACGCTTATGGAGCACGTCGGTCTAAACAGTGAGCACGCATCCAGATATGCTCATGAGTTTTCGGGCGGGCAGCGTCAGAGAATAGGTATAGCGAGAGCGCTTGCCATATCTCCCGACTTTATAGTTTGTGACGAGCCTGTTTCCGCACTTGACGTTTCCATTCAGGCGCAGGTCATCAATATGTTTGATGAATTGCAGGATAAGATGGGACTTTCCTATCTGTTCATTGCTCACGACCTGCTTGTAGTACGTCATATCAGTCACCGTATAGCGGTAATGTATTTAGGTAAGATAGTTGAAATGGCAGATGCAGACGAGATATATAACCATCCGATGCATCCATATTCAAAGGCACTTATATCGGCTGTTCCGATCCCGGATCCGAATATTGCCAGAGCAAATCAGCGTATTGCGCTGGGCGGCGATATTCCCAGTCCGCTCAATGCACCTTCAGGATGTCCCTTCCGTACACGTTGTCCTTATGCAACAGAAGAATGTGCGCAGGAAAAGCCTGAATTCAAGGAAGTATCCAAGGGACATTTCGTGGCATGCCACAACCTAGATAAGGTCAACTGATCTTAACAAACATCGTTTCATTACGTGTAGCCAAAGGCGTGCAATTCTTTGGAGGCACGGTGAAAAAATATAAAACATATCATACAAAAGAAAGAAAGGAAAAAAGAAATGAAGAAGATTCTTGCATTCTTACTCGTTCTCGCAATGCTCGGAGCTATGCTTATCGGATGCTCCTCCTCAAGCAAGGGCGGCGCTTTCCCCACTCTCACATATCTTTACAACACAAACGATGGACATAAGGCCATCGGTGAATACCTCCAGGCTGCTCTTGCAAACGTTGGTATCACAATGAACCTTGAAAACCAGGAATGGAACACCTTCCTTAACACACGTAAAGAGGGTAACTACTCTATCGCTCGTAACGGTTGGCTTGCTGACTACAACGATCCGATATGCTTCCTCGATATGTGGACATCCATTTCCGGTAACAACGACGTTCAGTTCGGTAAGGGCGAACACGCAAACCTTAAGATGTACGACCTCGACCTCACAAAGTGGGGCTATGACACAAAGGTTGAAGACGGCACATGGGCAGAGACCTATGACGTTCTTATCTCTACAATCAAGGCTTGCACAGACAACGAAACACGTTATGAACTGATGCACCTCGCTGAAGACATTCTTATGTCTACAGGTTGTATCGTTCCTCTCTACTACTACACTGACCTCTACATGATCAGCAAGGACGTAGAAGGCTTCTTCTCCAACCCGCTTGGATACAAGTACCTTATGTACACAACAGTTAACGGCGCAAGCGATTCCATCAACGTATGTCTCGCTTCCGAGCCCGACACACTTGACCCCGCTCTCAACTCTGCAGTTGACGGTGCTACAATGATCTCTCACCTCTTCGCAGGTCTTGCAAAGTGGGCACAGGATGCTAACGGCAACCTCGTTATCGTTCCTGACTGTGCAGTAGAGCTTCCCGCAGGTGTAGCTAACGACGACGGTACAGTAACATACACATACGTACTTAAGGACGGCCTTAAGTGGAGCAACGGCGATGATCTCACCGCTTCCGATTTCGTAGATTCTTGGCAGAGAGCAGCTTCCGCTGACCTCGCAGCTGACTACGGTTACATGTTTGAAGTTGTTAAGGGCTACGGCACAGACAGCCTCGCAGTTGAAGCAGTTGACGAAAAGACCATTAAGGTTACTCTTGCAAACGCAGTTTCTTACTGGGATGAGCTCCTTGCATTCCCGACATACTTCCCCGTACACTCCAGCGCTATGGCAAATGATTCTTGGGCAACAGATCCCTCCACATACGTTTGCAACGGTGCTTACACAATTGACGCTTGGACACACGACAGCGTTATCACTATGAAGAAGAACGATGCTTACCACGATGCAGCTTCCGTTACAATGCAGGAAATCAACTGCTACCTCTCTGATGATGCGAACAACATGCTCGCTAACTTCAAGAAGGGTGACTGGTTGCTTATCGACGACGTTCCTACAAACGAAATCGCTACACTTAAGACTTCTAACCCCGATGAATTCGTAATCGCAGGTCAGATCGGTACATACTACGTATGCTGGAACATCAACCTTAACATCCTTCCCGAGGGAAGCGATCTTACAGGTGCTGAAGCTGAAGCAGCTCAGGCTGAGATCCGTAACGCTATCTCCCTCCTCTTCGACCGTAACTACATTGTTGAATCCGTTGCACAGGGCGGACAGCTTCCTGCTTCTTCCTTCGTTGCTATGGGTATGACAAATCCCGACGGTTCTGAGTTCTACAAGACGGCTAACGGCGGCGCATCCGCAAACGGCTACGACGGATACTACAATACCGATGCAGCTGCTCACAAGGATAACGTTGACAGCGCTCTTGAAATCCTCGCTAAGTACTACGACCTTAGCAAATAATTAAAGGATAAATTTCTCTTGCGTTTTTAATGACATCTTAATTGCACACTTTTTATAAGTTTGATACATGTAAAACGCATAAAAACAATCCCCACGCTTCAATTTTTGAAGCGTGGGGATATTTTGTGTTGGTGCAATAAAAATTGTTTGTGCGCTAAAAATAGCACTGCCTGTGAGCCTTTTATTCGGCTTGCTCAACGGAATGACTTTACATAAATCATAACACAACGATAATATAATATGCAATAGATATCGTATCAAAAACAAGGATTTGCTATTTTATGTAATTGAACTATATGTCAAAAAAATACATTTCGACAACTGCAGTTTTTACAAATTGTTTGATTGCAAAGAACAAAAGTATGTGTTATAATATTTATAGATAAAGATTAAATTTTCATAATTGGTTTTTATATATCGGAATTTTTAATGAGAGTTAATATAGAGGTACTTTAATGGCTCATATTTTAGCATCAATCAAGGAAGCGCTTGTGTCGGTTTTCCCGATTGCGCTTATCGTTTTGGTTTTATCGATCACGTTCGTTGCGCTTGAAGCAGGCGTTCTTGTCCTGTTTTTGTTCGGAACTATCTTGCTTATTCTCGGAATGAGCTTTTTCACGGTCGGTTCCACCATATCAATGGAGCCTCTCGGCGACGGTATAGGCAAAACGCTTAATAAAAAAGGGAAGATTATAATCCCTCTTGTTATATGCTTTGTTCTCGGCTTTTTTATTACCGTTTCTGAGCCCGATCTTCAGGTTCTTGCCGAACAAGTACCCACGATACCTAACTCAATGCTTATCAGCTGCGTTGGAATCGGAGTCGGAATTTTTCTCAGTATTACTCTTATAAGAAACAGAAAAGAGATTCCTCTCAGAAGGCTGCTTTTAATATTCTATGCATTGATAATAGCTATTGCTTTCTTTGCACCCAAGGAATTTATTCCGACCGCATTTGATTCGGGCGGAGTTACGACAGGTCCTATCACAGTGCCGTTTATTATGGCTCTCGGTGCAGGTCTTGCGGCGAGCAAAAAAGGTAAAAACACAGGTGACCACAGCTTCGGTCTTGTTGCCCTTTGCAGTATCGGTCCGATCTTATCCGTGCTTTTGCTCAGTATATTCTATAAGCCGTTGCCTTCTACCACGGTTTACGAAATTACAGAAATAAAAACTACTATAGAGGCATTCAAACAGTTTGCAATTGCATTACCTATTTATGCTAAGGAAATCGCCATTGCCTTCGTGCCGATAGTTTTGCTTTTTGTGATCTTCCAGCTTATTACCAGAAGATATCACATACATAATATTTTAAGAATGTCGTTTGGTTTTGTTTATACCTATATTGGTCTTGTGCTTTTCCTGACCGGTGCAAACGTCGGATTTATGCCTGCAGGAAGGCTTATAGGTGCAGAGCTGGCAGGAAGCTCCTTTAAGGTTCTCCTTGTTCCTATAGGTATGCTTATGGGCTACTTCGTAGTTGCTGCCGAGCCGGCAGTGCACTCACTTAAAAGACAGGTCAACGAGATCACAAACGGTGCAATATCGCAAAATTCGGTTGCTATAGCACTTTCTATCGGTGTGGCAGTATCTGTCGGTATTTCTATGCTCAGAGTTATTACCGGTATATCCATAATGCCGTTTTTGATAATCGGTTATGCGGTCTCGCTTGTAATCAGCTTCTTTGTCCCGAATATATATACCGGTATCGCATTTGACTCGGGCGGAGTTGCAAGTGGACCTATGACGTCAACCTTTATGCTTCCGTTTGCTATGGGTGCTTGTGAAGCAATAGGCGGAAACGTAATGACAGATGCCTTTGGTATTGTGGCATTGATAGCGATGGCTCCCCTTATAACTATACAGATCCTCGGTCTGTATGAAAGAAGAAATCACGCACGCAGGCTGAAGAAAGTGCATACGGAGATCAGTATGGTCAGGGACGATATCGTATTCTTCAATATGGAGGGCAAAGAGAATGAATAAGAAAATTATGATCCTCCTGTCGATTGTCGAGAACGGTAAGGGTAAGAAGCTTATTAAGGATCTTAATAGCCTGAAGATTAAAATTAATTTTCAGACCGTAGGATTCGGTACAGCTCCTACCGAAATGATGGATATCTTCGGTCTCGGTACAAATGATAAGGATATAATAATCAGTCTTGGCTCCGAGAGTGATATAAGAGATATGATAGCAAATTTTGGAGAAGCCTTCCAAAGCCACTCGAAATACGGAGGCCTTATGATAGTCCTCGACGTTTCGGCGTCGAGCAGGGTGCTTAGTGAAATAGTTAATTACGGTGTTAACAAAAATACTGAAAGGGAAGCTGTAAATATGCAAAACGAACATCACAACAATCTGATAGTAATATCGGTAAACGAAGGATATAGCGAGGACGTAATGCAGGTTGCAAGAAAGGCCGGAGCGACCGGCGGAACGGTCATTAAGGGAAGACTTGCAGATGCCGAGCAGTTCTCCGAGTTTATAACCTCAAGCGCCGTAGAAGAGCGTGAAATGCTCTGCATTTTAGCTCCCTCTAAGGTAAGCAAGCAGATCATGGAAGACGTAAACAGTGAATTCGGACTTACGTCCCCTGCAAACGGAATCATTTTTGCCCTTCCTGCAGAAAAAGCATTTAAAATATAATATATGCAATATAAATACCCCCGTCGAGCAATCGACGGGGGTTCGTTTTAATTACAAAACTAATTGTCTGTATTAGCCTGTGCATCAAAGCAAAAAAGAGGGAAATGTTAAGTGCGTGGGGCGTCGTTAACTGCTTTGATTCCCGATTTTTCCAAAAAATCTATCAACTCTTCTAAATATTTTATTCTATCTACGTTTATGGGAGGGGCTTCGAGATATCCTTCGTCACCGCCCACGCGTTCATAACTTAGTTCCCAGTAACACATATGCAAAAGATCACTCCACTTTTCTAAACCCTTATCTTTATCCCATAAGGATTTAAATGTGTCTATGCTTTCCTCCCTATCAAACAACATATCAATTAAATCATGCCTATCAAATTTTTCTAATATATCCATCTCTTTCACCTCTTGAATACATTATACCATATTCACTGTCCAATAAAAAGGTTTTTGAAAAAAATCGGGCAACAAAAGGACCATTTGTGTAAAGGGGGGCTGTCTGCGAAGCAG
>JAZSMJ010000024.1:0-5876 GCA_045535815.1 Eubacteriales bacterium
TGCCTCAGGCAAGTATATCATACGGCATAGCCGTATATCATATCACATCACATAGTGATATATCATTTTATGTAATATTTTAATTCTATTCGTAGCTCTCACGCAGTGAGAGCTACGAATTATATTGCTGCGCAGTTATATTTGGACTTCGTCCAAGTGATATTGCCCTTCGGGCAGCTTATGGCGAATATCACTAAAATTTAGGATATTATGGATTCGAACGACCGAAACAACGATATACTTGTTCGATTTATAATTTTATGTTATAATCAAATTAAAGGGGGTGATACAATGATAGTTAAAATATCTCAAACTGCATCAAATATAAAACAAACATATGATATTGAAAGTGATAGCTTTTATTTTAATGGTAAATTAGGTAGCATAAATCGATTTCAGACAATAACGATTTCAAATAAAGATATTACGATTAAGGGAATATACAATCTTTCAAAGTGGGTTAACTACATACCCTTGAGATGGCTTTTCGGCGAAGCGAATCTTACAAGAGTTTTTCACTTATATAAAAATGAAAATATATATGGCAGTATAGTATTTTCAATACATGGCTTTATGAAAAACTTTTATGTAATTGCGTTGAATAGTGGTGAAATTTTTCATTGTTATAGTTGTTCGAAAGGTTCTTTTAATTATGTTTCAATATATCAAGGTGACAAACAAATTGCTTTGATAGAAACCTACTTGAATACAACTGATTATAAATATACTCATAAGCTATACATTTTAGATAATTATAATAAATTTGCACATACATTATCCTTTTTCGTACTTTATTATGCAAACTATCATTTTACAGAACGTTTTCATATGAGCAAGGGTTCTTATTATGAAAAATCGTGGAGTTTCTCTAAATATAACTATAAGTATGACCCGAAGTGGCGTGAAACATATTTCCCTGACGAAAATTTCTTCGGCAAGACAAATAAATTCAAATAATTCTCTGGCCTTTTGAAACTTTTCAGTTATACACGCCTTCGGCGTGTTGCTTTTTCAAGCGAATATAATATCACTCCGCCTTCGGCGGAATTTCACTCATACGGTATTGAAAAATCGATTGTAATGCGATATAATTTAATTGTAAAACTTTCTCAAAAGGCGGTGGAGATATGTCTGAAAAAAGATACGGTCACAGTAGTTCGGATGAAAAGCTTTTGGATATGCACGATTGCTGTATAGATGAAATTTCTTTTGAAGACGGTAAGCTTTCCTTTTATTTTAATGAGGGAGTCTATATCGCATCGGATGGCAGGTCGGATGCTAAATCGAGAGCCAAGGCTGTCTATATGCTTAACCGTGGCTGTGAAGACGATGCGCTGGTCTATCTTTCACGCAAAGGTGTATTTGGCAAAAATATAGTCGAAGAATGGAAGCTTGAAAGACTTATAAATACTGTGAATGAGGGGCGTCTTAAGCTTGAGTTTCTTTATCAATACAAAGATGAAGCAAGCGGATATATTATAAAGTGCCATCCAATCTCATATAAAAAGCCGTATTACATCGGATGTCAGCTCGAACTCAATGTTAAAGATACCTTATATTATTGGAATTGAAGAAAAAAACTGACTCGCTTTATACTCTGTTGACTTTGTTGTGTTGAGGTGAAAAAGTGAAAAAGAAAACGCTCATATTCTTTTCGATAATTGCATTGGTCGTAATCGGTGCGGTGATTGCCTTTTGTTTATATCATATGGTATGGAACGGCGTTATCTTGCTCAATAATCCGCTGAAAGCAACCTATCCGGTGCGTGGAGTTGACGTGTCTCACTATCAGGGAGAAATAGATTGGCAGACGCTTTCGGGGAATGATATTGATTTTGCCTTTATTAAGGCAACCGAAGGAAGCTCTTTTATAGACGATCGATTTGCCTATAATTTTGCGCAGGCGCAGGAATGTGATATTTCTGTCGGAGCGTATCATTTTTTCAGCTTCAGCAGTTCCGGCTCCGATCAGGCGAAAAATTTTATTGACACGGTAAAGCCCTTTGAGGGAATGCTTCCGCCGGTCATCGACGTTGAATTTTACGGCGCAAATGCAGAAAATCCAATAAGTGAGGATAAGGTTTCGGCAGAGCTTGACTCTATGCTTCGCATTCTCGAAGACCATTACGGTCTTAAGCCGATCATATACGCCACCGAGGATTCATATGAATACTATCTTTCGGGCGGTTATTATGAATATGATATATGGATAAGAAACGTAAGGCGCTCTCCGAAAATGTCTGACGGAAGACCGTGGACGTTTTGGCAGTATACAAACAGAGGTCAGCTGGAGGGTTATAAGGGTGAGGAAAAATTTATTGATCTAAACGTATTTTCGGGCAGTCGAGAGGATTTTGAAAATTATCCGAGGTATATGATAAAATAACTTTTCATATTTTTACTGTCAATCTTCCGTTATTTCTTTGAGATATAATGGAAGATTGACTTTTTTATCAAAAAGGGTTATACTGAAAGCAAATAATTATTATTTGAGAGGTTTTGTATGTTCAGATTCAACTGTGACTATCTTGAAGGGGCGCATCCGCAGATACTTGAGCGTCTTCTGAAGACCAATTACGACCAAACGACTCCCTACGGTTTTGACGATATAAGTCTTGGTGCAAAGGAAAAGATAAAGGCGGCGTGCGGCTGTCCCGATGGTGAGGTATTCTTTCTTGCAGGCGGTACGCAGTCAAACTACACCGTTCTTGACTCGCTTCTTAAAAATTATCAGGGCGTTATAGCTGCCGATACCGGTCATATCAGCGTTCACGAGGCAGGTGCCATTGAGTATTCGGGCCATAAGGTAATAACCGTTGGTGCTATGCAGGATAAGGTAAATAAGGGCAAGCTTTCGGCTGACTCGGTAAAGAGCTACCTTAAGGCTTTTTATGCAGACGCTACCTATACCCATATGTCTATACCCGGTGCGGTGTATATATCTCATCCGTCCGAGTACGGAACTCTTTATACCAAGGACGAGCTTTCTGCGCTTCGCTCTGTATGCGACGAGTACGGTCTTAAGCTCTATCTTGACGGTGCAAGACTTGCATACGGTCTTTATTCGCCCAAAACGGACGTTTCGCTTGAGGATATAGCGAGATATTGCGATGCTTTCTGCATAGGCGGAACCAAGGCAGGAGCACTTATCGGTGAGGCTGTCGTCTTTCCGAAGAAGGAGAATGCGCAGTTCTTCTTTACACAGATAAAGCAGCACGGAGCTCTTTTGGCAAAGGGAAGACTTACGGGAATACAGTTTGACGAGCTTTTCACAAACGGTCTTTATCAAAAGGGAGCAGAGCACGCAAACGCACTTGCTATGAAGATAAAGGAAGCGCTTATCGAAAGGGGATACGAGCAGTTTGTCGATTCATACACCAATCAGCAGTTCTTTATCCTTCCCAACAGTAGGATAAAAGAGCTGTCGGGCGATTTTGTCTTTGACGATTGGGGGGCTGCCGACAGCGAGCACACCGTCGTCAGAATTGCGACCTCGTGGGCAACGCCCGAGATACAGGTCGACAAATTGATAAAGCTTATCTGATATTAAAAGAAGGAAATAAAATGCAGCTTGTATTAATGACTGCACTCGGCATAGGCGGTGCAACCGTTATAGGTGCAGTTCTCGGATTCGTTTTCAAAAAAGCATCGCATAAATTCAGTGATATAGTTCTCGCCTTTGCGGCAGGAGTTATGCTTGCGGCGGCGGTTATCGGTCTTGTTCTGCCCTCTCTTGAATACGGGGGAAGCACGGCTCTTCCGATAACGGTAGCGGGAATATTCTGCGGAGCGCTGTGTCTTAATCTGTTTGACAAGCTGGTGCCGCATCTTCATAAGCTGTCAGGCATCGATCAGGAGGCTCATCCCGACAAGACGGCTCAGGTGAATAAGATACTGCTTTTCGTTATAGCCATAGCTATCCACAATTTCCCCGAGGGCATAGCCGCAGGTGTCGGCTTCGGAACGGGAAATAATGCCGAGGCTCTTGCGGTTGCAGGCGGTATAGCGCTGCAGAACATACCTGAGGGCATGGTCATCATAGCACCTATGCTGGCGGCAGGAATATCTCCTGCACGTACATTTGTGTATGCTCTTTTTACAGGTGTGGTCGAGGTTATAGGAACCCTTCTCGGATACGGTGCGGTATCTCTTTCTTCAGCAATTCTTCCGTTTGCACTTGCATTTGCAGGCGGTACCATGCTCTACGTCATAAGCGATGAGATGATTCCCGAAACGCACGCTCACGGCTCCGAGAGAGGAGCTACCTTCTCGCTTTTGGCAGGCTTCTGCCTTATGCTTGTAACAGACTTTCTGCTTGGGTAAATTGAAATAGGGGCTTTATTCGGGGGAATCCGGACGAATAGACACCGAAGGTGCCTAATCGTCTGCAAAAAGGGTTCCCCCGAGCCCCTTTCCAAAAACTTTCGGAATCAATATCTTTTATGGTGTAAACAACGTACTATATACGAAAACGGCAGTCAACACCGACTGCCGTTTTTTATTTCTTACTAAACATTACTCCTAATATAAATTTCGGAAGCTTCATCATTCTTCCTATTCTGCGAGGATCGCACAGCAGGCGGTAGAACCACTCAAGGCCGAGCTTTATAAATATTTTTGGAGCTCTTTTTACCTCACCTGCAAAAACGTCAAAGCTTCCGCCGAAGCCTCCCATCAGCTTAACGTTAAGCTGATTCCGGTGGGCGTTCATAAATATCTCCTGCTTTGGCGCACCAAGGCATACCAGAAGCAGCGATGCTCCGCTCTGATTGATCTTTTCGATAACCGCATCTTCGTCCTTGAAATATCCGTCGGATATACCGCTCACGGTAAGGCCGGGATATTTTTCGCAAAGCTTGTCCTTGGCTTTTTCTGCAACTCCCGGCTTGCCGCCGAGAAAATACACTCCGATGCCCTTGTTTGCACATTCGCAAACAAGTCGCTCACACAGCTCGATCCCTGCAACCTTGCCCTTTGTCAGCGGAGTCTTCAATATTTTTGATGCGAGAATAACTCCTGCTCCGTCGGGGATGATAAGGTCTGCAGAATTAATTATTTCAAGCTTTTCTTTATCCTCAACGCAAAGCTGTACTATCTCGGAGTTGGGGGTATGGATGACCCTTGCCGCATCGCTCCCCGAAAAATAGCCCATACAGATATCGCACGCCTCTTCAAGAGATACTGAATCAAACAAAACGCCTCTTATATTTATTTTTTCCATAGGATACCTCCGCTTAGTAAGCTTTACTGTATTATATCACGCAATTTGATATACTTCAAGCAAAAAACGGTTGATTTTTTCATATGTGAGTGATAAAATGGAAAAAGAAGGTAAGTTTTATAAAAATTATTTTGTTGTGGATAACAGAGCAAATAAAGGTATAAAATAAATAATAACAAAAAAAGGAGAATTGGCATGAACAAGTACAAGGGAACAAAAACAGAAAAAAATCTTATGGCTGCTTTTGCAGGCGAATCTCAGGCAAGAAATAAGTACACCTATTTTGCATCGGTTGCAAAGAAGGAAGGCTACGAGCAGATCGCAGCCATTTTTGAAACGACCGCAAACAACGAAAAGGAGCATGCAAAGCTTTGGTTCAAGGCTCTTGACGGTCTTGGAAGCACAGCTGAAAACTTAAAGTCTGCAGCTGACGGCGAAAACTACGAGTGGACAGATATGTATGCAGGCTTTGCTCGTGACGCTGAAGAAGAAGGCTTTACAGAGCTTGCCGCTCAGTTCAGAGCTGTTGCGGCTGTTGAAAAGGCACACGAGGAAAGATATCTTGCTCTTCTCAACAACGTTGAGATGCAGAAGGTATTTGAAAAGTCCGAGGAGATCATGTGGGAATGCCGCAACTGCGGACATCTCGTTATAG
>JAZSMJ010000022.1:0-12347 GCA_045535815.1 Eubacteriales bacterium
GAGGGAGCCTATTGAAGCGTTCGTACAGCTTTAGGGGTATGGGCTTTGCCCGAAGCCTTTGTAATACAAAGGCGAAACTTGCGATAAAAGAGGTATCAAATGATTTTACTAACTTCAAATGGTTTATCAAGTAATGAATTAATGGGCAGAGTAAAAACATACATCAAAGCAGGTAAGGCTGCTCTTGTTGTTACTGCTGATAACGAATATAAAGAAAAAAACTATCATGTTGAAAGATTAACAAACGAATTAAGAATGCTTGGGCTGTCTGTTGAATGCTTTGACTTTGACAATCAATTACCAACAGAGCTTATGCAATATGACGTGGTAGAATTAATAGGAGGTAATCCGTACTATCTATTGAACTCAATACAAAAAAATTGTTTTTTTGATGTGTTAAAATACTTCGCACAAAATAGGTATTTGATAGGATGTAGTGCAGGCGCACTGGTTCTTACACCTTCTCTTGATTTGATAGATCTTTACTCTCCCGAGATGAACATTGTAGGACTAAAAGATTTATCTGCGTGCAATTTTACAGATATTTGCATACTTCCGCATTACAGTAAATTCTTAAAGAAATACACAGGTTTTGAGGAAAAATGTGCTCAATATGAACATACACTTAATCGTGAAGTAATTCGATTAAATGACGGACAAGGTGTGATTATAAACGAAAGTAACATAGATATTATAAAATAACGTAAGCCCCGACAGACATAAAAAATCTGTCGGGGTTACATATTTGTTTACAGCAGGGCAATTATTAATCAACTGACTATAAATTCTCCGCTAATTTTGCACACCTTTTGTCTGATGTTTTTATATATATTTTAGCAAAATGTAATTCCTTTTTCGTGTGACATCGACTTTATTCTTGCGAGCGACTCAACACGAATGCCTTTGCTGCGAATAAGATCACCGCCACCCTGATACGCCTTTTCGATTATAATTCCTGCACCTGCAACCGATGCTCCCGACTGCGTTACAATGCTTATCAGAGCTTCAAGAGCACTTCCTTGCGCAAGGAAGTCGTCAATGATAAGTACCTTATCGGTAGGATGAAGAAATTCCTTTGAAATTACGGCATCGTATGTTTTCTTTTTTGTAAATGAGGTAACCTTTGCGGTATAAACGTTTGTTGAAATATTGAGCGAAACTGTTTTCTTTGCAAAAACTACGGGAACGTTAAAATACTGAGCGGCAATACATGCAACTCCTATTCCCGAAGCCTCTATGGTGACTATTTTTGTGATACCTTCGTTTATAAACAAGCGGTAAAATTCACGTCCGAGCTCGTTTAAAAGAGCAACGTCTATCTGATGATTTAGAAAATTATCGACCTTAAGTATATCTCCTTCAAGAACCTTTCCGTCAGTTAAAATTTTATTTTCAAGGAGTTTCATGATAATATGTATCCTTTCAAAATGATTATTTGTATCGTATGATAATATAATATCACATTTTTTTATTCTGTTCAAGACAAAAAGAGTATATATAATAAAAAACTTTACATTTTAAGCAAATTATGTTATAATTCTTATAATTGTATATAAATAATATTGTAAATAAAATCCTGAAAGGCGGCATATATGCTTAATAAACTTAAAGACGCAGAAAAAAAATATCAGGAAATGACAGATAGCCTGTACTCTCCTGATATTGTAAACGATCAGGATAAATATAAAAAGCTGATGCGTGAATATAAGACTCTGACACCGATTATTGAAAAATACAGAGAGCTGAAAAAGGCAGACGAAAACGCAAAAGAAGCAGAGGCAATGCTTTCGGATAAGCTTGATCCGGATTTTAGGGAAATGGTTGAAGAGGAATATAAATCAGCTAAAGCCGTATATCAAAAATGCGAGGAAGAGCTTAAGATACTACTCTTGCCAAGAGACCCCAATGATGACAAAAACGTTATAATGGAGATCAGAGGCGGTGCAGGAGGAGAAGAAGCCTGCCTGTTCTCATACGTGCTTTACAGGATGTATACCATGTACGCCGAGTCTCAAGGCTATAAGACCGAGATACTAAACCTTAACGAGACGGGACTTGGAGGATTTAAAGAGGTTTCGTTTATGATTGAGGGAGACGGTGCTTTTTCCAAATTCAAATTTGAAAGCGGAGTTCACCGTGTGCAAAGAGTTCCCGAAACAGAGGCATCGGGCCGTATCCATACTTCTACCGTTACCGTTGCAGTGCTTCCCGAGGCAGAAGCTGTTGAGGTTGAGATAAATAATGCCGATCTTAAAATTGAAACGATAAAATCAAGTGGTGCAGGCGGTCAGCACGTTAACAAAACAGAGTCTGCCATAAGGCTTATTCATATACCTACGGGTATAGTTATTGAATGTCAGGATGAAAGAAGCCAGTTCAAAAATAAGGATAAGGCGATGAAGCTTCTCAGATCAAAGCTATTTGAGATGAAACAGTCGGAGCAGGATGAAAAGATCGCTTCAGAGAGAAGAAGCCAGGTAGGCACCGGAGACAGAAGCGAAAGAATAAGGACCTATAATTATCCTCAGGGAAGAGTTACAGATCACAGAATCGGATACACCATTCATTCCCTTGACAACTTCCTGAACGGAGATATCGGAGATATGATAGAGGCTTTAATAACTGCCGATACAGCCGAAAAGCTTAAGAACAGCGAATTCTGATATAATGAGCTATGGTAAAATAATTAAAGCTGCTATCTATTCATTTGTTATGATAGCAGGCTCATTACTGATAGTTTTTAGCGTAGTGATTTCAACAAAAGATTTACACCGTGATGTAACTACAGCAGATCACACAAGCAAGAGTTCTGATACGATTTTGCTTTCAAGTATTGATCATGAGAGTTATTACGGAAATATTCAAAACGGCATTTATATTTTAAATACCAAAAGCAAAAAGATACACGTTGCATCATGCGGTATTGCAAAAAGCATTGACGATAGCAATTATGCAAGTACCGATGATATACAGCCTTTTTTAGACAGCGGATATACATCTTGCGGCATATGTATGCCTTCTGAGTAAGAGGAGAACTTATGTTAAAAAACATCGACACCCAGATAATAATGACACCGGACGCTGATTCGATAAGCCGTGCTGCTGAAACAGTTAAAAACGGCGGTCTTGTAGTTTTTCCTACAGAAACGGTTTACGGACTCGGAGCAAACGGACTTGACGGTAATGCCGTTAAAAAAATATATGCGGCAAAGGGCAGACCTTCGGATAATCCGCTTATACTTCATCTTGCATCTCCTGAGCAGGCGGAAAGATATTGCTATACAAACGATATCTATTACGAGCTTGCCAAACGATTTATGCCTGGACCGCTGACCGTTATCTTAAAGAAAAAGGATTGTATCGGTGATGAGGTTACAGCAGGACTTGATACTGTGGCAGTAAGAGTTCCTTCTAACGATATTGCACACCGACTTCTTGCTTTGGCAGATATTCCGATAGCCGCACCTTCGGCAAACTTATCCGGAAGACCCAGCCCGACGAGAGTTGAGCACGTAATTGAAGATATGAACGGAAGAGTTGACGTTATTCTGAACGGCGATGAATGCTTATACGGTGTTGAATCGACTATTGTAAAAATAGATGACGACGCACTTATTCTGTTGAGACCCGGTGCGGTTACTATTGAAGACCTCAAAACAGTATCCTCGAGCGTTATTATCGGCGGATCTGTTTTCGAGCAGTATAACGGAATTGCTGAAGCTCCCGGAATGAAATACCGTCATTATGCGCCAAAGGCAAGAGTAATCATCCTTGACGCATCTGATGAAGCGTTTATAGATTATGTAAATTCAAGACCCGATGCAGGCGTTATATGCTTTGATGAAGATACTGATAATATTGAATGTAAAAAAGTAATCTCTGTAGGTGAGAAGGATAACAGCGAGGAGCAGGCAAGAGCCTTGTTTTCCGCACTTCGAGAATTTGATTCATTCGATGAAATTGCTGTTATATATGCAAGAATGCCCAGCCGTGACGGCATAGGTCTTGCGGTTTATAACAGACTGATAAAGGCCGCCGGATTTGCGGTTATAAAAATATAAGATTATTAAACAGATAAGAGGATACAGATAATGGCAAGGAAGAAGACCGATAAAAAAAACGTAGTTGAATTCGGAGAGATAGAGAAGGCGGCAACTCCGCAGCTTATAACCGATACTATAGAAAAAAACTATATGCCGTACGTTATGAGCGTTATTATTTCGAGAGCCATACCCGAAATCGACGGCTTTAAGCCCGCACACAGAAAGCTCCTTTATACTATGTATAAAATGGGACTTATGACGGGTAACAGAACAAAGAGTACTAACGTTGTCGGTTCTACAATGAGGTTACACCCTCACGGTGATGCTTCGATATATGAAACTCTCGTAAGACTTACAAGAGGCAACGAAGCTCTTCTTCATCCGTTTATTGACTCTAAGGGAAGTTTTGGCAAGCAGTACAGCAGTGAGATGGCTTATGCTGCGCCGAGATATACCGAAGTAAAGCTTGATTCCTTCTGTGCAGAGCTTTTCAGAGGCATTGATATGGATGCCGTTGATATGGTTGATAACTATGACAACACCATGAAAGAGCCCGTGCTTTTCCCGACCTCATTTCCGAATATACTCGTAACTCCCAATATGGGTATTGCAGTCGGCATGGCAAGTAAGATCTGTTCCTTTAACCTTGCAGAAATATGTGACGGTACCATACAGATGCTTAAAAGTCCGCACACGACGGTTGATCAGCTTCTCGATATAATAAAAGCGCCTGATTTTTCAGGTGGCGGAGAGCTTATATATAACCGTGATCAGATGCGTGAAATATATACGACCGGTAAGGGAAACTTCAAGCTCAGATCCAAATACAGATACGACCCTAAGGAAAACTGCATTGAGGTTTATGAGATCCCGTATTCAACGTCTATTGAAGTTATTATGAAGCGTATCGGAGATCTCGTTAAGGAGGGTAAGCTTAAGGAGATCACAGATTACAGAGATGAGATAGATCTTAGCGGATTTAAGTTTACTATCGATATTCGCAAGGGTACAGATCCTGATAAGCTTATGAAAAAGCTGTTTAAGATGACGGCGTTAGAAGACAGCTTTGACTGTAATTTTAACGTCCTTATAGGTAATACTCCGTATCTTCTCGGAGTTGCCGATATAATTAAGGAATGGATCAAGTTCAGAATCGGATGCGTTAAGAGAGAGCTTACGTTTGAGCTTGGCAAGAAGAGGGATAAGCTTCATCTGCTCCTTGCACTTGGCAAAATACTTCTTGATATTGATAAAGCTATTAAGATCGTCAGAGGCACGCAAAACGATAAAGACGTTGTTCCCAATCTTATGGAGGCATTTGAGATCGATAAGGTTCAGGCTGAATATATTGCGGATATAAAGCTCAGAAATCTTAACAGAGAATACATTATCAACAGAATAAATGAGATAGAGGAGCTCCAAAAAAATATTGCTGATCTCGAGGCACTTATAAACAGCGAAAATAAGCTGAAGAGTCATATTGCATCTCAGCTTAAAGAGATAAAAGCAAAATATGCAAAGCCAAGACGAACTGACATCATTTTTGAAGATGAGGTTGAGGTCTATGACGAAGAGGATGATATTGAAAACTATACCGCAAGGATCATCCTTACAAGAGAGGGTTACTTCAAGAAGATAACCATGCTTTCTCTCAGAGGAAACGATGAGCAGAAGCTTAAAGAAGGGGACTATATCGTAGCTCAGGAGGATGCGCAGAATATAGACGAGCTCTTGGTGTTTACAGATCAGGGTCAGGTCTATAAGACAAAGATCAGTGATTTTGAGCTTTCAAAAGCATCGGTCATGGGCGATTTTATCCCTGCAAAGCTTGGATTCGATCAGGGAGAAAGACCTATTTATATGAAGAGCATAGGCAAGTACGAGCCTGAGCATAATATGGTATTTTTCTTTGAAAACGGCAAGGGTGTCAGAGTTCCAGTTACGGCATATGAAACAAAGGGCAACAGAAAGAAGCTTACCGGTGCTTTCTCGACAGTATCTCCGATTGTTGCAGCGTTCTATGAGGAAAAGCCGTTTGAGGTTATGATGATCTCAAACAACATGAAGGCTATCGTGCTTAATACGTCGCTCATCTCAATCAAAACAACAAGAACGTCGCAGGGAATAACCCTTTATAATCTTAAAAAGAATCAGACCATATCTAAGGTAATTAAAGATTTCGAAGGTAAATACGAAAACGTTAAAAAATACAGAAAAACGAAAATACCTGCAACTGGTCAGTCTATAGATGAGCTGGATGCGGAGAAGCAACAGCTTTCACTTGATGATCTTATGGTATGATCTCTGATTAAAATTCAATAAATATTAAAATTTTAATCAGAAAAAAATGTTGAGTTATGACTAATGATGTGATATAATGAGTCTATATGTTTTTAAATCTTATTTTTTAAGGATATTAAAGATGAAAAAAATAAATAAACTCATAATTTTAGGAATTCTGACAGCAGTCATATTAAGCATAGCTCTTTTTGCCGAGGGAGATTCAGCATCTTACGGAACTGCCAGCGATCCGCTCGTGACGCTCAGCTACGTAAACGATACGCTGAAATCTCAGCTTAAGGCTGAGATACTTGAAGAGGTCAAGAGTGAAATGAAATCGGAGATAACGAATGAGGTTATTTCTTCGATGAGCGGATCCGATATCGAGGTATCGGGCGGTGCATTTGAGGTGGTACATCTTACCTCGGGACAGCAGCTTCTTTCAATGGAGGCTTGTGAGATCATTCTCAGAAGCGGCAGCGCTTCTGTAGTGATAACCTCTGCAGATAATATTGCAGCAGGTATTGGTATTTCTGATCTTACGTCAGGAAGCGAAATAACTAACGGTAATTCAGTGACGGTCAACCACTATCTCATCGTACCCAGAGCGGACGGCAGAGGTGTTGTCGTGACATCACAGGAAGCATATCTGATGGTAAGGGGTGAATATGAAATTGTCGGATAAAAAAGGCGCTGCGCGCAAAAAAATGGATATGAAAAAGGTTTTTGTGCGTGCAATGGCACTCTTCCTTGCTTTTTTGATGGTTATTGGAGCAGTAACGCTGATAATACAGATGTTTAGATTTTCAGCAATGGCTTATGAAACCGATGACTACAAAGTAAGGGTAGGTCTAATGTATGGCAGCGGGGTGACGGTCGGATTTGAGACCCAAGCCCCGTACGGCTTTACAATAGGTTCGGTAACATCAGATAATGAATACGTACAGCTCTGGCAGGTTACTGATACACGTGTTTCGGTAACCTGTGATTCTAATTTAAGCAAAAATAATATGACGTACTCGATAACATCATCTCAGTCACCCGTTATCGGAGGATATCATATAGAGTGTGACGTTGATACATCATATGCACTTGCTATATCTGCTCAATATAATCAGATGCTTTCAGGCAGCGGATATTATTGTTTTCCTGCATACGTAAAGGGAGCTATGAAGCTCAGATTCGGACATTTCGGAAGCCATGAATCTGCACAGAATGCTTTGAGCACCGTATCTTCTTTTTTGGGAAGCACCCCTTCGCTCAGTATAGCTTCTCCTTCAGAAACCGCAGTTTCTGTTATAAATCCCAATACAGATACTATTTTGTTTGAGTATGATAGCGACAGTCAGTCGTATCTTGGGATGCAGGCGTATCAGGGCGGTGCTGAAATTGCATATATTATGACACCTGCTCAGAATACCTACGGCGGAACATTTGAATACAGAAGATATAAATCCGGCAGTACCGACGGTGTTGAGCTAATAAACGTCGTTGACATCGAGGAGTATACGGAAGGTGTACTACCTTGGGAGATCGGTAATTCGTGGCCGCTTGAGGTTCAAAAAGCCTTTGCAATAACGGTTCGCACCTATGCAATATCCAAAAAAGACAGACATTCAAATTACGGATTTGATGTTTGTAACGGCGTCTGCTGTCAGTGCTACAAGGGCAGAAACAGAGTAAACGAAACTGTTCTGAATGCTGTTTCGGCAACCAAAGGAATGGTTCTTTCGTATAACGGAGAGCTTGCCGAGACCTACTATTCATCCTCGACAGGCGGAACGACGGTCAGTATCAACGAAGCGTGGGGAACAACGCTTGAATAT
The DNA here is from genome assembly GCA_045535815.1 of Eubacteriales bacterium. Lineage (GTDB taxonomy): Bacteria > Bacillota > Clostridia > Oscillospirales > CAG-272 > JAZSMJ01. The sequence goes on from JAZSMJ010000022.1 coordinate 8,150, forward strand.
CCATATCTTAAGGCTGTTGCAACTCCCTGGGAGAAATTCAGTAATTATCTCAACGGCTCTTGGACTGTAAGCATGACATCCGATCAACTGCTTTCGAGGCTCAGAAATAAGGGTTATACTAATTTATCCGGCGGTATCGCATCGGTTGTAATTGATAAATTCGCTGAAAATTCCACCTACGTTTATTCGATAACAGTGACCGACATATACGGCGCAACCGCTACAATCAGAAGAAGTGATACCATAAGAAGCGTTTTTGGCCTTAACAGCGCTAATTTTGTAGTTGCGAAGGCAGGAGAAGCAGTAACAGTCGTAGACTATAAGCTTGCATCAGATGCCTTAGGTGACGGTAGCGTTATTGTTGACGAAACAGGCTCATCACTCGAAACAGAGCAGACACCTGTAACGTTTTCGGCAATATACGATGCGACTGTAATTGATGAAGGTGTTCATGCCATGAGGGGTAACGGTGAGATCATCCTTGATTTTGAGGAATCGGTAAGCACCGTAAAAAGCATTGGCGGCGAAACACTTGTTAATCTTACCGACGTTGCTGTAATTACAAGCGAAGGCGTAACCTCGTTCAATATGGTAACCGAAATGGAAGAATATTACGATATGGTTGAGGAGTTTTACTCATCGTATAATCCTTCTGTTTCAGAAACGCCAACTCAAGGCGTAAGCGCTCTTAAAGAGTTTTCGAATATAGTTAAGACATACAATACCGTTATAGCAGAAGGCAGTGCCGGAAGCTTCGTATTTATTGGAAGAGGATGGGGACACGGTGTCGGTATGAGCCAGTGGGGTGCCAAGGATCTGTCTGATCTTGGATATTCGTATGAAGCTATCCTTCAGGCTTATTTTCCGGGCACGGTTATAACGGATATGTTCTCCGGAACAGTCATATCTTCAGGAATCAGCGGTTCTCAGAACATAACAGAAGAAACAACGTCACAAACCGAACAGTTGACACCGGAAGAAACGGATAATAATTTTGATAACTCAGTTGATTCTGACGATGGAATCTCGATTCCGCTTGGGTGATCTTATATGTATATTTGCGATTCACATATTCATTCTAAATATTCTATTGACGGTGACAAATCTCCTGCGGGCAGCCTTGAAAGCATTTGCAAAGCAGCAATAGAGGCAGGTCTTTCCGAAATAACAGTAACGGATCATTTTGACGTTAACAGCGCATATGACGGCATCTACGGCTATGATGCTGATTCTGCATATGAGGAGTATTTGTCTGTAAAAGACAAATACGAGGGTAAAATACGCTTTAATTTCGGAATAGAGCTTGGGCAGCCGTGCGAGCATCCTGAGCTTGCTGAAAAAATGCTTGCAAGCAAGCCCTTCGATTTTGTTCTCGGTTCTCTTCATTGTCTCAAGGGTGTGCCGGACTTCTTTTTCCTTAAATATGAAGCTATGCTTGAGGCTGAGTATATCTTGCTTTGGAAAAGATATCTTACGGAGCTTCACGACCTTGTGGATTCGGGTTATATAAACTCTCTTGCACATATAACTTATCCATACAGATATATAAAAAGAGCGGGTAGGGAGCTTGACCTGACCCGTTGGTATGATGATATAGAAAGAATATTTGAAAAAATAATAAAAAAAGGCATTGCTCTTGAGATAAATACTTCAGGATACAGACAAGGTATGGAAGGTCCTGTGCCTGATGACGGTATTATCAGATTATATCAGCAGTGCGGCGGAAAACTCATAACTTGCGGTTCTGATGCACATAGATGTATAAACCTCGGAAGTCATATTGAAGATGAATATATCAAATTAAAAGGTATAGGATTCGAAAATATTAACGTTTTCAGAAATGGAAAAGCTATAGATATAAAAATATAATATTATATTTGTGGAAAGGAATTAATATGAACAGTCTTCTTAAAATAATTGAAAATGACGCAAGAATTACCGAAGAGCAGCTTGCGGTAATGTGTGAAAAAGAAGTCGGTGATATCAAAAAGATGATTCAGAAGTACGAGAAGGACGGAGTTATTCTCGGTTATAAAGCTCTGATTGACTGGGATAAGACTGACAGAGAGTACGTTAGTGCTCTTATAGAGCTTAAGGTTGCTCCGCAGCGTGACAAGGGCTTTGACCAGGTCGCAGAGAAGATATACAATTACGATGAAGTTAAGAGTGTATTTCTCATGTCGGGCGGATTCGATCTTGCTATTATGATAGAAGGAAAAACGATGAAAGAGGTTGCGTTCTTTGTTGCACAAAAGCTTGCACCTATTGAATCTGTCGTTTCTACAGCCACTCATTTCGTTCTCAAAAAATATAAAGCAGAGGGCGTTATATATGGGTCGGCAGAGACCGATGAGAGAGGAAATTGTCTGAAATGATTGATTATCAAAAAATAATTTCTCAAAAAGCGAGTGAGATAAAGCCTTCAGGCATAAGAAAGTTTTTTGATCTTGTATCAGAGGGCGGAGACGATATAATCTCGCTCACGGTCGGACAGCCTGATTTTGTTACACCTTGGCATATCAGAGAGGTTGCAATCGAAACTCTCGAAAAAGGCCGTACTTACTATACCTCCAACAGCGGACTTACTGAAATGAGATCGGAGATCTCAAATTATTTAAAAAGAAGATTTGATCTTGAATACGATTATAACGATGAAATAATTGTAACCGTCGGCGGTAGCGAGGCTATAGATCTTGCCATAAGAGCGATAGTAGACCCGGGAGACGAAGTAATAATACCTCTGCCTTCCTTTGTGTGTTATGAGCCTATTACACAGCTCGTAGGCGGAACTCCTGTTATAATAAATACAAGGGTCGAAGATAAATTTAAGCTTACTCCGGATCAGTTGAAAAAAGCTATTACTCCTAAGACTAAAGCGCTGGTTCTTCCTTTTCCCAATAATCCGACGGGAGCTATAATGACCCGTGAAGAGCTTGAGAAAATTGCAGATGTTCTCAGAGGCACAGATATAGTTGTCATTTCCGATGAGATATACGCAGAGCTTACATATGGAAGGAAGCACGTTTCCATCGCTTCTATAGACGGCATGAGAGAAAGAACGATTGTCGTTAACGGCTTTTCAAAAGCTTATGCTATGACCGGCTGGAGAATGGGTTATCTCGCAGCGCCGAGAGAGCTTATTGCACCAATGCTTAAGATACATCAGTATGCAATTATGTGCGCTCCTACCATAAGTCAGTATGCTTCAATCGAAGCGCTCAAAAACGGCGATGATGATATCGAGGAAATGAAGGCAGAATATGACCAAAGACGAAAGCTTATTGTAAACGGACTTAGAAAGCTCGGTATTGAATGCTTTGAACCTGAAGGGGCTTTTTACGTCTTTCCAAAGATAGGTGCGTTCGGTTTGAGCAGCGAGGAATTTTCTGCACAGCTTCTTAATAGCGGAAGGGTTGCGATAGTACCCGGTACTGCTTTCGGTGACAGCGGTGAGGGCTTTGCAAGAATTTCGTATGCATATTCTGTGAAGCATCTGACCACGGCTCTTGAGAGAATTGAAACATTTGTAAAGACTATAAAATAAACTTAGAGGAGTTCTGTATTATGAAAATTACTTTTATGGGTGCAGGAAGTACGGTATTCGCAAGAAACGTAATCGGTGACTGTATGTGCACTGAATCCTTAAGAGACAGTGTTTTTGCTCTTTATGATATAGACGGAGAGCGTCTTAAGGAAAGTCAGACCATACTTGAAAACATGAGAACTACTCTTGGTGGATTTGGTAAGATTGAGGCATATCTTGGTGTGGAAAACAGAAAAGAGGCTCTCAGAGGAGCTGATTTCGTTGTAAACGCTATTCAGGTTGGACTTTATGATCCTTGTACTATTATAGATTTTGAGGTTCCGAAAAAATACGGGCTCAGACAGACTATCGCCGATACGCTTGGTATAGGCGGTATAATGCGTGCTCTTCGTACTATACCCGTAATGGCGGACTTTGCACGTGATATGGAAGAGGTTTGTCCTGACGCTCTTTTCTTGAATTATACCAATCCGATGGCTATGCTGTCCGGTTTTATGCAGAGATATACCGCTGTAAAAACAGTAGGACTTTGCCACAGTGTACAGGTCTGCTCAAGAGATCTTCTCAAATCGCTTGATATGAGCGATAAGATAGAGGGAAGAAAGGAGCTTATTGCCGGTATAAACCATATGGCTTGGCTTCTTGAGATCAAGG
>JAZSMJ010000061.1:0-34014 GCA_045535815.1 Eubacteriales bacterium
TAAAACAATACTCAATTCCGCAGATATGAAAGCAATTCCTTTGTATGAAAGAGTGGGTTTCCATACTTCATCAACAATTATGTACATAGACCTTTAAATTCAAATTGATTTGACAATAAGACAAATTCCAATTTGTCTAACTGATAAAGGGCGCACTTCTATACATCGCATTCTGCCATGTAGTGCGAACAATGATAAAAGCCAAGCTGCATCTACAGCTTGGCTTTAACTGTTTTACGACCACCCGCCAAAAGGGAGGCGTTTTGTGTTGCAAATTATTGATTTTAACTTATTCAGCAACTACTACCGAATAGATGTGAGGCTGAGGTCCTTCGTACCAGTACATAAAGCCTTCCATATCGATAACGTCACCTACGCTGAGATTCTGAACTGCTTTGTAAGCATCGGAATCAGCGTTTGTGAGGTAGTATTCAATAACGAAAGTATATGTGTTGCCGTTTGCGGAAGCCTTGAAATAAAGGTCGCTGTCAGAGCCTTCCTGACCGGAACCGTCCCAACCGTAAAGGAATGCATGCTCTTCGCCGTTTGCATCCTGGGATGCTTCAACAGTCATTCCCTTAAAGCTTACTTTTCTGTTCTGATAGTCAACTACGTTGGCTACAGAAATGATCTCTGTTGCATCGATAGGCTCAGATACGTATGAACCGTCAATAATTTCAAAGGTGGAATCGATAATTTCAACTTCACCCGAGAATGCTGTCTTGTAGCCCTTAACTCTGATCTTTGTTCCTTCAACAAGCTTAGCATAGTCTTCTTCGGAGCAAGTCATATTATAGAGGAAGTATCCGCCGTTTTCATCCTGTGTATAAACAGTTGCCTTGTTATCCCACCAGGACTGCTTTGCCTGAACGTAAGTCTCAACTACAACGGGTGTATCGAGCTCTGCTGCGATATACTCATCGTAAGACATAACTGCAATATTTGCAAAGGGATCGTCGCTATCGTTGCTTTCTGCTTCGTCGCCCTCTACTGCGTCGCTTTCGCTCTCAACTGCATCACCGTTTGTTTCAACGTCATTGTTGCTTTCGCCCTCAACAATATCGTCTTCAGCATTGTTACATGCAACGAGTGTGAGTGCAAAAAGAACAGCTAATAATAAGCATAAAAACTTTTTCATTTTTGTTCTCCTTTGATTTATGTAGTTTTTAAACGTACAAGAGATATTATACTCAAAAAAACCGATAAGTCAATACGTACAGCCTATTTTTTTGATTTTTTTATTGCAGATACAGCTGCATACGCCGCAATGAATATCCATGCTACCGCAAGTGAAGACAGCAATACTACCGAAGTGGTCGGCAAAGCTCCGAGATCGGTCTTCCCCTCAAGCACGGAATCACCGCTTAAATTCAGTCTGTAAAGAGAGGTGACGTCATTATACAGCTTATCCATATATGCGTCGTTTACCGTCTCTTTTCTCCTTACCGACTTGGTTACGCTTTCAATAAGCTGTCCAGATGCATCACGAAGCGATGCAGAGCCGTTGAACACACTTGTAACGAACGTATTGTCTACGTTGTCAAGCAAAAGCTTTACTGCTTCTATCTTCACCTTATAATATTTATCGTTATCCTCTCCTGCTCTTGAGAGATAGTCTGAATATTCATCGCTCTGCTGAGCCTTGAGTGTAACAGGCACGTATCCCTCGGTTTGAGAATAGGCTATCTGTACCTCGTTTGTCAAAAGATACTGCATAAACAGCCACGATGCCAACACCTCGTGCGGATCCTCTTTATTGAAGATACACATAGACGGGCCCTGAGATATCATATCGGGTGAGGCGGGATCAAACTGAGGTATCATTCTTACCTCGGTTTCAAACTCGACGAGTGCCTCCTCGCTGATATCGCAAAGGGGTGCATCGGTACCCATCCAGGTAGAGCCTGCTGTTGAATCTATCGCAAATACGCACTGCCCTGCATTCAGAAAGTTTGCAGGATAGCTCGATATTTTAAAGGTCGAAAAAGCCCCTATTTTTACGTGCTTAGCTATAGTATAGAGCTGCTCCTTGGTAGTATCGTTAAATATAAGTATCTCGCCTCGGTTATTCGAATACGGAGCGTCAAGCTGTCTGAGCATCTGTATCATCATATTATCGGTGGACTTATATATAAACGGTATCATTACCTTCTGACCGTTCAGCTTATAGATGCCGTTTTCATCCTTTTCGGCCGCCGCATCGGCAACCTCCCATATAAAATCCCAAGTCAGAACGTCGGGAACGGTATACCCCAGAGCCTCAACGTAGTTCTTATTTATGTAGCAGGCCTCGGTTGAGCGCATATACGGAAGAGCATAATACTCGTCTCCAAATGCACATTCAGACAGGAATTTAGGTATCATCTCGTCAATACTCGGAGAGTCAAATCTTACCTCGCTGCCGCCAAGTCCGTATTTTTTATCCTCCATAAGACCGCTAAGAGGCACGACTACGTTCTCACCCGTCATATAGGTTGCAATATGGTCCGGATAGGTGATACATACGTTTGGAGTTGTATTGGTCGAGATATTGGTAATAACGTCGTTGTAGATTTTGCCGTAATCGGTATACAGTCTCAGATTTACGGTAATATTGGGATATATTTCCTGAAAATCTGAAATAGCTTTTGCATATATATCAGTCTGAGCCTTATTGGTATCGTTCTTTGCCCAGAATGTTATCTCATATTCCCTGTCGGTATCAAATTCCTGCGGAATACTGAAGCTTGATATCTCCCTTGAGCCGTGGCATCCGCAAAGCACCAAAAGCAATGACGCAAGGACTAAAATCATTGATATTATTCTTTTTCTCATCCCTTTGTACCCCCTCTTGCAACCCCTTCCATTATCTTCTTTCTGAAGATAAGGAACAGCACTACCAGCGGAAGCGATATAACGACTACAGCCGCCATCATTGCAGGAATATTCTCACGCCCGAATCCGTTTTCACGTATCTCCTGAATTCCGTTTGACACAAGGAAATACGCCTGTTCATCTGTAATAAGACGGGGCCATACGTATGAGTTCCAGCATTCGATAACCTTAAGTATGGTAATGGTTATAATGGTAGGTCTGCAGATAGGTATCATCACCTTAAACATATATTTAAGGTCGGCAGTTCCGTCCACTTTTGCGGCATAGTAGAGCTCATCGGGTATCTGCGCAAAATTTTCTTTCAGCAGATAGATATAGAATACAGACGTTACCGACGGCAATATAAGCCCCATAAACGTATTTCTCATATCGAGATTTGTAATAGTGGTATAGTTGGTTATTATAACCAGCTCATTCGGTATCATCATAAGTGCGAGAAAGAGGGTAAAAACTGCATTTTTACCTCTGAATTCAAGTCTTGCAAAGGCAAACGCCGCAGGTATGATAACGATAAGCATTATCGCCGTGGTAGCTAAGGTGAATATCATCGTGTTCAAAAAATATCTCCCAAGCGGAACAGCGGTAAAGGCTTCTCTGTAATTTTCAAGTGTCGGTGACAGAGTAAAAAATTTCGGTATGTATTCAGAGTTATACGCACCGTAACTCTTGACCGAGGTAAGTATCATCCAATAGAAAGGAAACAGTACTATAAGTCCCCAAAAGATAAGAAAAACGTACGTTACGGCATTTACCGTCTTTTGACGGATGCTTGCCGACCTTTCTATTTTATCATAATCAAATTGCTTTTCCATTTGAATAACACCTTAATAATGAACATGTTTCTTACTTATCATCAAGTTGATGCAGGTAATTGTCAGAACTATGAAGAAAAGTATTATTGCAGCCGCAGATGCGTAGGACGGATATCCACCGCTGTCTCCGTACAGCATATCGTAAATATAGCCTACGATGGTATTCATTCCCGCAGCATTCAAATTAGTACCGAACAGTGCAACTGCATCGCTGTACGCCTTGAACGCACCGATAAATCCCGTTATCACGAGATAGAATATCATAGGAGATATCATCGGAAGAGTGATCCTTGTGAATATTCTCACCCTTGAGGTGCCATCAACCTTTGCAGCATTGTAATAATCCTGCTTTACAGATGCAAGCGCACTTGTGAGTATCAGTATTTTGAACGGCATAACCACCCATATAGTATAAAGGCATAAAACGAACATCTTTGCCCAATACGGTCCGTCGATAAAATCCACCGAGGCGCCGCCGAACATATTTATAAGCAGATTTACAAGTCCTTCCGAATAGGGCGTTTTTTTGAAAAGGATCATAAAAACGAGTCCTACTGCAAGTGTGTTTGTAACGTACGGAAGGAAATATACCGTTTGAAAGAGATTTCTCAGCGGCTTTATCGAGGAAAGTCCTACCGATATCAGAAGAGCGATACCCGTAGATAACGGAACGGTTATCAAAACCAATATAAAGGTATTTTTTACCGCCGAAAGAAAATACGGATCGTGAAGTATGTAAGAATAGTTATACGTGCCTACCCCGAAAAAGGTCTGCGATGCAGAATTATATCCCTCTTCAAAGGAGTATATAAAAACGTCTATCAGAGGATATACCATAAAGACTCCGAGAAAAGCTATCGCAGGCAGAAGGTAGAGCCATCCTTTTGCGTTTCTGTTATCCATTATTATCTACCGCATAAGTCTACGTCAAAGTAGATCCTTTCCTCGGTTTCTTTGCTGAATATGAAGGTCTTGCTTCTCTTAAGCGCAAATCTTACGTCAGAAGAGCTTGTATCCACGCTGTTTTCAGAGCTGATTATTGAGCGCACTGCTTCAGAGATGCAGGAAGGATTTTTTGAAACGACGCTGACGTCTCTGCCCATAACCTCAACTCCCGAAAGCTGACAGCACATAGGTCCGTTTTGATCTAACACAAATCCCTCGGGACGAATACCTACGTATACCGCTTGATCGGAAACGTCCTTCATCTCAAGCACGGCATCGTCTCCGATATACAGCATACCGCCTGCTACCCTGCCCTCAAAAACGTTTATGGGCGGTGTTCCGAGAAATTTTGCAACGAACAGATTTATAGGGTCGTCATAAACGTCCTGCGGCTTGCCTATCTGCTGAACTACACCCGATTTCATAACGACTATCATATCCGATATGCTCATAGCTTCTTCCTGGTCGTGCGTTACGAAGACGGTCGTTATACCCGTTTCTCTTTGTATTCTTCTTATCTCTTCTCTGGTCTGAAGACGGAGTCTTGCGTCAAGATTTGAAAGAGGCTCGTCAAGAAGAAGAACACGCGGCATTTTCACAAGCGCTCTTGCTATGGCAACACGCTGCTGCTGTCCGCCCGAAAGCTCACTCGGCTTTCTGTCCATAAGCTCGCTTATCTGCACAAGCGAGGCTATCTTATCGGCTTTTTCAAGCATCTCTTCCTTGGAGAGCTTAGCTTCGCCTCGAAGATTCTGAAGAGGAAATATGATATTCTGCCTTACCGTCAGATGTGGGTAAAGAGCATAGTTCTGAAAAACAAGTCCGACCCCTCTGTTTTCGGGGGGCAAAGAGCTTACGTCATCCTCACCGAAGAATATCCTTCCTTCAGTTGGCTTCTGCAGACCGCAGATAAGATTGAGCACGGTGCTTTTTCCGCATCCGGACGGTCCGAGCAGACCTATCAGCTTACCGTCGGGTATCTCTATGGTAACATCGTTTACCGCTATAACGTCTCCCTGCGCCTTTTTTGAGCGGTTGGGAAATTTTTTCGTCAAATTTTGTAATACGACCTTCATTGCTTAGTTCCTTTGCATAACATATTTCATTCTATAATTTACCTTTGATTATAGCATATCACGTCTGTTTGTGCAAGTAAAATGTAATTTTTTAGATGCTTGATTTTGCATACGGATAAAACGCATCGGGAATACTTATAAAAAAAGAAAGGATCGATAAACAATGTTTAAACACGAAAAAATTCTTTTCCATCCGGTAGAGATAGAAAAAGCCAATCCGCAGTATGCGGCACTCCTTCAGGAGCAGCTCGGAGGCGGAAACGGTGAGCTTAAAGCGGCAATGCAATATATGTCGCAAAGCTTCAGAATAAAAGATCCCGAAATAAAGGATCTTTTTATGGATATTGCCGCAGAAGAGCTGTCGCATATGGAAATGATCGCCCAGACCATAAATCTTCTGAACGGACACGACGTAGATGCCTCAAGCGTGCCTGCAGGCGAGATACAGACACACGTTTTGCTCGGGCTGAATCCCGGTCTTATAAATGCATCCGGCTATTCCTGGACGGGAGACTATGTAACGGTAACGGGTGACCTTTGTGCAGATCTTTTGTCAAACATCGCATCAGAGCAGAGAGCAAAAGTGGTTTATGAGTATCTTTACAGACAGATAAACGATAAGAAGGTAAAGGAAACGATCGATTTTCTCCTCAACCGTGAGGAAGCACATAACGCCATGTTCAGAGAGGCGTTTAATAAGGTGCAGAACAGCGGATCAAACCGTGATTTCGGAACAACGCAGGCGGCAAAGATGTATTTCAGTCTGTCTGAGCCTTCTCCCGAAAACAGCCGTTTTACAGACCTTCAAGGGAATCCCCCTTCTTTTGAGCATTAAAATATATTTATATACGAAAATAAGCGCTTCGATATGAAGCGCTTATTATTATTTATCCTTTGTGGGAGAAGTAGTCTCTCTGTATGAGGGCTGTCTGGGAGATATTTCACCTGCACGGATAAGTGCATTCTTGGTGAGCATAGGTCCAATAAGCTCATATATGAGAACTGCAAACAAGGTTATATTTCTTATAAGCATACCGCCCGGCAATACCTCAGCAGAAAGCGACATTCCGAGGGCAACTCCTGCCTGAGGAAGAAGCGTTATACCAAGATATTTTACTATCTCGGGAGAGGTATGTACAGCCTGTGCGCTGAATCTTGCCCCATAATATTTTCCAAGAGATCTTGATAAGATATAGAAAATTCCTACGATAACTACGGTAAGCTCGGTAAACACGCTAAGCTCAAGCTCAGCACCGCTCAGAACGAAGAACAGAACGAAGAGCGGAGCGGTCCATCTGTCTGCCTTTTCCATAAGATCTGCAGAGAAATCGCATATATTGCAGAACACCGTACCGAGCATCATACAAACGAGAAGCGATGAAAATCCTATGTGAATGGACGCTATCTCAAATTCAAGCTGTGATAATGCAACCGTCAGCATAATAAAGGTTACCGAAAGGCTCAGACGCTTACTGTTCGAGTGGAAGCACTTTTCAAATGCTGTGAAAAGTATACCCATAACGAATCCGAGAGCTATCGAAAGCACGACCTCAAGAAGCGGCTCAAGTATTACCGAAAGCAGATTGAACGATCCGCTTGTAAGCGTTTTTGCTATGCCGAAGGATACTGCAAATATAACGAGACCAACGGCATCGTCAAGCGCAACTATCGGAAGAAGTATGCTTGTAAGCGGTCCCTTTGCCTTATACTGTCTTACTACCATCAGCGTTGCCGCAGGTGCGGTTGCCGAGGCTATTGCACCGAGCACTATTGCAACGTGAAGCGGGAACTTATCCTCTCCAAGTATAAAATGAAGCCCTATCAGAAAGGCGTCAACCACAACGGTGGTAACGACTGCCTGGAATATTCCGATAATAGTTGCCTGCTTGCCGTTTTGCTTAAGCTGCGAGACTCTGAATTCGTTTCCTATTGCAAATGCGATAAATCCGAGCGCAACGTCTGAAAGTATCTGAAACGACTTTACGTTTTCGGTAGAGATAAAGCCGATCCCGTTTACGCCAAGCATACCGAGGCAGTACGGTCCGACGAGGATTCCGGCGATAAGATATCCCGTTACTGCCGGAAGCTTTAAAGGTTTTACGACACGGGACATAAGAAGTCCTGCCGCAATAGCTATTGATAAACTTAATAAGATTTCCATAATAATTCCTTAGATGTTACTTAGTTAAAATGTTTTTTTATATTTGAGAGAATCGAGATAATTCTGAAGAATTATCTGAGCGGAAAGAGTATCTATAACGTTCTTTCTCTTCTTCCCTCTCGTATCGGTTATGTTGAGTATCTGATGTGCAGCCATTGTGGTACAGCGCTCATCGTAAAGCTCGACCGGAAGCTCTGTAGCCTCTCTCAGCATATCTGCGAATTGGCAGGCGTGCTGTGAGCGCTCCCCTCTGCTTCCGTCCATATTTATCGGATTGCCGACGATAACAGAAGTTACTCTTTCTCTTTCAATAACCTCTTTTATCTTCTCTATAAGCTCAGCCGGGTCTTCTGCCTTGATCGTACCTATCCCGTTTGCCATCATACCGAGTGAGTCGCTGACGGCAAGCCCGGTGCGAACGTCACCGTAGTCTACAGAGAGGATCCTTGTGTATTTGTTTGAATTGTCCTGCATTGATCTATTCCTTCGTTTATTTCTTTGAGCCACGAGAGTATATCGGCATAAACCGTATCTCTGTCGGTTTCATTTAATATTTCGTGTCTGTCATCCTTATATAGCTTAAGTCTGACGTCCGAAAGGTCTGCATCCTTCAGAAGCTCATATACCTCACCGGGACCCTTGCCGTAATTTCCGACCGGGTCGTCCGATCCCGATATTACAAATATCGGAAGCTCACGTGGAACTGATGCATACCACTCCGAAGAGTTGACGGTTTTTATCATTCTAAAAAGATCGTTATACGCCTTCACCGTAAATGTAAACGTACATCGCTTATCATTTACGTATTGGTTAATATTTTCTTTATTCTTGCTCAGCCATTCGCTGCCTGTATCGCCCTCAAATCTGCTGTTATAGCCTGCAAAAGCAATCTTTTTAACGAGTGCGCTTCTATGCCTTTTGCCTCTTACAGCCGATAAAAATGACGTCAGAGCAAGCCCCATTCCAACAGCGCCTATCTTACCTGCTGTTCCGCAGATTATCGCACCGCTGAGCTCTCTTCCGTACTTTGAAATATAATTTCTCAAAACGAAAGAGCCCATACTGTGACCGAGTATATAGTACGGAAGATTTCTGTATTTACGCCTCATGATACCGTATAATTCGTGCAGGTCCTCAACGAGATATTTATCTCCGTCAAAGTCCCCGAAAAATCCGAAATCATCGTCGGATAAAACAGAGCTTCCGTGCCCCGCGTGATCGTTTCCGCATACTACTATACCGTGCTCGCAAAGGAATCTTGCGAATTCATCATATCTGCCTATGTATTCGTTCATTCCGTGCGATATCTGCACAACTGCTCTTGGCGCGGTATCCGGAGTATAAACGTAATACTTTATCTGCGAAAATCCGTTTGACGACTGATACGTACCTTCAGACATTACACAGCCCATATCTTACCTCCCGAAAAACTATTCTCAGAGTTTATAATCTATCTGATTTTCAACTACGAACCTTGCTGTTTCTTCCTCTGTAGGTATAGACGTAGACGCACCCTTCTTTGATACCGTAAGAGTACCGACTATATTACCGTAGGTGCAGGCACGCTTGATATCTCCCGATTTAATATATTCAAGAGTCATTGCTGCAGAGAATGCATCGCCTGCCGCAGTGGTGTCAACTACCTCAACACAGTCAAACGTGGGAACGAGCTGATAGAAATTGCCGTCATAGATAAACACGCCTCTTCCGCCAAGCTTGAGAACGAAATATTTAGCATTTACACGCTTTTCAAGATCACGGCACGCCCTGAGACAGTTCTCGATCGAGTCGGGCTTGATTCCGGTAAATACCTCTGTTTCGGTTTCATTTGGGGAGAATATATCAACTCTTGCAAGCTTTTCAAGCTCGAATTCCTTGTTTGCAGGACCTGCATCAATAATGACCGGTATATTCTGCGCTTTAGCAAATTCGGTAACCTTAACGATTATATCAAAGGGTATCTCGCACTGCATAAATACGGCATCGGGATAGCATGTGAACGCCTCCTCAACGTCATCGGCGGTTATAGCGTAGTTAGCTCCGGGGTAAACGACTATGCGGTTAGCACCCGTGCTTTCAACCATTACTATTGCAAGACCCGTCTTGCTTTCATCATCCATTTTTATAAATCTTGTGTCTATGTTGCTGTCGTCATAGAACTTTTTGAGTGTCTGTCCGTTAGCATCCTTACCAAGACGGGTGCAGAAAACACTGTCTGCCCCGAGCTTAGCAAATGCGAGTGCAGAGTTTGCGCCTTTTCCGCCGGGAATATAGTCATAATCACGCTCAAGCACAGTCTGTCCTGCCGGTGGAACTACCTTTACCTTCATCATAAGGTCCATGTTTGCACTGCTTACTATCAAAACTCTAGATTTCATAACTTTTATCTCCTAAAAATATAAGTTCAAACAGTATATATAATACGTTATCTGTTGTTATTTATTTAATTATATCACAACATATCAACAAAAGCAAATAAAAAAGCAAAAAAACGGCAAAAAGTTTTGCCGTTTTTCTTATTTGATAACGTAACCCGAATTGAGCAATATCGTACTGTAAAGGAACAGCACGTCACTCTTTTCAAATTCGACGTAGTCTCCCAGGATAGTGGAGTTGATATATCTTATATCTATAACGGTTATCTTCGAATATGCCTCTGTAAGAAGCGGAATTATACTGCTTCCAAACGAATCTCTGAATACGATCAGCTCTTTATCGGTATGTGCATTCGGATTCTCTATAAAGAGAAGAGGACGTGCACCCGAGAGATACATCTCGTAAGGATCACGGCTGTCAAGCTTTTCAAAATCGTATACACCCGTGACCTTATCGTTTTCGATATTGGTGACCGTGCAATCAGATATAACGTCGTTTGTAAGATAATATATGGTCTCGCTGTTCATAGGAAGTGCAGCCTGACCGTGATAAACGCCGTAAAACGGTATATCCGCCTCATTCACGTCATACTCACCCGACAGATATTCCGATATCCCCATTCCCTTAGCAAGCTTTTGCGCCGTACCGATTATCTCCTCCTGTCTCCAGTGGGTATCGGTCTTGTAGTAGCATTCTATATCAAGAGTATCGGTGATATCTATATATTCGGCATACGGCATTCCATCCTGCATCATTGAGAAGAGCTTTTCATAATCCATTGAAGGATAGCCGTTCTTCTCTGCAAGGAAGTACCCCTTGTCGGGAACGACTGACATATATATATCCGATCCCGTATCCTTAAGATAGCTTTCATAAACGTATTTGAATCTTTCAAGCACGTGATTTATTGAGCTCTCACTCAGCGGATATTCAAGAGCGGCGGCATATCCGTCTGCAATATAGATATCGTTATTATCCTTCTGACCGAGAAGATAGAGCACCGACACAGCCTTAAGTGTTCTGAACTGATCTCTCAGCGGAAACTGGTCAAGCGTATATTCCTCAAAGTCGGTCATAAACTTACCCGACAGTATATTTTTTACAGATACCTCCGGGAACTGTGCAAGCTTTCTGCGCTCGCTTTCAGATATCTCCTCTGACGGCTTTGCAAAACAGCAAACTGTTATAACTGCCCATACGGCAAGAAGCAGGGCAAGTCCTGCAATATATCTTTTTTTCTGCATCATCAAACCTTCTTTCTCACGATTATCAGAAACGGAAATAAAGGAACGGATTGAACGAGCCGTCCACGAGGTATGCCGTAACGATAAGCAAAAGCACACAAGCAATCACAGGCTCGAGCACGGCAACGACCTTATCTGTGCTCTTTATACTGCAAAGCTTTTTGTATATATTCTTCATAAGCGGGGTTGCAGCTATAAAGCCTATTATAAATACAACGGCATAGCTTCTGAGATAGTATACGGTAAGTGAGCTTGTAAAGGCAGTTGTTCCGGCGCCGAAAAGGCCGCCTATATCGGATACCACCTCTATAAGAGACGAGCCGTTAAATACGACGAAGCTTATCATCACCAAAAACAAAACGTAGATATGGGATAACGCCGCCGGTAGCTTTTCAAGTGCGCCTTTAAGCCAGATCTTTTCAATAATAAGCAATACGGCAAACATCAGACCCCATATAATAAAGTTCCATGCCGCACCGTGCCAGAAGCCTGTCAGCATCCACACAACGCCTATATTGAAAAACCATCTCGCCTTCGACACACGGTTTCCGCCAAGCGGAATATACACGTAATCTCTGAACCACGAGCCGAGGGACATATGCCATCGTCTCCAGAATTCCGTTATACTCCTTGAAATATAAGGATAGTTGAAGTTTTCAAGGAAATCAAAGCCGAGTATCCTTCCGAGACCTATAGCCATATCGCTGTATCCCGAAAAATCGAAGTAAATCTGAAGCGAGAACGCTATTGCGTACATCCAATAAAATACGACCGTTTTTTCATTCAGCGCTCTGAAATCAGCACACAGAGCGCCCAGAGTGTTTGCGATAAGTACCTTCTTTGAAAGTCCGACTATAAATCTTATAGCTCCCTTATATATTCCCTCTACCGTGCTTTTTCTGCTCTCAAGCTGAGCATCAATGTCAGTATATCTGACGATAGGTCCTGCTATAAGCTGAGGGAAGAGACAAACGTAGGTTGCGAAATTGAGAAGACTTTTCTGTATCGCCGCTTCTCTTCTGTATACGTCAATGGTATAGCTGAGTATCTGGAAGGTATAGAAGCTGATACCGATAGGAAGAGCAATTCTTAAAAGAGAAACGCTTATACCGGTCACAGCAGCGAAATTCTCAATAAAGAAATCCGCATACTTAAAATAGGCAAGGAAGCCAAGACTGGTAACACAAGAAAGGACCAGCCAAAGTCTGCGAAATGCAATTTTCTGACTTTTTCCGATAAGGATGCCGAAAACGTATCCAAGTATTATGGAAACACCCATAAGTATAACGTATTTCGGCTCTCCCCATGCGTAGAAGAGCAGGCTGAATATCAGAAGTATTGCGTTCTTACCTTTAATAAACGGCATCGCAAAATAAAGAAGCAGTACTATAGGAAAGAAATAATACAGAAACGGTACACTTGAAAATAACACTTTTATCCTCCGAGGCGGCTTAAAAGCCGTCTATAGCTATCATTCTATACTCAATAAAACAGGGACGCTTTTTGTAAGCCGCGTCCCTGCCGTATCATTCGTTAATTAAAGCTCGCTTGTAAGAGTACCGCCGCAAACCTTTTCAAAAGCATCAATAATGTTGTCTGACGGGATATCAAATTCAACGTCAACCATTACGAGAAGAACGAGGTCTTCATATGTTGCAACAGAAAGATCCTCTGCCCAAACGCATACCCACTTGTGAGTATCGATACCGTTCTTCATCTCTTCAGCTACAGCCTGAGCGTCTGCTGCATCGTTAACTCTTACGAGAACCATAGAATATGCCTGAGACATGATCATAGCCTCGGAAGCGATAGCAGAATTTATCTTATCAGCGCTGTCAAGACCTGTGAACATCTTGAGTGCGTCGGGATCGTTTATATCGATCTCAATATTGCCTACACCGAAGGGAAGCTGATATTCAGCGTAGATTGCATCGACTATAGCTGCAAGGTCGCCGGAAAGATCAACGGAGTTTGCAGGGGCATCAGATTCTGTGTCAGATTCTGTATCAGATTCTGTCTCGGACTGAGACTCGTTTTCTACGGATTCATTTTCTACCTGATCGTTCTGATCGTTATCAGAGACGTCGTTATTAGCGCATGCTACTGCTGTCATTGCAATAATAGCAACAAGTAAAAGTGCCAAAATCTTTTTCATTTTAAAATTCTCTCTTTCTCCCGGTATTTTTACCGGCTTTTTTATTATATCTATTATTTGTAAAAATAATATTCTGATTCATTCGATCGTATCACATTGATTTCTCGATCTCATCAAGCTCTGCAAGCCATATAGCGCATGAGGCATCAGACGGCATTTTCCAGTCTCCTCTGGGCGAGAGCGATACCGCACCTGCCTTCGGGCCGTCAGGCATACAGCTTCTCTTAAACTGCTGTGAGAAGAACCGCCTTACAAATAGACGAAGGTATTTTAAAATAGTTCCATCAGAATACAAATTTTTAAAAGAATTTTTTGCCAATCGGAAAATCTTGGCAGGAGAAAAGCCGTAACGCAGAGCATAATAGATGAAAAAGTCGTGAAGCTCATACGGTCCTACGCTATCTTCCGTCTTCTGAGCCATATCACCGTTTTCATCAAGCGGAAGAAGCTCCGGAGATACGGGAGTATCCACGATATCGGTAAGCACCTCGCTTAACCTTGTCGGTGATTTTTTCGCCTGATTCTCAACTATCGCTTTAACGAGTGTTTTTGGAAGAGTTGAATTCACGGCGTACATAGACATATGGTCTCCGTTATAGGTAGCCCATCCGAGTGCAAGCTCCGAAAGATCTCCGGTACCTACGACTATGCCGTTTTCCTTATTTGCTATATCCATAAGCACCTGAGTGCGCTCTCTTGCCTGAGAATTTTCATAGACGGCGTCGTAAACGTTCTCATCGTGCCCGATATCTCTGAAGTGAAGTCTTACAGCCTCGGTTATATCTATCGTTCTGAGCTCAACGCCAAGCTCCTCGCAAAGACGCTGTGCATTTGTCTTGGTTCTCCCGCTCGTACCAAAGCACGGCATGGTTATTGCCACTATATCCGTCCTCGGACGCTTCATCAGATCCATGGTCTTGGCAGCAACAAGCAACGCAAGACAGCTGTCAAGTCCTCCGGAGATTCCGATAACAGCCTTAGAGGATCCGGTATGCTCCATACGCTTTTTAAGGCCGTAGCTCTGCACCTTAAGAACGCCCTCTGCCCTCTCATCCATAAGCTCCTCGCTTGACGGCACGAAGGGGTTTCTGTCTATCTCGTAAGTTATCTCCGTCTCTCTGATCGGCTGACTGAAGGGGATATATTCGTATTTTTCGTCTTCAACGAGTATAAATTCATCAAAACGGCAACGCTCGCCCTCTATCTTATCGGTATCTATCGCCGAAACGATAAAGCTGTCGTCAGCAAACGGCGCACTCTCTTTTAAGATAACGCCGGTCTCACATATCATATTGTGAGCAGAAAAAACAACGTCCTGAGTAGATTCCGTATAGGCTGAATTAGCATATACGTATCCGCATATCAGCCTGTTTGAGCTGGATTTAAGAAGCGAGCGACGGCGATCCTCCTTGCCTATAAGCTCGTTTGATGCCGAGGTATTTGCAATAATAGTAGCTCCGCTCTGACAGTGCTTTCTTGACGGAGGATCGGCAACCCATATATCCTCGCATATTTCAACGCCGATCTTGAATGAATCAAGCTCGATACACTCAAATATAAGCTTTGTTGAAAAAGGAACGTCACATCCGCCTATCCTTACAGAATGCTTACCGCTTGTGTTTTTTGAAGAAGCAAACTGACGCTTTTCAGCATATTCAGCATAGTTGGGGAGATGGGTCTTGGGGATTATACCGAGTATCTTACCGTCGTGAATTACGACCGCACAGTTATATATCTTTCCTATGCTTTTAATAGGTGCTCCGCAGACCACGACGGGATACAGTCCTTTTGTAAAATCTCTGATATCCTCAAGAGCTTTTACCGTTCCCTTGATTAGAGATTCCGAAAAGAAAAGGTCTCCGCATGAATATCCGGTAACGCAAAGCTCGGGAAGCACCAAAAGATTAGCGCCTATACCGTTTGCTCTGGCTATCTGTTCCTTTATTTTTTCACAGTTGTATGCGGTATTGGCAACGCTCACATCGACCGATGCGGCAACCGCTTTGATAAATCCGTTTTTCATAATTGATCCTTTCGGACAAATTCCGATATTTCACACTAAATATATATTGTACAATAAATAGGTAAAATTTGCAAGTCTAATTATTTTTTCCAAAATTAAGAGTCCGCATTGAATTAAGTATTGCCAAAACCGATACGCCAACGTCAGCGAAAACAGCCGCCCACATATTGGCATAGCCTATTGCACCGAGAAGCAGCATTATTGCCTTTACCGAAAGTGCGAACCATATATTCTGGCGCACTATCGCATTGGTTTTCCTTGCTATCTTAACCGCAAGTGCAACCTTTGAAGGATCGTCATCCATTATGACGATATCGGCAGCCTCTATTGCCGCATCAGAGCCGATTCCGCCCATCGCAATGCCAACGTCAGCTCTTGCAAGCACGGGGGCGTCGTTTATACCGTCTCCGACAAAGACAAGCTTCCCTTTTTCAGAGCGCTCCGAAATAAGCTTCTCTACGTGACATACCTTATCGGCAGGCATAAGCTCTGCATGGTATTCGTCTATGCCTACTTTCGAAGATACCTCTCTGCCAACGTCTTCTCTGTCTCCTGTAAGCATAACAACCTTTTTAACTCCGCATTTCTTAAGATCCGATACGGCACGGAGTGCATCCGGCTTGACTGTATCTGCCACGCAGATATGACCTGCATATTCACCGTTTACACAGACGTGTATTACAGTACCAAAGTGAACGCATCCGGTTATGTCGGCGCCTATCTTATCCATAAGATTCGCATTTCCTACGTATACGGTATTGCCTTTCACCTCGGCTTTTATTCCGTATCCGGGCATATCCTCGATATCCCTTACGTCATCCTTTATTATCTGCTTACCGTATGCCTTTTTTATAGAAACCGATATCGGATGCTCGCTGAAGCACTCGGCATATGCTGCAATCTCAAGAAGCTCATCTGCCGATATCCCCTCGGGGTGTACGTCTGTAACCTCAAAGCTTCCCCTTGTAAGAGTACCCGTCTTGTCAAAAACTGCGATCTCGCAGTTTGCCAGAGCCTCAAGATAGTTACCGCCTTTAACAAGAATACCCTTAGCCGAAGCTCCTCCAATTCCTCCGAAGAAGGAAAGCGGAACAGAAATAACGAGCGCACAGGGGCAGGAGATTACGAGAAAGATCAAGGCTCTGAAAAACCACTCGGAAAAATTCGCAAAATAATCCCCTGTGAATATGGGCGGAATAAATGCGAGCACAAGTGCTCCCATAACCACCGCAGGTGTATAATATCTTGCAAAACGGGTTATAAAGCTTTCGCTTTTCGATTTATTTGCAGATGAATTTTCAACCAGCTCAAGTATTTTTGAAACCGTTGAATCTCCAAAGCTCTTATCAACTCTGAGCTTAAGCGCACCGCTCATATTGATGCATCCGCTTATTACGGCATCTCCTACCGAAACGTAGGCAGGCGCCGATTCTCCGGTCAGAGCCGCAGAATTGATGCTGGACTGTCCATAAACTACAGTTGAATCAAGCGGTATCTTCTCGCCAGGCTTAACAATGATAAATTCACCGACCGCCACCTCATCGGGAGATACGGTTTCAGTCTCGGAGCCCTCTCCACGTATAACGTTTGCGTGATCGGGCCTGATATCCATAAGAGCTGATATCGACCGTCTGCTCTTGCTGACTGCACAGCTCTCAAAGAACTCTCCCACCTGATAAAAAAGCATTACAGCAACCGCCTCGGGATATTCACCGACTGCAAAAGCGCCAAGCGTTGCTATCATCATAAGAAAGTTCTCGTCAAATACCTGCCCGTGCGAAATGTTAAGTACCGCTTTTTTCAAAACGTGCGATCCAACCGCAAAATACGGTATCAAAAACAGAGGTATGTATGCAAGTCTGTTTGGTACCCCAAGCCTTTCCAGAACCGAAAGCTCCAATAAGATCCACGCAGGGATAAACAGTCCTATTGCTGTTATAATGCGTATAAGCTGTTTTTTCTGTTTTTTTGCAAGCTTCATAATATTACAGTGCAGTCTGAATCTACCTTTTTGCAAACCTTAACGACCTGCTTCATTATCTCATCAAAATTGTCCTCATCAGCTTCGATCACCATTTTCTGCGCAAGAAAGCTTACGGTAGCGGATTTTACGCCGTCTATCTTCTTTATTCCCTCTTCCATTTTTGCGGCGCAGTTTGCGCAATCAAGATCTTCCATTAAAAACGTTTTTTTCATAATATTTCTCCATTCTATTCATTAATATGCTCAAGTCCCATAAGAATTATGGTATGAATATGATCGTCAGCCAGAGAGTAATAGGCTGTTTTCCCGTCTCTTCTTTTTTTGACAAGATTGGATTGCCTGAGCGACCTTAATTGATGAGATATAGCCGACACGCTCATATCGAGAGACTGCGCTATATCACAAACGCACCTCTCACCGTTTGCAAGAGAATAAAGTATTCTGAGTCTTGTCACGTCTCCGAATATCTTATACAGCGACGCAAGATCCGAAAGCTCATCCTCACTCGGCATTTCCGCTCCGTGAGATATTTTCGCCATTTCGGTATTTTCTTCATTCGCCGTTTCGTGTGTTGTCATTTCTTCTTTTATTTTCATCACCTGCATTCATTTGAACATTTGCTCAAATGTGATTATATACCCTTTTGAAAGTGTTGTCAATACTTTTTATACAAAAATAAGACGGTCGTCGGAGAATATCTATTTAATGATAAAAGTGAGAGGCATTAAAACCTCTCACTTTTCTGTTATTGAATCAAGGAAACCCGAATTTGTATGATTTTCCCCGAAGGATTAAGCAGATATTTTTCCGCCCATTCTTCCCAGTCTGCTTCTGTGGCAGTTACCTCGTCCGGCAAGTCGAAATTCTGTCCGTTTATGACACATTCTACGGAATATATGCCGTACATATCGAATTTCACCTGCGCAGTACCGTTCATCACGGAATAGGAAGCTTCAGGATGATTGCTGTAAAGGATATGCGTAAATTCAGAAATATCCCTGCCGACAGTGAGTTCATAAATGGTGTATTCCACTTCGTCTGTGATGATAAACTCATCCGGAATCATATTGTCCTCCAGCGGATCATCCATATTCCAGTTGTGGAATACGAGATACACACCATCCATATATTCCATAGAATAAACCGGCTGACCGGGACCATGCTCGGAATATTCGAGAGTCAGCTTGCCGTAGTTCTTCTCCAAATCGGACGCCGACATATAAAGCATAGAGTCAGAAGGATTGGATAGCTTCACGAATTCGGGTTGAGGATAATTCTCGCAGTAGAACAGATAGTCAAGCATAAGATTGATTTCCTTGATCTTTGCCGCCACGAGAATACGGAATTCACCGCTTCCGCCGGCACCTGTTACGCTAATTATTCTGCCGTCCGTATAACCGTTCGGAAGCGAAAGTGTACAAGCAGACAATAATGCTATACTCATATCTGATGCATTGAGATACGCCAGATAGAACCGCAGATCATCCTCGAACACGTAAACCACAGGAGATCCACCAACGATCGAATACTTGATACGTGCCTCATCTGCTGCTTTCGGAAGCGCTTCAACCTCCGCGACAATACAGTGCGGAATATCCAGAGAATTGGTTTCTATGATAGGTTCGTCACTAAGTTGCGTTACAAAGAACTCATAAATATTGTATCTGAACCAACCATACTCATTTCTGCCCTCAATGTTGTCTTCGTCCACCCAATAAAGAGAGTCTTTGACGTAATCGCCGTAGAAATTGTTCAAGTATTCGGCATACGGATAATTCGGTGACATCAGAATATCGCCGTTCAAGGTGACGACGTAGAAACTGTAAAAGCCGTTTCTGTGTCTGTATTCTACCGAAGCTCTCGTTCCATCCGGCGAGAACGTGATCGTGGGACGCACGGCGGAAAGATAACCGAGGTTGTTGTGAACGATTCGTCCGTCTTCGTGAGTGAATGTAACATCACCATAGTAGTCGCCGTCCCGTTCAAATACTGCAGTCCAACCAAATGAGGATACGATATCCTCCGGCTCTGCGGTTTGGGGGTTCTGCAGATAAAACAGATTCAGCACGCGGTAGACAACATCCTCCCAGTACAGTGCGGTGCTCATATTATCCGGTGTTGCCTGCAGAACGATCGTATATTCTCCTGCAGGAATATGAATGCTGACGTCATAAACGTACGTGCCGTCCGTGTAGGTAATGTCCGACATAGAGAATTCACTCGGCACCACCATTCCGTCCGGGAGTTCCGGAGCGTTTGTACCAACAGCATATGCACGACGTGTAGCTTCATCCGTTGGAGTGAGATCATCTCCGCGCAGAGCCGCAAGTGTAAAGAAGATCTGTGACTCAAGGGCGTCAAGGTCACTTCTTACAATCTCTTCCGATCGAGAGATCAGTCCGCGTACTCTTTCCTCAAGCGGACTCATCTGCCCGGCCAGAATGGAGAGATAGAACGGTACACCGCCAAATGCCTCGCCGCCAAATTCTATACCCTCAGGGATATATCCCTCCACGGCAGACATACAACCGCTGAATGCACCTTCGCTGATGTATTTCAGAGAATCGGGGAGATGGATCGCTTTCAGTTTCGTATTGGAAGCAAAGGCATTATACCCGATATACTCCAAATTTTCACCGAAATCAATCTCTTCAAGCTCTGTTGCCTGTACTGCATGAGCAGCTACAAAGCGAATCGAATCGGGAATGGTGAAGGTCTTTTCGCCCTGACGTTTATACTGCAGAAGAATGGATTTGTCCGAGGTCATCAGCAGTCCATCCTCTTCCACAAAGGAAAGATTATTGGATGCAATGATAATATCCACCAATTTATCAAGCCCGGCAAAAGCATTCACTTCTACCGTCTGCACGCCGGAACCCAGGCGGACGACCTTGATTTTTTCTCTGTTAGCATTCTCAAGGAAGGTGAAATCCGCAATAGTTTCTACCTCTTCGGGGATGGTAATATCCGTTTCAAATCCCGAATAACGAAGCAGAACGCCGTCTTCAATATAGAAGCCGTTTTCATCAATAATCATCGGCTGATTCATACGGCTAGCAACCAATACTGCTGCAATCACCAATATAAATGAAGCGGCAATAGCGCTTATGCGCCCAAGCCACACACTCATCTTCTTCGCAGGTCTATATGTAATGCATTCTTCTATATATTTCTTATCAACTCTGCCTACCGCATCAAGAAAATCAATTTCCTTCATACGTTGATACCCTCCTCCACCAGCATTTTTTTGAGCTTAGCACGCATACGGGAAAGCTTAACTCCTGCATGATTTTCGGTGATACCCACGGCTCTTGCAGCATCTGCTATGCTCTCGCAAAGATAATATCGCCGCATAAAAAGCACGCGGGAAGGTTTATCCTGAATAGAGAGAAACCTAGAAATGATATCGGCTGCAAAACTGATTTCCTCCTCTGGTGAAGGTGTCGCCTTCACATAATCTGTCAGTTCTTCCATTATCGCATTCCGTTTCGATGCGTTCTTGTATCGAAACAGCTTCAGTGCTATATTCCGAACAATTGCCGTAAAGAATGCAGGCAAAATCTGTGGCTTTTCAGGCGGTATGCTGTTCCACATTCCGAGATAGCTGTCGTTCATGCATTCTTCGGTATCCAATCTGTCGTGTAGGATGTTCATGGCAACCGAACGGGCAAGCCGATCGTATTTATTGCCTAGTTCTGTGATTGCCGTTTCAGACCGTGCCCAAAACAGACTGATGATATCAGCATCATTCACTTTAAATACCTCCTTTTTGGTAGACTTCTTTCAAAATCCTATTTCATTAAGGTATGTACCGATATGGAAGAAGAATCTTACAATGAGAAATAATTTTATAACTATTATATCATGTATTTATAAATAATTACAGATAAATTAGCATATTTCTGAATATATCTACAATTCATATTGTTTATATAAACAGCAAACAAGCACGGAATTCTTTACAGAATTCCGTGCTTGTTTCTATTGCACCAAATCAGTTGATTAGATGTTATTTTCATTGAATAACGCTAATGATATTATACTTGTATCATCAGTCTATAGTTCTGTCGAGCTTAAATCTGAGTATCTTTCTGAGCGTATTTTTCGGGAATTCACTCTCACGAAGCTTCACTATAGCCACCTTCTTGTAAGGCACTGCAGTTCTGTTGTAATTGTTTACTTTATCCTGGAAATACTGCTGGGGATTATCTATACCGTTATTCTTCAGATATTCGTAATCCGGGAATATTTCGGCAACTATAGCGTTATTCATAACGCCTCTCTTGCTCTGACCCTCGTATACGATTATCTCAAGCATACCGGGAGTTGCAATAAGCTCATTCTCGATCTCTTCGGGATATACGTTTTTACCGTTTGCCAAAACTATAACGTTCTTGAGTCTTCCGGTGATGTAAAGAACGCCGTTTTCAAACTTACCGTAGTCTCCCGTTTTGAAGAAGCCCTCATCGTCAAATGCCTCGGCAGTTGCCTCATCGTTTTTATAATATCCGAGCATTACGTTGGGGCCCTTTACGTAGATCTCGCCCTCGCCGTCCTGATTAGCATTTACTATCTTAACGGTATCAACGTCAAGCACCTTTCCGACGCTTCCGTGGATATTGTAGAACGAATGGTTAACCGAAATGATAGGTGCACATTCGGTAATGCCGTATCCGTTAAGGGTAGAAATACCGAGTGCTTCAAAGAAGGTAATTATTTCCTTATTTATCGGCGCACCGCCCGAAACGACCATTCTGAGATTTCCGCCGAAGGACTTGAGAATAGACGAAAACAGCTTTCTGCGCACGTCTATACCAACCTTAAGAAGACCGTTGCTGACTGACATCAGCTTCTTTACCATCTCTTCCTTTCCGGAATTTTGTATTCCGAGAAGTATCTTTCTGTAGAACGTTTCAAGATACAAGGGAACGAGAACGAGATGACCCGGCTTTTCGTATGCAAGCTCCTTAAGCACGTATTTTATACCTGCTGAAATATAGAGCTCAGCACCTATAGAGGCATGCCCGATTATGTTCACGCACGATCCGAAGGTATGGTGAGGAGGAAGAAGTGCAATCGATTTCAACGTAAAATCAACGTAAGGTATTACATCGGCAATATCGGAAAGGAATGCCTTTTGCGAGAGCATAACACCCTTTCCCTGACCGGTCGTTCCTGACGTGAAAACGAGAAGCGACAAAGCATCACTGTCAATTTCAGCCTCATAATAAGATGAGTCTCCGCCTTCAACCCTTTTTGCACCTTCTCTTATCCAGGCTCTGAGAGTTCCCTCAAGAGAATTATCGTCACCCATATAAACAATGTTGTTTATACCGTTAGCTCCGTCTATCTCATCTGCTTTGGATTTAAGATCGGAATCTATAAAGAGATATTTAACGTCTGCCTTGGATACGGTATCGGAAAGATCAGTAGCCGTCCATTCCTTATCAAGAGGCACTGCAACCGCACCTATGGCAAGGGTTGCAAAATATGCGCACACCCAATCATATGAAAGCTTTCCTATAATTCCAACGTGCGAGCCCTTGCATCCGTTTGCAATAAGCTCAGTACCAAGAGCCTGAACGTCCTCTCTTAACTGTCTGAATGATATTTTTACAGATTCCTCATCGGTTATCTTCTTACGGTATGAATAAGCAATATTATCTTTATAAAACTCAGCAATAGAGTCAACCAAGACTCTCACGTTCGGATATTCAACCTTTTCCCTTAACTTCTTGTCCTTCATCGTAACCTCCGGTTATATGATAAATAATATTTTTCGCAGTCTTTTATAACTCTATTGACAAAACTATAATCAAATGATAAAATGATACTAAAAGATCACATTGATACTTTAGTATCACAAACAGTATAGTTTATTTTTTCCAAAAAGTCAATAACACATCTCTTTTTTGATACTATTCTATTATATGGTATCACACCGAAAAGGAAGAAAAAATGAGTAATAACACAAGATCGGGCGATTTCTTAAAGGAGTGCATTTCAGATGCACTTATCAAGCTTATGCATACCAAGCCTATAGAAAAAATATCGGTTGATGAGATAACCGAGCTTGCAGGCGTAGGCAGAGCGACCTATTTCAGAAAATTTTCATCAAAAAAAGAAGTCCTTACATTCAAGCTGATACAGCTGTGGAACAGATGGGCAGACGAGCATAATATCCCTCATCAGTACAGTCTTGGAAACGCAGTTGACTTTTTTGAATTCAACTATCATATAAGAGATATCCACAAGCTGATATACGATGCCGGCGTTCAGTCAACCGTTTACGATGCATTTTATCAGATAATAATGCCTCATAACGAAAACGACATAGGTGAGTGCTACAAAAACACCTTCTACACGTACGGTCTTTTCGGGCTCCTAAACGAATGGATAAAAAGCGGGTATTCCGAATCCCCCAAAAAGATGGCTCATATATATTGGAACGCCATACTTTCAGGCCCGCCCAAAAGATCAACGGATGCCAAGGAGTAGTGCTTGCTCCCTACGTATTCAGGCGTGTTCTGAAAACATTGCACGAAAAAGCATATCGCTATTGAACACAGCCGAAAAATAGTATATAATAAAAATGCAACATCTGCAGAAAGGTAAACAAATGCAATATTTTATCTCTTTTCTTGAAGGTATAATAACGTTTATATCTCCCTGCCTTCTGCCCATGCTTCCGATATACGTCTCGTATTTTGCAGGTGGCGGAGAAAGAAGCACTGCCAAAACGCTAAAGGGCGCTTTGGGATTCGTGCTTGGCTTTACGGTTATTTTCGTTTCAATGGGGGCGCTTGCAGGTACGGTAGGAAGCTTCCTTAAGACCTATCAGACGGCAGTAAATATCGTGTCCGGTATAATAGTAATATTTTTCGGACTTAATTTTATAGGAATATTTAAATTCAATATTTTTAAAGGCATAGGAAAAGGAATAAGCTCTGACAGCCTCGGATTTTTCTCTGCCTTCGTTTTCGGCTTGATTTTTTCAATAGGCTGGACTCCCTGCGTAGGAGCTTTTCTCGGCTCTGCTCTTATGCTTGCATCACAGCAGGGACACGTTCTTGTCGGAACCGTTATGCTTTTATGCTATTCCGCAGGCTTGGGCATTCCCTTTATTATAAGCGCACTGCTTATAGATAAGCTTAAAACTGCATTTGCCCTTATAAAAAGAAACTACCGAATTATAAATCTTGTAAGCGGAGCTTTACTCGTTATCATAGGTATACTTATGGCAACCGGTCTGCTTGGAAGATTTCTTACCCTTTTATCATAAGGAGAGACTATGAAAAACAAAGCGTTAATTATTATTTCAGTGCTTGCATTTATCCTTCTCATAGCGGGAGTATATTTTCTTTATAGCTATCTTTCGGATAACTATGCACTCGATCCTTTAACTATGAGCGGATCGCAAAGTGATAAAGAAACCGAAACTGAAGATCAGATAGAGCAGACAACCGATACTCAATCTGCAGAACCCGAAGAAACCGAGGTGGAAAGCACCTTTGAGGAAAGCTCCTCTGAGGAAAACACCTCGGAAGAAAGCAACTCTGAAGAACTTCAGAGGGTGCCAGACTTTACTGTCACGGATGCAGACGGAAATGAGGTTGCTCTTTACGATTTTATCGGCAAGCCGATAGTGCTCAACTTCTGGGCAAGCTGGTGCGGTCCGTGCAAGAGCGAGATGCCCGATTTTGATGAAACGTATGCTGAATACAAGGATGAAATACAGTTTCTTATGATCAATCTTACCGACGGCTCAAAAGAGACCAAGGAAAAGGCTATGGATTTCATCTCCGATAAAGGATACTCATTCCCCGTATACTACGACACCGAGTCTGATGCTGCTATAACCTACGGAGTTTACGCCATACCGACAACGTTTTTTATAGATAAGGACGGGTATGCCGTAGCATACGCACAGTCAGCACTTGATAAAGAAACGCTGTTGCGTGGCATCAGTATGATAACAGAACAGTAAACACAACGAAAGAGGTATAACAAATGGATGAAACAAAGCTTATAGACAGAATAAACGAGCTTGCAAGGAAGGCAAAAAGCGAAGGCCTTACACCTGAGGAGGAATCAGAGCGTGCATCTCTTCGAGCAGAATATATAAAGGGATTCAGACAGTCTCTCACCGGAATTCTTGACAACACCTACATTCAGCGCCCGGACGGTACAAAGAAAAAGATAGAAAGAAAAGACAAGTAAAAAGCTGTGCAGAAAATGCACAGCTTTTTTTACTGGTATTAATCAGTCGTCGTAAGAAGCGTCCGTTGCCATATTGTATATCGCAACGACCTCACTTGAAGGCTCCTTGGTTGAAAGAGCTACAATAACGGATACTATAAGACCTACTATAAATCCGGGAACGATCTCGTAAACACCGGTATTTGATATAACCGCAGGAATAACCGTGTTGGTAAAGAGGAGAAGCCAAGCTATATCTGCAACTGCACCGGCAATTATACCTGCAACCGCACCCTCATAATTGAATCTCTTCCAGAAGAGAGAGAGAATAACTACAGGACCGAATGCGCTTCCGAAAAGTCCCCACGCATTTTCAACCATCGCCATAATGTTGCTTGCCCAGGAATCAGCCTTTCCGAGACCGCTTGCTGCAATTACAAATCCAATAATAGTGATAAGTGCAACAACTATTCTTCCTACCCAGAGAATTTCCTTATCTGAGGTCTTATTCTTTCTGATAATCGGCTTGTATATATCACTCGTAAACGAGGATGCTGCAACGAGAAGCTGTGAATCAGCCGTGGACATGGAGGCTGCAATGATAGCAGCAAGCATAATACCTACCAGGAAGGGCGGGAATGCGTTAAGAACTATATCTATAAATACCATCTGCTGGCTTCCGGGAAGAATAGACTGCGCAAGTGAGCTTCCGTCATTGAGAATATATGTACGTCCAAGGCAGGCAATAGCGATAGCCGAGCCAAGAGTAAGTATAAGCCATACTATACCTACCGTAGCACTCTTCTTAACAAGAGAAGCCTTCTTTATAGCCATAAAACGAACGAGTATATGAGGCATACCGAAGTAGCCGAGACCCCAACCGAGACCGGTTATGATATCCTGCCAGCTTGCTGCGAATGGGTTGGTCTGGAAATCCGAAACTCCCTCTGCAAACGAAGCGTAAAAAGTTGAATCAAAATCACCGAACATAACCATAACTATCGGCACTGCAAGCAAAGCAACAAGCATAAGAAGTCCCTGGAAGAAGTCTGTCCAGCAAACAGCCTTGTATCCGCCAAGGAAGGTATAGATAAGAACGATAACCGCAAATATGATCATCGCAAGAAGCTCTTTTCCTGCAAGCTGAGGTACTACGGTAACGAAAACGGCAGTTCCTGCGTTGAATGCAGACGCAACGTATACCGTGAAGCTGATAAGGAATATTATTGCGCAAACCACCTTAAGAACAGAGCTTTGAGAAGCGAATCTGTTGGTGAGATACTGCGGAAGGGTTATTGAGTCACCCGATGCCTTAGAGAAGGAACGAAGCCTCTTGGCAACGAGGAGCCAGTTTGCGATAGTACCGAGTGCAAGTCCGATACCTATCCAGACCTTGCCCATGCCAAATGCTATAATGCTTCCGGGGAATCCCATAAGAAGCCATCCGCTCATATCGGATGCCTGAGCGCTGAGTGCCGTTACCCATGCACCCATCGAACGTCCGCCAAGGAAATATTCTTTTTCGCCGTTTGCACCACCGGAAGATTTCTTAAAAAATACGACACCGATTGCAATAACAGCAACAAAATACAGTATAAAAGCAAAAAGTTGTAAATTCATAATGATCCCTTTCATTGTTTTTTAAATTATACCTATGTAGTATATCACACAAAAAACAAGAATGCAATACAGAATAAAGTATAGACTAAAAAATAATAAAAGCTGTAAATATCTCTATTTACAGCTTGTTTATAATATAGACTAATTGTTGAAACTAAGAATATACTTAAAAAGTTTTTTATTATTTTCCGTAATTTCCGAGGTTTCCGAGAAAAAGAGGGAGAACAGAGGAGGCATATTCACTTAAAGAATATTCACCACCGCAAAGACACCAATCGTAAAGAAGCGCCCTTTCGCATAGGCTGTATAGCCTGACTATCTCACTCGCAGTCTTATTGGGGGTTATCTCTCCCCTTTCCTGCCCCGCAAGGACTATCTTACGCAAAAGTCTGAAATACATACGGTTGCGGTCAAGAAGCTCCTTACCGCCTTTGGTAGTAAGCTGACTAGAATACAGACGGGTAAGCAAGCTGATGTCTATTCTGTTCTCGATCATATTAAAAAGCTCTCTGTTAAGCCAATACAAGGTATCAAGAGCGTTGGCGCTATCGTCAAGAACAAGAGCAAGCTCCTCATACTTTTCATCAAACAGATAGGCAAGAGAGCCGAGAAGTGCATCCTTGCTGTCAAAATAATGATAGAACGAGCCCTTTGACGTTCCCGATTCCTCAACTATAGCATCAATGGTAGTATCCTCGTATCCATATTCGTAGAAAAGCTTCCACGCCGCATCAACTATCTTGCCTTTAGTGCTTTTGGTCATTTTATTTGACATCGTGGTCTCCTAACTTTATCTTATTTTTTAGGATCTATCAAGGTAAGCTTTTCAATAACGTTAAGCTTGCAGTTTTCAATTATCTGATTTGCTTTTTCAAAGTAAGAGGTCTGATAAAACATATCCGGACCGTGAGCGTCAAATCCTATTATTATCTCGTTCCCGACCTCGCCTGCTATCTTGAAAAAGCTCTCGTGCGGATACCATCTTCCGCTGTATATACCGAGCAGATTAAGCTCAAGCGGTATTCCCGCCTCTTTAGCTGCCTCGCAAAGCCTTCTGAATTCAGGCTTATAGTATTCCTGATCCTCATGATACTGCAAAACGTCGGGATGGGCAATATATGAAAATTTGCCGGTATTCATTCCCTCTATCAGCTGATCGACAAATCTTTTTGTCTGTGTCGGCGGATCGGTCATAGGAGACATAGTATGAACTGCGCCCTCGTCTATCTCATTTCCCATAAAATGCTGACCGAGTATCAGATAATCGCAGGGATAGGGGGTTATCATTTCAAGCGCACGCTCAAAAAACTTAGGATAATACTCCATCTCATATCCGATAAGTATCTCAATATCATTCTTGTATTCTTCCTTCAATGCAAGCAGACTTGATGTATATTCCTCAACCTCCCACGGCTTCATTCTGTAAAATGAATAATGGTCTGTATCAAAATAATATGGAGAATGATCTGCAAAGCCGAGTATCTTCAGCCCTGCGTGTATCGCTCCTTCTATATATTCCCTGTCTGTACCGTGTGCGTGGTTACATCTCGTCGTATGCGTGTGATAATTTGCGATCATGATAATACCTCTATTCACCTGTGCTAAAAAATGCTTGTGCTAACGCCGCCTTGACGAATATAACAAATTACATCAAAACGGCTTTTCGATATATTATATCACACAGTTTTGCGACTTGCAAGTAAAAACAGGCACTTCGCATCCGAAGTGCCCGCAATTATTTTTACGCTGAAATTATTTGATTTCTGCGAAGTACTTGATTGTACGAACCATCTGAGATGTGTAGGAGTTCTCGTTATCGTACCAAGAAACAACCTGAACCTGAGATGTGCCGTCGCCCATATCAACTACCATTGTCTGTGTAGCATCAAAGATGGAACCGAACTTGCTTCCGATGATGTCAGAAGAAACGATCTCATCTGTGTTGTAACCGAAGGACTCTGTAGCTGCTGCCTTCATAGCTGCGTTGATGCCTTCAACTGTTGCGCTGCCGTTAACAACTGCAACGAGAATTGTTGTAGAGCCTGTAGGTGTGGGAACTCTCTGAGCAGAACCGATGAGCTTGCCCTTGAGTTCGGGAATAACGAGACCGATAGCCTTAGCAGCGCCTGTGGAGTTAGGAACGATGTTCTGTGCGCCTGCTCTGGATCTTCTGAGGTCGCCCTTTCTCTGAGGACCGTCGAGGATCATCTGGTCGCCTGTGTATGCATGAACTGTTGTCATGATACCGCTCTTGATGGGCATGTAGTCGTTAAGAGCCTTTGCCATAGGAGCGAGGCAGTTTGTTGTACAAGAAGCTGCGGAAATGATGGTATCCTCAGCTGTGAGTGTTTCATGGTTAACGTTGAATACGATGGTCTTGAGATCGTTTCCTGCGGGAGCGGAAATAACGACCTTCTTAGCACCTGCATCAATGTGAGCCTGTGACTTTTCCTTGGATGTGTAGAAGCCTGTGCATTCGAGAACAACGTCTACGTCAAGTGCCTTCCAGGGGCAATCTGCTGCATTCTTTTCAGCATAGATCTTGATGGTCTTGCCGTCAACTGTGATAGAATCTTCGCCTGCAGAAACTGTATCTGCGAGAGCGTACTTGCCCTGTGCTGTATCATACTTAAGAAGGTGAGCAAGCATCTTGGGGCTTGTGAGGTCGTTGATTGCTACGATTTCATAGCCTTCTGCGCCGAACATCTGTCTGAACGCAAGACGACCGATACGGCCAAAGCCGTTAATTGCTACTTTTACTGCCATTTTTGAATTCCTCCAAAATATATAAATATTATTTGATCATTCATATTATATTTTATCTCAAAACTTTGGAATATACAAGAGTTTTTTGAAATATTTTTTAATTTTGTCACAATTTATATTATTAAAGTTGAAATAAAAAGGGATTTGTGATATTATTTACATATAGTACGAGGTGTTTTATGGATAAAGAACTGTTATGTAACAATATTTATACTCCGATAATCATTTTCGATTCGGACGGTGTCGTCGTTTTTAAAAACGACGCAGCTGTTTCGTGGATAAAACGTCCGCACAGAAACGTAAGGATCGGAAAGTACATATCAAAGGAGAGCAAGCCTCTGTTCGATATGATAATGAACGGAGAGACAGATTACGGGCTTGTCAGCTTTTCGGAATATCTGTTTTACAAAAAGGCGTATCTTCGCCGGATAGAGTATCTTGGAAAAAGCTACGGTATAATGATATTTCATTATATCTTTCAGGTTCCCCATCACGACGTGTGTAAAAGCCTTGACACTACCGATATCTATCTTATCTTTGAAAAGATCATAGACAGAGTGATGGAGCAGTTCGGCAGAGTTATAGAACGCAAAAAGATAAATTATAACCGGATTCAGCGGATAAAGGAATACGTTAACCCCATTCTTTCAGAGCTTGCATCCACAAGATCGGGCGGCTATGAGCGCTACCGCTATAACCTGAGAAATACCGTTGACTTTATAACCGACAGAGCAAATTCGATATTCAAGAAATGCGGTTACCGCCTTGCCTTTGATTCAAGCGGAATAGACGAGGGAACGATGGCAGGTACAGACGTTATAAGCTTTGCTCTGACCTTTCTCCACGTAATACAGTTCATACTTGAAATATCCTCAGATAAAACAGCTCACGTATCATTTTCAACGCAGGACAGAATGATCCACGCCGAAATTTCAGCAGCCGTCAGTAATGCAGGGCTAAGTGCGTTATGCGAGAGCAATATATCTCTCATTTCAAACGCCTTCCCTTCCGAATACCTCAATTTTGCGGTGTACGAGGGGCTTATGAAAAAGCGAGGCTGGACGGCGGATTTCGATATGGACGATTCCGACAACGGCAGGATAGTGTTCCGCACCCATCTTGATACAGCATTCTGTGCAGACAGTCCTGTAATTCGCAACGCCGCATGGGAAACTCAGCTTCTTATTGCGGGAGCAAAGGATACCGAAAAGCTTCTTTCGGAAATGTTTATATACTACGAGGCTATGTTTACCAATGTCTATGCAAAACAGTAACAAAAAGATAATATCAAACTGTGACGACTGTCTCTTCTACGATTACGACGATGAAACGGGAGAGTATTCCTGCCATATGTCTCTTGACGAGGACGAGATGGTAAGGTATATGTCGGGAAAGACCCGGGAATGTCACTATTACAGAAAATACGACGAATATAAAAGCGTGCAAAGGCAAAACTGATACGTTTTGCCTTTGCATCAATATCCGTGCCCAAAAATAGCTGTATAGGCAATGTTTTTTGGTCAAAGGTATTGACAAACAAGTTAAAAAGTGATAAAATACGCTGGTATGAATAAATTACGAGATGTGGCTCAGTTTGGTAGAGCGCTGCGTTCGGGACGCAGAGGCCGCAGGTTCGACTCCTGTCATCTCGACCATATGAAAATAATCCGAACATTCTCTTACTTGGAAAGTTGTTCGGATTATTTGTTTTATTTGAGTATCCCAATTTTAATAGCAAAAAATGGAAATAGCCGACACCACGTTCTTTTGACTATTATGATGACAAGGCAAAGGAAAACTTCCATGATATTCTTGGGAATTCCAATATTAGAGTTCGACATCATAAATGGGAATATTTTAACAACAAATATCATCATATTAGCGATGATATTTATGCAGAAATAATATCAGAAATCAAATCATAAATCCAAAAATAAGAACCATTCTTGCCCAAGAAAAGTCAGACATCCAAAAGGCTTTTTTGATAAACTATATGTGGGAGGTGAAACAGATGAACATGTTAAAGCAGCTGAACTCAGCTATTAAATATATTGAGGCGAACTTGTGCGCAGAGTTCGATCTTGATACGGCTGCCGGTATCGCTTGTGTTACTTCAGATAGCTTCATTCGCTTCTTCAGCTATATGACCGGCATGACTCTGACAGAGTACATACGGCGCAGACGGCTGACACTTGCGGCGCAAGATCTACAGCATAGCAAGACACCGATCATCGACATTGCCATAAAATACGGTTATGACAGCGCTGCAGCTTTTTCAAGAGCCTTTGCTAAACAGCACGGTATTACACCGTCTGTTTATCGTAAAGACGGCGGTTCGCTCAAAGTATATTCACCTGCTTCCTTTCACATTATGATTAAAGGAGCAAAAGAAATGGATTTCAGAATTATTGAGTTAGAGGATACCGTTGTGTACGGTGTATCCAAGCAGTACGAAGGACAGGGTTATAAAACTCGTGAGGAGCTGCGCCATTCCATGTGGGCAAATAATTGCGATGACGTACCCGGTCAGCTTTGTGAAGGTGGTTGGAATCAGCCCGGTAGCACTGCTTACGATGGTGTATGGTATGGCATTTGGCAGGACGGCAAATACATGATTGCTCGTGAGAGAGCTGATGTAAAGACCCTTGAAGTTGAAACAAGAACACTTCCTGCAGGAACATACGCAGCGTTCAAAACTGAATGTGGCGGTCTTGCATGGAAGGAGTTTCCGAAGCTGTTTGAGCTGATCTTCGATTCGTGGCTTCCTGCCTCTGAGTACAAGCAGAAATATGATCTCGCTATCGAAGTTCTGCACCTCTGGACAGACCACGATCTCCGTCAGAAGAATCGGTACTACGAGGTTTGGATTCCCGTGGAATTAAAATAAGGAGATATTTTCGACTGCATCAGCAGGATAAAAATTTCTCCAAGGTTCGACTTTCTTTAATTACAGCCTCACTATAAAAGCTAAGCCTCACATTTTTTAATACAGCACACATACCAAAAAGCCTATCTTGGGGATTCCCCAAAGATAGGCTTTTTTCATATACCTCATCATATTGCAACTATACCAAGCACGTCGAGTATGGACGATATCAGTATAAGCAGGGTAAATATAGGTGCTATATATTTGATCATCACAGAGAAAAGCTTTTTGCGTTTGAACTGTCCGCCCAGCTCTACCTCATCCGTTACGGCCTTTGTTTTTATAAAATAGCCTACGAACAGACAGGTAAAGAATGCGAGTATCGGCATTATAAGACTGTTGCTTACAAAGTCAAAAAGATCAAGCATCTGCAGCTTGCCGAGGACCTTGAATTCCTTCCATATACTGAATCCGAGGCAGGAAAGAAGTCCGAGCGCAACACACCATACAAAAACAGATATGCAGGCTATCTTTCTGTTCATTTTAAGCTTGTCCTGCAATACCGAAACTATGGTTTCCATCAGCGATATTGCAGACGTGAGAGCCGCAAAGAAGACCATCAGGAAGAATATCGCTCCGATAAATCCTCCTCCCGGCATTGCATCAAACACCTTAGGAAGCGTTATAAACATAAGTCCTGCTCCCTGACCGAGAGCCTCTTCATTTCCGCCGGAGAATGCAAACACCGCAGGAATTATCATAAGACCTGCAAGGAATGCTATTCCGGTATCGAAAAATTCTATCTGTCTTGCGGATTTTTCAATATTTATATCCTTTTTCATATAAGAGCCGAAGGTTATCATTATACCCATCGCAAGCGACATTGAATAGAAGAGCTGACCCATTGCCGCAAC
>JAZSMJ010000047.1:0-8848 GCA_045535815.1 Eubacteriales bacterium
CTTCGTTCATTTACAAAAAATGCAGTTTTACATAGATTTTTTGGAAATGGATATAATCAAGAATAACAAGCACACCAGCAAGCCCAACAGCAGGCTTGTAAATATATCTTAGATAAATTACCCTATAGAAAATTAAAGCCGCTTAAAACGGCTCTGAATCGCTCCTATCGCTAAACGCTTAAAATCGGAGGATAAACAAATGCAAATAGAAAAAATCAAGGTATCGGAAATAATTCCGTATGCCGATAACGCAAAACTTCATCCAGAAAAGCAAGTTAAACAGATTATATCGTCAATCAACGAATTCGGCTTCAACGATCCTATAGCCATAGACGAAAACAACGTCGTTATCGAAGGCAACGGCAGACTTATGGCAATCAAGGAACTCGGCTACGAAGAAGTTGACTGTATCAGGATAGAAGGCTTGACGGATGACCAGAAACGAGCATACATTCTCGTACATAACCAGCTTACTATGAATACCGGATTCGATATCGAGATCCTCAACAAGGAACTCGAAAGAATCAAGGGCATAGACATGAAGCAGTTTGACTTTGAACTCAACATAGACTTTGACAACGACATAGACACCGGAGACGGCACGCAGTATTCAACTAAGGTTGATATTCCTCAGTACGAACCAACAGGCGAGTGTCCGGATATCTCAGAGCTATGCGACAGTGCAAAGGCTGACAGCTTCCTCGAAGAAATCAATGAATCGAAAGTCAGTCCAGAAGAAAAAGAATTTTTAATCAAG
This sequence comes from Eubacteriales bacterium, assembly GCA_045535815.1. Classification (GTDB taxonomy): domain Bacteria; phylum Bacillota; class Clostridia; order Oscillospirales; family CAG-272; genus JAZSMJ01. The sequence goes on from JAZSMJ010000047.1 coordinate 758, forward strand.
GCGACTAAAAGGCTTTACGAATTCAACTACAGGAAAATCGCTGAGTATTACGCACAGGCTTCAAAAGAAATGCAAGAGCTGATGGAACACTTAATACTCGTAATCATAGACTTTGACAATGCAATCGCCTACGGCTACGCACAGTTATCCGCAGACCTTGAAGAAATGAGAGGTGAGGACGATGAAGAATAAGTCTTTTGCAATCTTCATCCTAACACACGGCAGAGCTGACAACGTAGTAACCTTCCAGACCTTAAAACAGGTTGGCTGCACAGCAAAGATATATTTCGTTATCGATAACGAGGACGATCAAGCTGAGAAGTATTACAAGAACTTCGGCAAAGAGAACGTTATAATGTTCGATAAGTTAGCAGTATCAAAGACATTTGACACAATGGACTTATCAGAAGAACGCAGAACTATTGTGTACGCAAGAAACGCCTGCTTTGATATAGCAAAGGATCTCGGGGTTGATTACTTCTTAGAACTCGACGACGATTATACAGCGTTCCAGTACAGATTCGCAAGACCAAACGAAGACAAGCTATCCTACGTAAATGTCAAGCAGTTCGACAAGCTATGCGACTTGATGATAGACTTCTTAAACGTTACCAACGCAGACACAGTGGCATTCGCACAAGGTGGAGACTACATCGGCGGCAAGAACGGGCAACTGTTTGAACAAAGAGTAAAAAGAAAAGCAATGAACAGCTTTTTCTGCCGGACAGACAGACGCTTTGAGTTCAAAGGAAGGATTAACGAGGACGTAAACACATACTGTTATTTCGGAAGTCAAGGCAGATTATTCCTGACAATAGCAGATGTAATGTTAAACCAAGCTACAACACAGAAGAACAAAGGCGGTATGACCGACGTATATCTCGATAGCGGAACTTATCTAAAGACCATATACACAGTTATTCTCTGCCCTTCATTCGTGAAAATATCCTGCATGGGAACTTCACACCGCAGAATACATCACAGAATTAATTGGAATAACGGCGTTCCTCTAATACTCAACGAAAGGTGGAAAAAGCATGAGTGAAAAAATGAACCTTAACGAACAGGCTCAGGAAATACTGAGAATAGCAGAAGAATCCGGCGTTCAAGGTAACTTCTTTTTCGTAACAACCTTCAAGCGGTATCAAGTCCAGATTAAAATTCTTAACGACCTTGAAATCGCCTTAAAGGAAAACGGAACACTTGTCACAAAGGAATACGTCAAGGGGCGCAAGAACCTTTACGACAACCCAGCTATAAATGCATATAACCGCACGACAGATTCTGCAAACAAGACCGTCGCAACCCTTATGAAGATTATCAGAGGATTCGTCGAAGACTCAGACAACGAGTCCGAAGATCCATTGCTGAAGATCCTCAACGGCGGTGAGGTAAGTGAATAAAGCTTACGAGTATTGTAAAAAAAATTACAAGAAAAAGACCACACCGAAATACGTCAAGCTTCAGATGCGAGAGTGGATGAAGATTGCAGAAGGGAAAAACAAAAAGTTTATCGTTTCAGAATCAAAAGTGCAGCAGGTCGAGAACATCTTAAAACTGCTGAATATGCCTAAAGGCTTAAAGGCTGGAGAATCGCTGTACAACTGCTCGACAGGATATCAGTGGTTCATATATATCGCAGTCTTTTGTACGGTGTACAGAGACGACACAAAGCGAAGGAAATATGAAACTTGCCTGTTTGAGATATGCCGTAAGAACTTCAAGACCTATACAGTCGGAACGATCTTCATAATAGCATTTTTGACTGAACCTCGGTTCTCGAAATTCTTTTCCGTAGCTCCAGACGGGGCACTCTCGAAAGAAATTCAAGAAGCAATATCCGAAACTATAAGAAGTTCACCAGCTATTTATGAGTTTAAGAATACGAAGCGGTTTAAGATCCTTCGAGACTACGTTTCATTTAAACCTTTAAACTCTAAATTCATTCCGCTGAATTATTCTACATCAAGAATGGACGGTCGTATGCCAAATATCTATTGTGCGGATGAAGTCGGGGCGTTGCCTATAAACTATCCGGTTGAGGCTATGAAGTCCGGTCAGATCAACATGAAGAACAGACTGGGCTTTATTATCAGCACCAAATATCCGACGATAGACAACCCGTTTGAGGATTATTTGTCATACAGTAAAAAGGTTTTAGACAAAATCGAGAAGGACGAAACTATTTTCAGCCTTTTATACGAACCTGATAACACAAAAGACTGGATGACTGACGACCTCATAATGAAGCAGGCAAACCCTGCAGCCCTTGAAATTCCTGAGATTTGGAATGAATTAAAAAAGAAAAGGGCATACGCTATCGCAGTAGAAAAGGCAAGAGAAAACTTCGTCACAAAACATTGCAACATCATCTATACGGGCATAGGTACAGAAACGTATGTCGATGTCGCAGCAGTCCAGAAGTGCAGAACCAGCAGGATTGACTGGGCAGGCAGAACAGTTTATGTCGGCTTTGACTTATCAGAAACAAACGACAACACCTCAGTCGCTATGGCTGCGGCAGATGATAACAATAACATCCTCGCAGATGTATTCGCCTTCATTCCAGAAGGAAGAATGGACGAAAAAACCATCTCAGAAAAGCTGGATTATAGAAACTTAGTAGAAACAACAGGCAAAGTATTCGCCTGCGGTGATAAAGTTATTGATTATACGTTCGTAGAGGCGTTTATCGGCTCGTTAGAGGAACGTTACGGCGTAAAGGTACAAGCAATAGGCTTTGACCGTTGGAACGCTCTATCGACCGCACAGAAGCTGGAGAGAGACGGACACAATTTAGTTGAAATTCGCCAGCACTCCAGCACACTGCACCCACCTACGAAACTACTCAAAGAAAAGATCCTGAGCGGTGAATTCAAGTACGAGAAAAATCCGATGCTTGAAATCAACTTCCAGAACGCTCGATGCACATACGACACGAACAAAAATCTTTACGTGACAAAGAAAAAATCTAACGGCAAAGTCGATATGGTTGTTTCACTCATTAACGCTGTATATCTTTTACAGCAGGACGTTATGTTTGGAAGCGACTTCACGATTCAAGTATTATAAGAAGGTGATATTTTGGCATTTTGGAACAGGCGAAAAAGGGCAGCAGAAACCGGAGAAAAAATTCTCGATGCTGACGACGTTCTTCTTAAAGCGTTACTGAATTGCGAGACAATCACAAGGGAAAAAGCAATGACTATTCCAGCAGTAAGCGGTGCAGTCGATTTTATTTCCGGATCAATCGCTTGTATGCCTGTAAGGCTATTCAAGTACGAGGACGGCGAAGTGGTTGAGCAGAAGAACGACAGGCGGTGCAAGCTCCTTAATAACGATACCGCAGACACTCTCGACGGCTTCCAGTTAAAAAAAGCTATAGTCGAAGACTATCTCATGGGAAAAGGCGGTTACGCATACATCAGGAAAAGCAGAAACGATGTAACAGGGATATTTTATGTTCAGGATATCTATGTTACTATCATGAAGTTTTACGAACCAATATTCAAGCAGTTTACAATCGAAGTAGAAGGCAACCGATACGAACCTTATGAGTTTTTGAAGATCCTCAGAAACACAAAGGACGGTGCTTCCGGCGTAGGTATTACCGTACAGGTATCAAAAGCACTTGAAACAGCATACCAGACGTTGCTGTATCAGCTCGGACTTGTTAAAAAAGGCGGCAACAAAAGGGGCTTTTTAAAGTCTCAAAGGAAGCTCGGGCAGGAAGAAATCGACGTGCTGAAAACAGCATGGGCGAACCTTTATAGCAACAACGAAGAAGCTGTTGTGGTTCTCAATAACGGGCTGGAATTCCAAGAAGCAAGCAACACAAGCGTTGAAATGCAGCTTAATGAGAGTAAAAAAGCGTTTTTGGACGAAATAAACAGCATTTTTCATATTTATCCGGACGACTTTGAAAGAACCTTCAAAGAGGCAATTTATCCGATTGTAAAGGCATTTGAAACGGCTTTAAACCGTGATTTGCTCCTTGAAAAGGAAAAAGACGACTATTTCTTCGACTTTGATGTAAAAGAAATCATCAAAGCAAGTATAAAAGAGCGGTATGAAGCGTATAAGACAGCAAAAGAAACCGGATTCTTGACCTTGAACGAGATCAGAAGGGAAGAAAACCTGAACTACGTTGAAGGGCTTGACGTTGTAAACGTAGGTTTAGGGGCTGTTCTTTACGATATCAATACACATTCGTATTATACTCCAAACATAGACCAGCAGACCGACTTAAACAAGACCGACGCAATGCTGAAAAGTCATGTTGAAGAACAGGAATTTAAAGCCGACGGGAACTCCTCGGACGCATGAAGGGTGGTGAGTAAATGGAAATCAGGATAAAAGACAACACAGTGGAGATTGAAGGCTATGTAAACGCTGTCGAAAGACTCTCGAAGCCGCTTCCTTCCAGAACAGGTGAATTCGTTGAACGTATTCGCAAGGGTGCATTTGAAAGAGCTTTACAGAGGAACAATGACGTTCGTTTCCTTCTTAATCACAACTGGCAGAAGGATCTCGGAGGCACTAAGGACGGCAACGTCGAACTCAGAGAGGACAATATCGGCTTGCATATCAGGGCAACAGTTAATAACGCTGAGGCAGTAGAAAAGGCAAGACGTGGCGACCTCATAGGATTCAGTTTTGGATTCGATGACAGAGACGTTGACGAGCACTCAGAGAACGGCATGAGGACACGAGATGTAAACGACTTAGATCTATATGAAATCTCAGTCCTTGACCGCAGAAAAACTCCTGCATACGACGGAACACTCATTAACGTGAGGGATTCAGAAGGACAGCAGGAAAAAATGATTTATTTCAGCGAGACATTCACCGATGAAATAAATATAACAGACACCACGCAGAAGCGTGAACAGCCGGAAGAAACAACACCGGACTACTCAGAAGCAGAAACAATTATTTCCGAAATGAAAGGGGAAAATTAATCATGAGAAAAGACCTCATTGAAAAGAAAAACGACCTTATTACAAGAGCAGAAGAAGTACTCGACAAGGCAAAAACAGAAAAGCGTGAACTCACTCCAGACGAGATGCAGGAACTTGCAGAAATCAGGGACGACGTAAGAAAAATCAAGGAAACACTTGGAATCGAAAGGGAGATTGATGACATGAAAGAGCTTGTAGAAAAGCTTGACGGAACACCAACAGACGGCGAAAGAGCTTGCGGAGACGAGAAGAAAAGAGCACTCGAAGAAGCAGCAAAGGCAGCCGCAGAGGAACGTGCATTTGAAGCATATATCAGAGGCACTGAGATAAATCACAGAGACGGTGCAACCGACGTAAACCTTACTGTTGGCAATAACGGTGCGGTTATTCCAACTACAATCGCAAACAAGATCATCAAGAAGGTTTATGACATCTGCCCTATTCTCGAAAAGTCAAACAAGTACAACGTAAAGGGTAATCTCGATATCCCGTTTTATCCAGCTTCAGACGACAGCCTTATTACGGTTGCATATCACGACGAGTTTGACGAACTCTTATCAACAAACGGAAACTTTAGTAAAATCAGCCTTGGCGGCTTCCTCGCTGGCGCACTTTCAAAGATTTCTCGTTCCCTTATCAATAATTCTCAGTTCGATATCGTAGGATTCGTAGCAGACGAAATGGCTTACGCTATCAAGAGATTTATCGAGAAGGAACTTCTTATCGGAACTCCGGCAGATAACTCAACAAGTCCGGCAACTCCTGCAAAGGTTCTCGGACTTTCAAGCCTTACAAACGCTATCACAACAGCAGCCGCAGACAAGATCACAGCAGATGAAGTGATTGACCTTCACGACAAGATCAAAGACGAATTCCAGAACGGTGCTATCTGGATCATGTCACCAGCTACACGTACATATCTCAGAAAGCTGAAGTCGTCAACTGGTTATTACCTTCTTAACGACGATGTGTCAACACCTTTCGGCACTTCAATTCTCGGCAAGCCTGTTTATGTATCAGACAACATGCCGGACTACACAGAGGACGGCGCAGTCGCTATCTATTACGGCGATATGTCAGGACTTGCAACAAAGTTCTCCGAAGAAATTAATATTCAGGTACTTAGAGAAAAGTACGCAACACAGCACGCTGTCGGCGTAGTAGGCTGGTTCGAGTTTGACTCTAAGGTAGAGAACGAACAGAAGATTGCAAAGCTCGTAATGCACGCATAATCAATCAGGGAAATTTGTTCCCGACATTAATGTCGGGAACAATCCCATAAAGGAGTGAAAAACTATGTATAATACAAAGAATTACACAGAACAGGGCGGCGATGTTACACATATCGGCGGCAAGCTTGTATTTGATGAAGGTGCGGAAAGTTTAATGCCGAATCAGGAAGCAGGAACAAGCACAACAGCGTCAAATATACTTGCGTCAGTAAATGCTTTACTTGTAAAGCTAAAGAATGCCGGATTAATGGTCGCTGATAACTGGAATACACCAACAGTTACAAAGAGTATCAACGACACGGTTGCAGGTCATGCGAACAGACAGTACAACACCGAACAGATTTCAAGCGTTGCCGTGACAGGTGAAAATGATAATTTCGAGATCACCATTACACTTTCAAAGAAGGTTAGCGAGCTGAAGGACTTTGACGGTGGCAACGGATGGGGCGTTCATAAATGGCTCGGAATCGGCGTACAGCCGTGGAGTAATGCGATAACCTCATTATTCTATAACGGGGCAGAACTCACCGCAGAGGACGTCGCAGAAGCGCAGAGCGTAGGACTTGACAGCGCAGGCTATTTCGTAAGATGGGTTGCGGCTGATTTAGTTCTTGCAGGTAACAACGAAGAAAAGTCAAAAGGTAAGTTTACTATTTGGGCGGACGGTTTCAAGACAGCACACTACACACTGAAGATCGTAGAGCCTACAGAATAAAATGAAAGGATGTGCGGATCGTGAAGGTTAGCGAACTAACAGTACAGGATATGGCAGACTATTGCAGAATTGCTGAAGCTACAGAAGCTGACACAGCGTTCCTGACTTCTGCTTTAAACGCTTCTAAAGCATATATCAAGAAATACACAGGGCTTGATGATGCAGGAATGGATGAGGCAGAGGATCTCGTTATCGTAGTCTATATCCTTTGTCAGGATATGTACGACAACAGAACAATGTACGTTGATAAGCAGATAGTCCTGAACAACACAGTCGAAACAATCCTCGGTATGCACTCGGTGAATTTATTATGAAGCCTATAATTAACGCCGGAAAATACAACAAGATTATTGAAATATATAGCACGACTGTAGTAACAGACGAACAGGGCTTCCAGCAGGAAGCAGAAACGCTCGTACTCAGGACATATGCAGCAGTAAAAACCACAAGAGGATATACGCTGATAACAGCTAACAGCGACTTTGAAAAGGCGTTTACAAACTTCACGATTCGTTATCCCGTAACTCAGATCACTCGAAAAATGGTGATAAAATTCAACGGTAAAACCTACTCGATAGAATATCTGAACAACGTTAATGAAGAAAATATTGAGCTTGAAATTCAGGCTAAGGAAGTGACGCATTAATGGCAAGGATAGAAATGGAGATGCCGAAAGAAATTATTGATCAGGTATCAAAGTTAGAGCGAGACACCACAAAGATGATGGAAGCTATGGTGAAGGCAGGGGCGCAAACAGCACTTGAAAGAATGGAAAAAAACGTTCCAGCAGGTATGCGAAGCAATCCCCAATTAATGGCTTGTTTAGGCACTACTCGTCGGGCGTATAAAACACCTTCAGACGATGCTATTAACATGAAAGTCGGCTTTTCGGGATATTTCAGAAACGAAAAAGGCGAACTGACTCCAGCACCACTTGTGGCGAACATTTTTGAGTACGGTCGCAGTACGTCAGAATATCCGAAACAACCTTTTATGCGAAAGTCCTTCAATAAAGCAGCAATCCAGAAGGCTATGGAAAACGAGCAGAAAAAGTTTATACCGGAGGATTAACCATGAACGAAATCATTCAAAGAGCTTTTGAGGGATTCATCGTTAATGGCGTTGAAATCCCTGTCAAATACCTCGTTTACAAAGGGCATGGCGAACCCTATGTAGTTTATAC
>JAZSMJ010000042.1:0-9585 GCA_045535815.1 Eubacteriales bacterium
ACAAGATAATTTTCCAAAGCATTTAACCTCATTTCATGGAATAGTTCTTACAAATAATGATAATACTTTGTTTTATTTTTGTCAAGACAGTTAACACGATTTCTCATGAAAAATGCTTTTAAAAAGCCATTTTCAAGAGAATTTTGAGCAAATTTAACATAATAAATTGTGACGAATTTTATATGTTAACATTTGATGTTAAAACTAACATTTTTTATCAAAATGTAACAGGTTTGAAAAGTGTGAAAAGTTAACATGTTTTAATTTTAGAGGAACTGAGTTTTTCTTGTTGATTTAAATAGAATATAGTGATATAATATATAGAAACTGATAAAAATTCGAAATAATCACATATATTCTTTTTAAGGAGTTTTTATGAAAAAGGACGATTATACTAAGCAATTTGATTTTCATAATGATGACGACATCTGCGTTTGTCATACATGCGGAGAAAATAATATTTCAAGAGCTTTTTATTGTAGAAAATGTGGAGAAATTCTTAATGCAAAGACTCAGCAAAATAAAAACGAAAACGAAGCATTGCCGGTTGAAAGCACTAATAATACCGAAAGCTCAAATGTAGAGATCGAAGAAAAAAACGGAGCACAACTCGAAAAAAAGATTAAAGAGGTAGATGTTACGTCGAATCTAAACGATGTTGCGTCATATTGTATTGTTAAAAAATGCATGAATTGCAGTGCGTTAAATGATGAAGATGCCGTGTTCTGTAAAGGATGCGGAAAAAGGATATCAAACGATACTCCGAACGCAGAAAAAACATTGGATAATTCAGATGAGTATGGAGATACCGTATACAGAACCGAATACCAAGATAATACGCAGTATGAAGCTAAGGAGATTAAATCTCTTAGAATTATTTCAATGTTTAAGAACTCCGGGTTGCTCTTGTGTTCTATCATATTCTTTACTGTGGGATTGGCAGGAAGCATTTTAAATATAGCACCCTCCGGCGGACTTATTAATACGCTGGACCGTCTATCAGCGCTATTTGGATTAGAATTGTCGATTACCGATGCTTTTTATTATATTTTTGACTCTGATGTGCTTTATTTTTTTAACAGCATACAAGGAATTGGTACAATTATCACTTCAGTTCCCTCTATTATTATAATGATAGGTCTGTGGATGATATACACATCTGTTAAAAACAGCAATTCGTATGTTCCTTTGAAAACTTCCGGAATAACTACAATAAAAGTTATTTCTTGGTTAAGCGCTATTTATAATTACGGTCTGTGGATAATAATCGCATTTTTTTCATTGTCTCAGCTCGACGGATGGCTGAGTCAAATGTTCGCCTCAGTATTGATGATTTCATCTATAACTGCGGTAATGTACGTCATTTACTATTCGGCATTGATACGTTCGTTAAACAAGCTGGCAGAGGCTTTCCGCGGTGGAGAGATAGAAATGTTTTCAGGATATATCTCATTCTGTTGCTTCGTGTCCGGTATATTCTCATCGATCGGAGCGCTTCTTACATTTAGTGTTTTTGGTATTGCTTCCGGAATCTCACAGATACTGTTCGGTTGCTTGATCTCATCTTATAACAATAAAATCGATAATTCAAATCGTTATTATTATTGATTAATAAAGGAAAGTCCACAATGATATACATTTTTCAAGGGATAAGCAACGCCAGAACGCTCGGAGGCATCGAGTGCGAGGGCGGCAAAAGAATAAAGGAGAATATGCTGATAAGATCGGGCAATCTTTATAAGGCAACCGACGTTGATACGGCGTTTCTCAGAGATAAGATAGGTGTAAAAACTGTCATCGACTTCAGAAGCATGAAGGAGATAAGCAAGGCTCCCGATGCCGATATAAAGGGTGCGAGATATCATGCGCTCCCCGTTTTTGAGGATTTTTATCTGGATCTTAAGCATCTGCCCGCCGACGTTTCGGGAGTGTTCAGTAATTTCTATCACGATATAACGAGGGGTGAGGCGGCTGACAGAGCCTACAGAGAGTTCTTCTCGCTTCTGCTTGAGTCAGAGGGTGCGGTGCTCTGGCACTGCACGCAGGGCAAGGACAGAACGGGAGTTGCAGCCCTTCTGCTGCTCACGGCGCTGGGCGCTCCGATGGATAAGATAATAGACGATTATATGCTGACCAACAGCAGTATGATTCAGGAGCTTGAGCGTATAAAGGATAAAATATCCCCCGAATTCAGAGATGCTCTGAATTACGTAATGTTCGTTCAGAGAGAAACGGCAGAGCAGTACGTTTCGCTGATAGAGGAGCGCTGTGGCAGTCTCGATAATTATATAAGGGACGTTTTGCGAGTAAGCGAAGCGGACAAAGCAAAGCTAAGAGATAAATTTTTGGAATAAGAAAATACCGCACACCCGATGGGTGTGCGGTATGTTTTATTCACCAAACTTTGATGAGGTCGGTGTTTTGAACATGTTGCTTGCAAGGATCGAAACGTCAAGAGCGTCGATAAATCCGTCTCCGTTAAGATTGTTCGGATCGTTCTCTTCGGGTATAGAGAGGAGCTTTCTTGCTAAAAGCGCAACGTCAACGCCGTCGATAAATCCGTCACCGCTGACATCACCGGGTATTAGCTTGATATTTCCGAAATAAATGTCGCTTCCGGCAAATGCAACTCCCGTTACCGTGTGCGAAAGATGACCGAGCTTGCTTGCGGTAACGGTGTAGATACCGTTGGGTATTTCCGTTATATCAAATCCGCCGTCCTCGCCCTCGACCACCGTAAAGGTGTTCGAGCCGTCAAAAAACGTAAGCGTCGTGGGGATAGAATTATTCGCACTCGATATGACAGCAGTTGCAATAACCGGCTGTGGCACGGTTTCAAATACTATCTCAGCATTGAGAAGCGCATCGTTTCCGGAATAAATAGCTATCTCATTCCACTCAGCCTCGCTGCCTGCGTAGTATACCGTTTTAATTTTTGCGCTGTAAAAGGCTTCTTTGTTTATTCTCGTAACAGACGTCGGAATAAACACACTGCTAAAATTACAGCTTGAGAAAGTATTTTCTCCGATGGTTTCAAAGCCTTCCGGAATAACGAGATCTCCGTTGATACCGTTGCACATTTTAAATGCACCGCTTTCGATAGACGTAATGCTTTCCGGAAGTATCAGGTCACCGGTAAAGCCGGTACACCAATAAAATGCGGTACTTCCGATATGTGTTACTCCGTTTGGTATAACGAGCTCGCCCGTAAATTTACAGGACATAAATGCGTTTGTAGCTATAGTTTTTAATCCCTTGCCAAGCGTAAGAGTGCCTGTAAGTCCATCACAACCATAAAATGCATTGGGACCTATAGTTGTAACGGAATCGGGTATAACAAGATCTCCCGTGAATCCGTCGCAATCATAAAATGCTCTCGATCCAATAGTTACAACAGAGCTTCCTAATATAAGACCTCCGGAAAAGCCGTCGCAACCGTCGAATGCTTCACTACCTATGGCCGTTACGCTATCCGGAATAATGAGATCACCTCTGAAGCCGTTGCAGTTATCAAATGCAAAGTCCCCTATGCTTTCTATGCTTTTTCCCAGCACGAGATTTCCGGTAAAGTTCCAACAATTAGCAAATGCACTGTTTCCTATATATTTTACACTGTCGGGTATGATGAGGTCTCCTTTGGCGTTGCAGCCACAAAAAGCATGCGATGCAATGGTTTCGACACTGTTTCCGATTATGAGATCACCCGTTACTCCGCAACCGTTAAACGCATATTCACCTATATATGTTACGTTATCGGGAATAACAAGATCACCGGTGAATCCGGTGCATCCGTAGAAGGAATAATTGCCTATATGCGTTACCTTTTCCGGAATAACAAGGCTTTCGTTGAGCCCCATACACCTATAAAATGCATAATCACCTATCGCAGTAACGCTGTCGGGTATATCAAGAATCCCTGTTAAGGAACTGCATTCATAAAAAGCATAATTTCCTATGTGAGTTATACCTTCGTCTATATTCAAGGCCTTGATATTGTCTGTATGCTGTCCCCACGGTGCAGACGATATGTATTTACCGTTTGAATATTTTTTAGTGTAGTCGTACATATCGCCGCTTCCGCTGATGGTAAGCGTGCCGTCGTGCGTAAGCTTCCATGCGAGGTTATCTCCGCACTTGCCGGAATCAACGTATGCATAGACTATTTCAGCATTTTTAAGCGGATCGTTTCCTGAGTATATGCTTATGCTGTTCCATTCCGATCTTCCACCGTCGTAATAGACCGTTTCAATAGACGTGCAATCATAAAATGCATCCCAGTCTATACTCGTAACACTCTTGGGAACAGTTACCTCTGTAATGCCGATGCATCCGTAAAATACGCTGCTTCCGATAGATGTAAAGCCTTCGGGAATAACGACAGCTCCTGTAAGCTTGCTGCAGTTGTAAAATGCATAATTGCTTATGCTCGTTACGGTGTCGGGAATGCTGATGTTTCCGACAATTCCCGAGGGAGCAGATATCAGAGTGGTCTTATCCTTGTTGTACAGTATACCGTTTTCGGATGAATAATAACCGTTTTCATCCGAAATCGATATAGACGTTATTCCGGAAAGTCCACAGAATGCAGAACTGCCTATAGACGTAATTCCTTTAGGAATAACAAGCTCTCCGACAAAGCCGCTGCAATTGTAAAATGCATCGTTTCCAATAGACGTAACGCTGTCGGGTATCTCAAGCTCACCGGTGAAGCCGCTGCAACCGGAAAATGCCCGGGGACCTATAGTTGTTACACCTTCGGGGATCACAAGACTTCCGGTTAAGCCCGAGCGTCCGGAAAATGCAGATTCGCCTATAATCGTTACGCTGTCGGGGATTACAAGGCTTCCGGTTAAATTGCTGCAATAATAAAACGCATAATCACCTATGGAAGTAATTTCTCCGTCGAAGACGAGAGAGGTAATATTGTTTCTATAGCTATACCATGGAACGTTGCTGTATGAATAATCATTCATATCACCGCTTCCGCTGATCTTGAGAGTACCGTCATTCGTGATTTCCCATGTCAAATCGTCACCGCATTCACCGCAGGCGATGTGTGCGTATGTTCTGGTAGCGTTTTTCAGAGGTGTGTTATACGAGCCTATGCTTATTTTGCTCCACTCCGTAGCACAACCTTCGTAATAAACTGTCTCGAGTGATGAGCACCCATAAAAAGCGGAAGAGTTGATATGTGATGTGCTGTTTCCAATTGCTATTTCTGTAATGCCACTACAATAATAAAAAGCATAGCTTCCAATAGTTGTTACACTATCGGGGATAACAAGGTCACCGGTTAAATTGCTGCAATTGTAAAAAGCATAATCACCTATGGAAGTGATCTCTCCGTCGAAGACGAGAGAGGTAATACTGTTTCTGTAGCTATACCATGGCGCGTTGGTGTAGGATGTATAATCATCCATATCGCCACTGCCACTTATAGTGAGCGTGCCGTCGTTCGTGAGCTTCCATGTGAGGTTGTCACCGCACATTCCGGAGTCTATGTAGGCATAGATTATTTCAGCGTTTTTAAGCGGATCGTTTTCGGATGAAATATTAATTTTTTCCCATTCTGATCTTCCGCCGGCATAATAAACCGTTTCAATAGACGTACAGCCATAAAAGGCATTACTGTATATATCGGTAACGCTTGTTGGTACGGTTACACTTGTCAAGCCCGTGCAGCCGTAAAACGCACCTCCACCAATAGTCGTTACGCGGTCTGGTATAATAAGGTCACCCGTTAAGTCCTTGCAATTCTCAAATGCATAATCTCCTATAGTAGTTACGCTGTCGGGTATTGTAAGGACTCCCGATGTACTTGCGGGAGTACAGATTACTGTAGTTTTATCCTTGTTATACAGTATTCCGTTTTCGGATGAATAATTTTCGTTATTATCTGATACGGTTATTGACGTTATTTTCTCGCAAGCTCTAAATGCACTATTACCAATAGTAGTAACGCTATCGGGTATAATAAGGTCGCCTGTGAAGCCGCTACAATTATAAAATGCACTATATTCTATGTTTGTTACACCGTTAGGTATAACAAGCTGTCCGGTAAATCCGCTGCATCCGTAAAATGCAGATCCACCTATAGTTGTTACGCTGTTCGGTATTACAAGATCACCGGTGAAGCCGCTGCAATTATAAAATGCACCTCCTCCAATAGTTGTAACGCTATTGCCTATCACAAGCTTGCCTGTAAAACCGGTGCAATCGGAAAATGCATTGCTACCTATAGTTGTAACGCTATTACCTATTACAAGATCGCCGGTGAACTCGGTACATCCGTAAAATGCACTATATCCTATATTTGTTACACTGTTAGGTATAACGAGATTTTCTGTGAAAGCGGTACAATTGTAAAATGCAAGCTCTCCAATACCGGTTATACCTTCGTTGATCGTTATAGCTTTGATCTTGCTTTGGTACTGCCCCCACGGTGCACCCGTGATATATTTACCGTTTGAATATTTTGTGGTGTAATCATACATTTCACCGCTGCCGCTTATCTCAAGCGTGCCGTCTGTATAGAGCGACCAGACAAGGTCGTCACCGCACTTGCCGGAATCAATTTCGGCAAACTTTATTTCAGCATTGAGAAGAAAATCGTTATTCTTGGCAATATTTATGCTGTTCCACCCTGTCTCACTGCCTGCATAATATACGGTTTCGATAGAATAACACCCATAAAATGCATACTCATCAATATACGTGATGCTTTTGGGTATGTAGACTGTCGTAAAGCCGTCGCACCCGCGAAATGCACCATAGTCTATATAGGTTACACCATCTGGTATAACAAGATCTCCCGTAAAGCCGCTGCAATTATAAAATGCACCATTACTAATAGTGGTTACACCATCGGGTAAAACCAGATTGCCTGTGAATCCTCTGCAACCGTAAAATGCATAGTATCCTATATTTGTAACGGTGTCAGGTATTACAAGGTTTCCGATCAATCTGCTGCAATTATAAAAAGCATAATTGCCTATCGAAGTAATATTTTGGGATATATCAAGAGTCCCTGTTAAGGAACTGCATTCATAAAAAGCATAATCCCCTATATAAGTTATATCGTCGGATAGCTTCAATGTCTTGATTGTATCGGCGTATTGATACCACGGTGCAGACGTTGTGTATCTGTTGTAATCATACATATCACCGCTACCGCTTATCTCAAGCAGTCCGTGATTGTTGAGCGTCCAGGTGAGGTTATCTCCGCACTTGCCGGAGGCAATGACCGCTTTGCACAGTATGTTCGCATTCAAAAGCGGATCGTTGTTTGAGCCGATGGTTATACCGTTCCATTCTGCTTCGGAGCCTGAGTAGTATACGTTTTTTAAAGACGTACAGCCACTGAATGCGCCCAAACCAATGTTCGCAATGCTCTTGGGAATATAAGCACCCGTGAAGCTACGGCAACCGTAAAATGCATAGTTTCCTATAGTTGTAACGGAATCGCCTATCACAAGATCACCCGTGAAGCCACGGCAATAGTAAAATGCATCTTCTCCTATACTTGTTACGCTGTCGGGTATCACAAGATTACCTGTGAAGCCATAGCAATTGTGAAATGCATAGTCTCCTATAGTTATTACGCTGTCAGGTATAATAAGATCACCCGTCAAGCCTTTGCACTCGCCAAATGCACCTGCCCCAATAGCAGTAATGCTGTCAGGTATCACAAGCTTGCCTGTAAAATCGGTGCAAAGCCAAAATGCATAATCTCCTATAGTAGTTACGCTGTCGGGTATAACAAGATCACCCGTGAAGTTGAGACCATAGAATGCCATATATCCTATAGTCGTAACACTGTCGGGTATCACAAGATCACCTGTGAAGCCGTAGCAACTGAAAAATGCGTTATCTCCTATAGTAGTTACGCTATCAGGTATTGTTAGTGTGCCTGTCTTTCCGGCCGGGGCGGATATAAGCTCCGTCTTATTCTTATTAAAAAGCATTCCGTCATACGATGAGTATACAGGGTTATTTTCTGACACAGTGATTGAGGTAATGCCGGAGCAATCGATAAATGCAGATTCTCCTATAGTAGTTACGCTATCCGGTATCTCAAGCTCACCGGTGAAGCCGGTACAATAATAAAATGCACATTTTCCTATATGCGTTATGCCTTCATTAAGCTTTAAGGTTTTCAGACTGCTCGCATATTCTCTCCATGGAGCTATAGTTCCGTTTTCTGAATAGTGCTCATAATCCCACATATCACCACTGCCGCTTATCTCAAGCGTGCCGTCACCATGGAGCGTCCAGGTGAGGTCATCACCGCATTTGCCTGATGCCGCAGATGCGGAAAATGACATAAGTGCGACAAAGACGATAACCGACACCGCAAGGATTAAAATTTTACTAAATGCATTCTTTTTCATTGTACAGTCCTCTTGAAGGTTTTTATCATATATTTTAGTATACACCCTGTGGGATTTAATGTCAACTGAATTGGGGGAATAAGCGGATTGCAGTTGCAAGCAACTGTAGGGAAGAGAGAATGTGGGTCGCCGAGAGAGAGCACGAACACAGAGTGCGACCCCAACAAATATTCCTCACGGTCGGTGACCGTGTTCCCGCGAGCAAAAATTCCAAGAATTTTTTGCTCGGAGGAAACGGAATATTTGCAAAACAAGTAGCAAGCAACTGTAGTGAAGAGTGTATTGATAAATCCCCTCGGATTCCCGAGGGGATTTATCAATACGGACTTATAGGGAGGGACTCGTCGTCCTCGCCCTTGGTTATCTTTTTGATAGTGACGTAATATTTGCGCTCGTCGCTCACCTTAACGCAGACACGGTCTCCGACCTTATGCCCGAGCAGTGCCTTGCCGAGCGGCGACTCCTTACTGATCAGACCCTCCAAAACGTCCTGGCGGAGTGTGGTGACCAGCTTGATGGTCCTTTCCTCGTCCTCGCTTTCATAGTAAAGCACGAGGGTATCGAAAAGTCCTGCGGTATCCTCTGCCGAGTTATCCTCTATGACCTTTGCGGTGGCTATCATCTGCTGAAGGTATATAATACGGCTGTTATTTCTGCCCAGCTCACGCTTTGCTGAGCTGTATTCAAAGTTCTCGCTGAGGTCACCGAGTGCTCTTGCCGCCTGTACCGCTTTTATAAGCTCGGGGCGCAGTACCCCCGTTCTGTAGTCTATCTCGTCCTGCATCTTTTTTATATCGACCTTCGTCAGCTCGTCGTGCATGGTATAACTCTCCCATCTGCATTTTATCATTACATAACAGTATAACACGGCACTCGGCTTTTTTCAAGTAAAAAAATAATTTGACATTCTTATATTGTGTTGACATCCTTTGACAGAGTGTGATATAATCATCACGGTAATTTATTAAACAGAGGTGACACCAATGAGCCGATACTATCAACCGGAAATAGAAACGATGCCGGTCGAAGAGATCAAAAAGCTTCAGTCGGAAAAGCTTGTGCGCCAGGTAAAGCACGTATACGAGCACGTTCCGTACTACAAAAGCCTTATGGATGAAAAGGGAGTCAAGCCCGAGGATATCAAGGGCATTGAAGACCTTCACAAGCTTCCTTTTTTGTGCAAGGCAGACCTTCG
>JAZSMJ010000070.1:0-44119 GCA_045535815.1 Eubacteriales bacterium
AAAGTGCTTCTGCTTCCTCGCAGGTCACGAGTCCTTTGCAGCTGCTGAAGGCGCTATCGGTATCGCACGTACAGCTAATAAGGTAAGAAAAGAACCCCTTCGCGTAATCCTTAACGGTCTCGGTAAGGGCGCAGCGTATATCATTTCCAGAATTAACGGCTTCACATACGTTCAGACAGACTACGACTTCTATAACGACGAGGTTACTGTAGTTAAGTCCACCGCATACTCAAACGGCGACAAGGCTAAGGTTAAGTGCTACGGCGCAAACGACGTTCTTGAAGGCGTTGCTATAATGAAGATGGAGGGTGTTGACGTTTCCATCACAGGTAACTCCACCAACCCCACAAGATTCCAGCACCTCGTTGCAGGTACCTACAAGAAGTGGGCGCTTGAAAACGGCAAGAAGTACTTCTCAGTTGCATCCGGAGGAGGCACGGGAAGAACGCTTCATCCCGATAATATGGCTGCAGGTCCTGCTTCCTACGGCCTTACAGACTCTATGGGACGTATGCACGGCGATGCGCAGTTCGCAGGCTCTTCATCCGTTCCCGCACACGTTGAGATGATGGGTCTCATCGGTATGGGTAACAACCCCATGGTAGGTGCAACCGTTGCAGTTGCAGTTGCTATCGAAGAAGCAGCGAAGTAAGAAAAACCACTGAATATAGTGATTTTTGAATGATTTTCACACAAGGTTTGAGGTTTTAGGACTTCAAACCTTGTTTTTTTATTGTGATTGCAGAAAATAATAAAAGGAGGCGATTTTTCGCCTCCTAAATTTTGTGAGTTATTCGCACATATAAGCCGATAATATTGCAACTGCATTCTCTCGACTCAGCGAGTCGGAACTTTGACTTTTGATAATCCTGGTCATTTCCTCTGCCACTTTTTGCCGACCGGTGGGGACTGATGCAGGAATCAAAAGTTTTTGGGTTAAATCAGCAATTTTTTCCGTAACATCCGTAATAGCAGCAAACTTATCCTCTTGGTTTAAATCACTCTTGGAAATGCATTCAATTTGTTCCGAAAAAGCGGATTTAACGATAGCAATCTTTTGCGTTTCTATCACGTTCAAATCGCTGTACATCTTTTCGTAGAAAGCAAGCATCTTCACAAATGTCCCTTCTCGTAGTTGATATACAGTGCAGACCTCACTGATTTGTTTACCTTTTTCTTCGTTATCTTCACTTTCACAAATTGAGGTTATTGAATCATCCAATCTATGTAGTGAATGATACGAACTTTCGGTTAACTGTTTCTGCAATTCAGAGATTTTTTCAAAAACTTCTCTTGCTGTGAGAGATTTGCTGTCATTGACAGAGATTTCAACACTCTGAGTGCTGGTTACTTGCTCGGTAGATTTATTTTCTGACATTTTCTTGTCCTCCAATTCAAGTTCCGGCGGACACAGCAAACATATTTTATTTTCGTCTATGAAGCGTGCCCTGCCATTTTTAACAAGACCTTTTGCCCGTTTGGGGTATGTAGCCTCATATTCTTTTCCAGTTTCATCTACCACAATTATGTTTTTTTCTATGGGTGTCATCCCCTTTTGATAGATTGCAATACCAGTTTTTTGTGATGGGTGTCTCCCCAATACTGCGAATATATTATAACAAATACACATTAGAATGTCAACATACAAATATACAAAAGTGTTTAGGGGGACATTTTCCTGCATAGATATTATAAAATCTTTATAATGTTGAAAATGTATCGAGAAAATCATTTTTAACATTTTTTCAACAACGGACAGGGATGAGTAGAGCCGGTTGGGGATAGAGAACCTCCTCATAGATAAAAAAGTTTATGAGGAAGAAAAAACAGCAATTTTTGCGATATCTTCGACTTTCATAGTGAGAGGTAACAACCCGATGGTTGGTGCTACCGTTGCTGTTGCGGTTGCTATTGAAGAAGCCAGCAAGTAATTTCATAAAACAGACACCGGCATTGCGAGCGCAATGCCGGTGCTTTCAGTTCAGGATGAATATGCCGAAGTTGAGGATTCTGCGATATGCGGTTTGTACCGTTCACTCTATTCCGTAATATTGTGCGAGGGCGGAGACGTCTTCCTGCGTAAAGGCGCCTTCAAAGATGATAAGCTCATCAATAGTGGCCGGGAGATGATCGGGATACGCACCCGTTCCGTCCTGACCGATATTCAGAACGTCGAATGCGTTAAACGAAGCGTTCTTTAAAGCTTCGGGAATATCTATCGTCGTGAAATCGTTAAAATCATAAGCCACACTTACCGTGCCTGCCTCTCTGTCTACAGAGAGAATGACGTGCATCCATCCGTAAGTGTGATCAAAGGGAAGCGGATAGTACAGCTTCACACCGTCGGAGCCGTCCTCACTGCCCATATTGAACAGTGTGCAGTTATGAGTGAGTGCAAGGAGGAATCCCGGGTTGTTGCGGCTTTCCCAATCCTTGTTGGAGATAATACACGGATCTCCGCTCGTGCCCGGAGTTTTTATCCAAAACGATACTGCAAAGCTTGAATTTTCAGGGGAGTGATCGCTTATGGAAATATAACCTTCATCAAGCGATGCTGCTTCGCCAAACCGTCCGGGTATGTAATTTACCGTATTGTTTACTGCCGTATTTACCTTGCCGAGCGCATCCTTTTCTGACTTGTCAAGCGGCAGATATGCTGCTATTCTGTCGGCAGAAATAAAGTCTGTCAGATATTTTCCGCTGTCTGCAGCCGGCGTGGGCTCGCCCTCGACGCTGCGCAGGGGAGAGACCTCGAATTTTTCAAGGGAATCTATCTTGTATATTGCCGCACCGTCTTCTGCAGAGGTAACGACGTAGATATCCTCGCCCACAACGCTGATATTTTCGGTCTCGCCCAAAATGTCAAGATATATAAGCGACATAAAATTACCGTCCCAATCGTACACGGTAATCACATTTTCGCTGTAGAGCACGAAGTATATGTACTCATCGTCGCTGGCGCATCCCTGGGTAGTATAGCCTTCGGTAAGGTCCGTAGCCTTATGGATGGGTCCTATCGGCTCAAAATCCGAATCCAATATGCGGAAATCCTGCCCTCCGTGCAGGCCTACTGCATAGCGGTCACGGCTCTCGTTATAAGTGATGCAGTATATATCCATATCTATATCAACCGAATCGACTACCTCGAGAGTGTCGGGAGAGATCATTGATATACGGTTTCCGTAGAAATGACAGTGCGACGCCAGAAGGACGCCTTCCTTTTCGTTGTAGGTAAGATCGTTTGCGTGGTTAAGATAAAGCTTTTCGCTTACCGCAACGCTTTCCTGCTTTTCTATATCGTATTTCACCAAGCGGACTATGTTATTTTTCTGTTTGCTTGCGTTATCCTTTTTTATAAAGAACTGATACTGATGAATGCCGTCCGTATAACCGCCCTGTTCTTGCGTAGATATATCGTCGGGATAGGGGATAAAGCCAACAGGCTCAGATTTTGCTACCAGCCTGTCGCTGCTTTTGATGATGCCGTGCAGCTCCGATTCGACAGCGGGCTCGATCTCGCTTTCTTCTTGAGTATCAGACTCGCTTTCCGTTATATCTTCCGTTTCATTTTCTGTTTCACTGATATCTGATATGTCGTTACATGCTGTTATAGTAATAATCAGTAAAATCACCAAGAGAATAGTCAATAACCTTCTTTTCATTTTTGTCTCCTATCGTACGATATGATTTGGTGATACAGTGCTGATAATATTATACAGTTACCGAAAATTCTTGTCAAGAATTTTCGGTAACAAAAAGACACCGGCATTGCGAGTGCAATGCCGGTGTCTTTCAGTTCAGGATGAATATGCCGAAGTTGAGGTATCCTGCGAAGGTTACCCACAAAAGATAGGGTATCTGAAGATATGCGGCGAGAGGGGATACCTTGCGGTATTTCATTATGGTTGCGAGGATGAGTGCCCAGAGAAGCACCAGCCAGATGAACGAAAACAGGAACCATCTTGCATTAAAAAAGAAGATGCTCCAGAAGAAGTTGACTATCAGACTCAGAGCGTATATCATAAGGCCCTCTCGTCTGCAGTCGGTTGCGTATCCTGTTGGCTGAGAGGTATAGACGATAGCTGCGCTTATTCCCATAAGAATGTACAGAATGGTCCAGACGATTGGGAAAAGTATTGACGGGGGAGAGAGGGGCGGAGTTGCTATCTCGCTGTAGATATCCATACTGCTTCGTGTAAGTAGTGCCGCCGCACCGCCGATTGCAAGGGCTATCGCAATTGAAATAATGTAAGGCTTTGCCTTTTTAAGCATAATAATCACCACCGTGATTATTATACTCGCAATAGTATGAGAATATGCGTTTGATTTGGGGGTGATTTTGTGCTAACATCTTGCGGCGGCAGCAAGCCACCGCCCTACAGGTGCGGTGTAGACAGCGATGTTATAACAAACAAAACCGACCTTGTAAGGCCGGTTTTTAAATAGAGCACTATGTTCGCTGTAGGTCACCGTCAGATAATGCAGACATAGATTGTGACCTACTCAAATATTCCTTTGACTTCGCAAAGGAATATTTTATAGTTTTGTTTTTTGCCCCAAAAGTTTTTGGGGTAGGGGTCGTGAGATCGCCGTTAGCATTTGCAAACACAGCGTGCGATCTCCCAAAAACCGCACAGCCTACGCTGTGCGGTTTTTCAAACAATAATCGTTAGGTAATGACCTTTTTATAAAAAGGGTCTCCCCGATTAATGTATCCCCTGTAAGTGGTGTTTATCCTTGATTTTTTCTGTAAAGTGTGGGAGTTGCGATGGTTGCCCAGTCGCCGCTGTTCCATATCTCGTATTCGTTATTTTCACCGCCGTTGTATACCTCTATACGCAGTGTCCTTGCGCTTTGCGGTATTGCTATATCAACGCTTTGCGGCTGGTCGGTCGATTTCATAAATCCGCTGTCGTGGACTACCTCGCCGTCTATCAGTACCTTGATAACTCCGCTTCCGTAGGGGTTGCCGAGCAATACCGTTCCGTAGTCGAAGCCTATTATCATCGAGAGTGAATCGAAGGTATATCTCGATATATCGTATTCGACGTATGCGGCAGTCTTATCGTCAACGAATGCGTGGAGCGAAATTCCTGTATCATAGGTCTGATAGGATGCACCGCTTGCCAGCTTTATGGGATCGTTATTCTGATTGAGGCCGTTTGTATTGAATGCGACTGCACTCGAATAAGACTTGGGAGTCAGCTGTGTGAGCGAAACAGAGGCAAGACCTGCAAACGGGTCTGTATCGGAGGAGGTGAAGTCTTCACTGTAAATGATAGTAGAATCAACGGCTATCTTCTCGGGTGAAGGTGCCGCCTCGGTATATGACGTTGCATTTGGTGTGCTCTTTGTCGTGCGCACGTAGATTCCGAGGTTTGAAAGAAGCTGACTTGTGCTTACGGTCACCTCTATCTCCGATTCGCCTATGGGAAGCTCGGCTATTGCGTACTTCCAGTTTTCTGGCGTGGGAAGAAGGGTTGCCGTCCAGCCCGTTGCAGATTCAACGTAGGTGAGCGGAGCGGTGCTTCCGTTTATCTTGACGGCTATCTGCGGAGAGCTCAGCGCATCTGTTGCCTCTATCAGCACGAGAAGCTGATTGTCACCTGTAGTCGTCGTTACGGTTGCAGTGTAGGTAAGATCTACGCCACTGCTTGCATCTACCGTTATATCACGCAGGTTATCGCTTACCGAAACCGTGCTCGGTGCGGTATAAACGCTTCCGGAAACTGTGCCGGGGGCAACTGTCTTGAGAACGATAGTTTCATAGCCCGAAAGGGTTACGGTAACGTCTGTATCGGCAGTTACGTTCTGAGCGTAAACTCTTACCTCGGGGTAAACGCTGATGAGATCGTATGTGCCGCTGTCGCCTTCGTCTATCGGAGGCGTTACCGTTATGCTCTGCTTTTCTATCCAGGGGTTGCGGAGCATAACGAGACCGCTATGCGAGTAGCCGTAGGGAGTTCTTGTCATAGCCGCATTCTGAACTGCGGCGTAGGTATTGCCGTCAAGCTCCCAGCCCTCGGGCAGAATTACAGCGGTCTTTGATAAGATAGCACCCTCGTTTGCTCTTGCCCACTTCATAATATTCGCCATTCTTTCCCATCTTGCATCGCTCATATAGTTGGGATTGATATACATGGGAACAAATGCGTTACCTCTCATGAGAACGTCTATCATATCGTCTGTGAAGTCGTCGGCTGTCTGATGAATGACACCGAGCTCCTCCTGAGATGCCGCAGGAGCGTAATAGACGGTTGCGCCCTGGAGATTGTAGTATTCACGGCCTGTGGTTGCCGATATTCTGTATTCGGGAGCAGGAACTCTGCCGTGAGGAGCGTCGTCACCGAAAGCACCGACCATAGAGCTTACGTACATCAGCCACCAGGGACTGGGGTTATAGCCGTAGCAGGTGGTTTCTATCCAGATGCTCGGATTTGCCTTTACCATTGCCTGATAGAGAGCTATCACGTTTTCAGCCGATCTTTCTATCGAGGTGGTGGAATTGGTGTGATTGTGATCGGTTCCGCCGCAGTTGAGGAAGAGACCGTCACACTTGACCATATTTATTCCGTATTCGCCTATGATATAGGGGATGTTCTCTACCAGCTCGCTGGTATACTTTTCATCGTAGAGACAGAGGTATCTCGAATCAACGTCCGAATAACCGTTTTGTCTTGCCCATCTCTGATTAAGGGCATCGGGATATGCGGCGGACGGTGAGAACCAAAGTCCTATGCGTGAATCGTACTGTGCGGCACTGTTTCCTATATTGGTAAATCCGTCGGGGAATCCGCTAAAGTCTATCTCCCAGATGGATTCGGGGTTTGACCAGCCCATATCGAGTGCGAAGGAGTCAAAGCATTCGCCGTATTTGGAGAGGTTACCGCAAACATTATCGATAAGGTTATCGATTATGCTTTCTGTGAAGGGGAAGCCTATCGACCACCAGCTGTTATAGTTGAAGTGGAAGGAAGGATAGCTTCCAACCAGCGCTCTCGAGAGGAGATAGCTTTGGAAGGCATCCTGCGTATCACCCTGAGCAATACCGATCACCTCGGTCTTGGTTTCGTACCATTCATCGCTCTTTACGCTCATATGAGGCTGATGGGCAACCGTTACATCGGTATCCGACTGTCTTGTGGATGCGGTCGGAAACTCTATTCCGACGAAGAAGTTTGTAAGATATGCAGGGAAGCTTGAATAATTGAGTGCCGCAGCCTGAGTCGTTGCGGTGATAAGATCGTTTTCAAGTGAGTTTTCCCCGGTCTTGGGATAGGTGTCGAGAGTGATCTCACGCAGAGTTACGCTCGATTCAAGATCGTTATATTTATAAGCTATCTTCTTTGACAAAACACCGTGCTCGCTGTCCCACCCGATAAATGCGAGTGCAGTGCGCTTTGGCGTCTTTCCTACAGAGCCCTTGGCGAAGTATCCGTTTGCGATATTCGCCCAGTCGCCGCTGTTGGTGTCGCCTGCATCGGTGACCTCTATCTTAAAGGTCTGAGTGCCCTTTGGAATCTCGATAGTGACGTTTACAGGCTCGGTAACGCCTACCTTGCCGCTTCTGTATACCTCTTTTTCGTCGCAGTAGAATATAAACTCAGAGCTTCCCGAGAAGTTTCCGAGAAGGGCTGCACCGTAATCCATTGCAAGCGTTGCTGTAAAGGACGTTACGTCAAGGCTTGATATATCGTAGGTAAGATATGCGATATCTGAGCTTGTGGAAGCATTGAATGCGTGAACGCTGACACCCGTATCGGGAGTGTAATAGCTCTCGCCGCCGTCAAATATCTTCATAGCTTCGCTTATCTGATTCGTAGCGTCTGTCGCAACTCTTATAGCCGAAAGAGACTGAGCAGGCGCAAGAGACGAGAGAATAACCTTGTCATTTGCGAATTCTATATCCGAAAGCTCAAGCACAAGTCCGCTTTGTGCGGCAGGGTCGCCGTATACTCCGGTGATAACGGGAGTGATATCATCTGCCGTAAGTCCGTCGTCAAAGAGTGCGTAGGGGGTGAGTGAGATGGCCTTTCCGTCGTGAGACAGCAGCAGCTGATCGGCTGAAACGGTAAGCTGTGCACTGTTTTTGCCAGATACGGGAAGAGGGTAGGTGAGATCTTCGTTGCCCATTTCTGCAAACTGATATTCACCCGGACCTTCCGATCTCCACTGTGCAACCAAGGTAAGGTTATCGGTAACGGTCACCTTGTCGCCCGGCTGTACGTATACGCCGGTCTTTTCCTCATACCATCCCTCAAACGTATATCCTTCACGCTCGAAGGTATTGTCGCTTACGGTGATAAGATCGTATTCGTTTGCCATTATAAGCTCGGGAGCGTTCCCTGTGCCGAGATTTCTCGTGTAGGTCACACGGTAGGTCTTTTCTTCCTCCGGCACGAGTGTAAGATAAAGATCGTCTATTCTGACGCTCGTGCTTCCCGAAAGATACATATAGAAGCGTATATAGTTCATTTTTGAGGGGTCGGGTGCACCGCCCTCCTCTGCTGCATCGGTAAAGCGGAGGGTAAAATCGTTCCAGCCGCTCTTTATGCTTCTCGTGGGAATAGACCAGGAAAGCTCACGGCTGTCGGGTGCTCCCGAGGAGGTTATCTCAAGAACGGTGGGGCCGGTAACGTTTGCGGCGTTATCGACGTACACCGAGATATGCATTGCACCGTTTTCAAGATAGGGTGTAACGTTCCAGTCGCCTGCGAGGCTGAATATTGCAAGCTCGCTTGCATCGGTGCCTATACATCCGCTGCCCTCAGCGGCATTTTCTGTTATAAGTGAGGGTATGGGAGAGCCCATCCACTCGTCCGAATTGTCACAGCTTGAAACTGTCATTTTATTTGCATCTGTCCATATAGCCATAAAAGTAACGTCTCCGTATACTGTGTAAATATCGCCTTTTTTGTAGGCGGCTTCACCGTCGCTCCAGCCGCTGAAGATATATCCTGCCTTCTGCGCTGAGCTTCCGGGAAGTCTTATTTCATCGCCAACTTCAGCGTAGATATCGTCTGCCGCCTTGGCATCATCGCCATCGCCCATTACAAACGAGACTAAGGTCAGGCTTGGATAAGTCTCGGTCTTAGGCTTTTTGAGAAGATTGAACGAAATAATGGAGGTGTCGATCGCATCTCTGTATCCGTCACCGTTCAGATCGGAAAGCTTGTAGGTTGCGTCCTGCTCGCTTTTGGTAAGATCGTATACGAGATACGAAACGTCTGTGCCGTCAATATATCCGTCACCGGATATATCTCCGACAATAAGCTCGGGAGAAACGGCATCGGATAAGTCGGTGTCGCCCGATATTCTGAGACCGGTAAGGGTATATTTCAGATGTCCCGGCTTGGTTATTATCATATCGTACATGCCTTCCGATATGCCCGTGACCGTGAACGGAATATCGGTCTGACCGTGTGTGCGATCAGATGAGAACTCGGCGGTGTATACCGTCTGCTCTCCGGTCATTAATGATACCGTTGCGCTCTCACGGGGGCGGTTTGCCGAAACGGTACCGCTCAGCGTGTAGCCTTGAGCGTTTGTGGCTATCGAAAGTGTCACTATAAGGATGAATACCATCGCAAAAATGACAGCAGTCCTTTTTGTCGCAGTAAATGATCTTATCATAACTACCTCCTGATATTTATTTTTTGATAAAAAGCTTGGGGTCTGCAAGATCTGCCCAGTCACCTGCAAAGCCGTCGAGTGCATTCGTAACCTCAAGTCTGAGGCTTTTTGCACCCTCGGGAATATCTGCCCTCAGAACCGTATAAGGATCGGTCGCCTTAATTATATCACTTGATGCAATAACGCTTTTGTCGCAGACTATTCTGAACTCGCACGATCCGGGGTGCGTTCCTACTATTACCGGGTAATAGTCAACGCCTGCGATCACCTCGATGCCTGTAGCGTTCATGCCTGATATATCGTATTCCACGAAGGCGACCGTATCGTCATCGAAGGCGTGAAGCGAGAGACCGCTGTTGTATTTTACCGCCCTCTCACCGTTCCAAAGTCTTATCGGCTCGTTTGTCTGCGTTGAGCCGTCGGAGAAGAATCCGAGTGCGGAAAGGGTTGCACAGGGCTTGATGTCGCAGAGCGATATGACCGATCCGTTTACCGTATCTGTGTCTTCGGGTGTGCTCACAGCGCACATATCGTCCGAAAAAAGAGTAAAGCTGTCGCCCGCAACAAGCTCGGGAGCAGGTATAGCGTTGGGATAGCTGCTCTTCAGCGGAGCCTCGGTCATTCTTATATGTGCCGAAACGGATATCGGCTTTATCCTCGATGAAACACTCGCCTTTATGCCGTGTGCACCCTGCGGTATATCAGCTATTGCAAATACCCAGTGCTCAGGCACGGGCTTGAAGGTAGCTGCCCAACCCTGCGCACTTCCGGTGATAGTGCAGTCAAGCTTTTCCTTGTCGCAGTATATTTCTGTATATATCTCTCCTACCGGCTGATTTGCTTCGATAAGGATGAGAAGCTGAGCGTTCTTTTTAAGATTTACAGAAGCTTCAAATCTTATATCGGTATCTCCATCTTCTTTTGAAAGGATAACGAGATCGGTGGTCTCGCCCTCTATAAGAGGCTCCCTTTCAAGCGGCTTGCAGGGTGTGTCGAAATCGTTTGTGACCTCAAGCACGAGAGTTTCGTATCCGTAAAGAGGTATGCTTATTTTTTCTTTGCCCCGAACGCCGTCTGCATAAAGTCTGACTCTGGGATAAAGGCTAACTATACGTGCCAGGCCGCCCTTTATGTCGGGTACGGTGATCTCAAGCTCCTGCTTTTCTATCCAGGGGTTGCGAAGCATTATAAGTCTGCCGTGAGCATATCCGTAGGGAGTGCGGCACATCCTGGCATCGTTGTTTTCCTGATAGGTATTGCCGGTGATCTGCCACTTATCTGTGACGAGGGTCTGAGCACTTGAGAGTATGGTCTCCTCGTTTGCCCTTGCCCACTTCATTATATCGCCCATGCGCTGCCAGCGTACAGCGTCCATATTTTCGGGGTCGATATACATGGGAATAAATGCGTTGCCACGCATTATATTGACTATCATATCGTCTGTGAAATCGGAGGGGGTCTGGTGAACTACTCCCATTTCATCCTGAGTTATAACGGGTGCGTAGAAGCGCTGTGAGCCCTGAATATTATAAAAATCTCTTCCGCTCGTGCCCGAAATTCTGTAATCGGGAGCAGGGATTCTTCCGTGAGGGGTATCGTCTCCGAAGGCGCCGACGGCGGTCTGTGCGTATTCGAGCCACCACGGACTCGGATTGTATCCAAGGCAGGTGGTCTCTATCCATATATCGGGATTGGCACGGCGTATCTCATTGAAGAGAAGCACCATAGTGTCGGCAGACTGCTCTATTGAGTCGTACTTGTTCCTGTGGCCGTGTCCCTCGCCCGTGCAGGAGAGGAACATCGCATCTGCTTTAACGTGACTTACGTTGTATTCTTTAACTATTGAGGGTATATTGGCAACAAGCTCGCTTGCATATTTCGGATCGTGCAGACAGAGCCACGCTCTGTTGGTTACCGAATAGCCTCTCTTGACTGCCCATCCCGGACTGAGTGCATCGGGATATGCCGCAGAGGGAGAGAACCACACGCCAAGACGGCTTCCTGCTGCCTCGCACTTTTCAACGAGAGGAGTAAGTCCCTGTTTGAAGTTTTTGCGGTTGACCTCCCAAACTGCCTCGGGATCTGACCATCCGTTGTCTATTGCAAACGAATCAAACATTTCTCCGCTCTTGCTAAGACCGCTAAGAACGCTGTCTGCATATCTTAATATCATCTCTTCATCAAAGGGATAACCGAGAGATGGGGAATACCAGCAGTTATAATTAAAATGGAAGCTTTTAGTGCCGTATGCAAGAGTTCTGGGAAGGAAATAATCCTCGAAGGCAGCCTCGGCGGTTCTGTCGCCGCTAAGTCCGATTATCTCGGTGCGGCTCTCGTGCCATATGCCTGCCTTTTTTATCGAAAACGGAGAATGTCCTATAATAACGCTTCCGTCATCCTCCTGCCTTGTCGATGCAACGGGATATTCGATTCCCGCAAAGAAGGCACCCATAAATGCAGGGAAGCTGTTGTAGTTTGCAGCCTTTTTCTGTCTTTCAAGGTCAATAAGATCGTTCTCGAGAAGCGCCGCTGCACCCTCGAAGCGTTCCATACGAATCTCGTCTACAAGGGTATCCTTGCTGAATCGGAAGCGAAGGCGTTTCCTCAGCGCCTTTTCCTTTTCGCTCCAGTTGAAATAGGATATTACCTCCGAATCTCCCTCGGGCGTGACCGAAAGAATTGCAAGACCCTCCTCACTCAGAATATTACCGCTGATACCGCAGGGGGTATACGTAATGATCTTATCCTCCGAGAATATCTGTGCGGCTGTAATAAGCTCAAGCTCGCCTTTACCGTATGAAAGGCGGAGGGAATTGCTATCGGACGTAAGATATGCACTGCCGTCATCCATAGGAAGCTCGAAGCTGAAGCTCTTTAGATCCTCAAATTCGGGTATCTCAAAGCCGACCTCCTCCCATTTAGCGCAGAAGGTAGCACTTGAGTGCACGGTATAGCTGTCGCCCGGCATATATATTTTATCGGGGGCGGAGAATTCATACCAGCCTCTGAATTCAAAGCCCTCTCGCTCAAAGGTACACTCTCCTAAGGTGATCTCGGCACCGTCCTCAACGTTTGCGTAGGGCGGCTGTGTGCCTACACCGCCACAAGCGGCATAGGTAACTCTGTTGAGTACGACCTCGGGCGGCACGGTAATAAACTGCTGATCCGCTATCTTCATGGTTGCACGGCGCTTTACAGGAAGGTATATCCTCGTGTAGTTAATAGCTGAAAAATCAGCTCCGCCTGCTATCGAATCGCAATTTGAGAAGGGCAGAATTATCTTGTTCCAGCCGTCGTTGAATCTGAAGCCGTAAAGATTCCAGCAGCTTTCGTTAAGGTCTGACTGACCGCTTGACGATATCTCAAGCTGTCCTGCTCCGGCAATGTCGGAGGCATGGTCAATATATATGTAGATGCTTACCGCACCGTTTTCGCCCAGCACGGTAAGATCGACGGGATCCTCACGCTTAAAGCAAAACATCGCCATTCTGTCGGCGGTAATTGAAAGACAGCCATGCTCTTTGTCGGTATCGGAGCAGGGGACCGTTTCCCTGCACGGTATTATCTCGTGCGTTCCCCACCAACCGACGCTTTGATCGGTGCTCGTAATTCTTATCTCACTCATTGCAAAGCCCCTTCGTAATAGAAAAAGTGTTGATTTTTATACAGTTTAATGATATAATACAAAAACGCAAGAGTAAATACATTTTAGAACGATAAAAGTATATTTTAGTTCATAAAAATCAAGAGGGATAGTATGGCTCTGAAACGGAAAGAAACGGAAAGACACGGCATTGTAAACGAAATAAACGTTATCGAGATCTCGTGCGTTAAGCATCTGAATTTTGACGGAAGATACTACTGCGTAAAAAGGAGATCGAGGGACAGATGTATCGTCTTCACGGGTGGCGAAGCGGTGCTGATCGGAAGGGAGAAAAACGGAGCCTTTACCGAAAGACTGCAGGGCGAGAGGGAGATCTCGTTTTTTCAGCCGGGGGAGCTTTACAGCATAAGAGTATCCGAGAAAAGCAGTGCAAGTATAAGCATAATAAGCTTCAGGTGCGATTCTCCCTCGATGAGCTTTTTCAATAATTACAGCGGAAAGATACCGGGGCGAATGGTAAACTTTCTGGTGTCGCTCATAAACGAAAGCCGTCTTACCTTCTCATCGGATATTGAGGACCCGTTTCAGCGTGAAATGAAAATTGATCCCGATGCTCCGCTCGGCTCGCTTCAGCTTCTCAGAAGCTATCTTGAGCAGTTTCTGATATTTATGTTGAGAGGTGAAGCGGAGGGCTATTCATTCCCTGTCAGAAATAAGGGTGCGGATATATCTGCAAGAGCGGTGACCATAATGAATTCAAGGCTGTACGATAAGCTGAATATCGAGGAGCTGTGCAGACTTACGGGCGCAGGAAAGACCTATCTTACCTCGGAGTTCAAAAGGAGCTTCGGATACAGCCCCATGCGCTACTATATAAAATTGAAGATAAACGAGGCGCAGAGACTGATAGAGGAGGGCGGACACTCTTTTTCAAATATTTCGGATATGCTCTGCTTTGACAATCCGCACTATTTTACCAGAACGTTTAAGCGTGTCACCGGAATGACACCAAGCCAATATTCAAGGAAAATGTAAAAAAACTGCAACAGAGACTACTTCTTTACGAAGTAGTCTCTGTTTGTCTATATAAAGAAAAATGACACTTTCGGTTGGTGAAATGATATATCTCTAACGAGATATGATATACGGCGTTGCCGTATGATATATTTCCACTTCGTGAAAAATATGATATAATATCCGTTCCTAAATATGCCGAAGGCATATATCATCGCACAAAGTGCGATATCATACCATAGGTATATCACCCGTTCCCTAAAGGAACGGATATCATTGGGGCACCATCCGTAAGGAAGGTGCCCCGAACTGCAGGCCCTTTGATATTTTACTCCTCGTTTCCCTCATACGTGGGGATAAACTTACTTGCTACCTTTCCTTTGCCTCTGTGCTTGATATAGAAAAAGCCTATGATGCTGAAAACGAGTGCGCCTATAAAATTAACGAACATATCCTTCATGGTATCGACTATTCCGACGTCGAGATAACCGTCTATGACGGTAACGCTTCCGCTTGACGTCAGAACTGTGGTCTTTATTATATCCTCGATAACTACGGGGGTGTTGACCCCGCTTGGATTGAGGGCAACCGAGGATACGGTGTTTACTATAAAGTCCTTCTGCATATCGGTTGAGAGAAGCATATCTGCCGAAAATTCGAAAAATTCCCAAAGAGTGCCTATGGTTATCGAAAAGCAAAAGGCGACAAGTGCCATAAATGCAGGCGATAGCTCAAATCGGAATTTTTTTGTCTTGTTGAGTATGTCGACAAGGCAGAATCCAAAGGCCGCAAACATAAATCCGTTTACCGTGTGAAGCATGGTATCCCAAAGCGGAACCTTCAGGTAATATCCGCCTATCTCTCCGAGAATCTCGGCGCAGAAAACGAAGGAGAAGGCAAGTATTTCAAGCACGGTCGGAAGCTCTAATTTGAACTTTTTCTCGACAAACGGGGGAATCATAAAAAGGGCGAGCGCCAAAAAGCCCACGAAGCAGTTTTCCCATCTTCCGCCTATGGCGTTCCTTACTATAACGAAAACGGTAACGGCACGGAAAAGGGTATAAACGATAAAGGCCTTTTTGTCCTTCTTTATCTGATCGATAAGATCAAGATAAAAGTTTTTCTTTTTTGGCTTATCGCCTGTATCTATGCGGTCCTTTTTCATATGCTCCTCCTTTGTGATTAAAGATAAAAGCCGTAAGCTCCGGGAGCAAACGGCTTAAACTGTCAATAAATGATATTCTGCAAGCGTCAGATCTGCGCACCCATCTTTTCGGCAAGCTTTTCGTACTCGCTTCCGATAAGTGCTTCCTTTTCGGTGCATGAGCATGCGATGAGCTTACCTGCATCCTCCCAACCGAAGTATTCAATGACCTTGCTCCAGTGGTCAACGAGAGCAGATGCGGTATCGGGAGTATCGTCAGCGCAGGTAACCAAAAGCACGCTCTTCTTTTTTGAAGACATAAGACTTTCGTTCATCGAATAGAATCTGTCGACTGTTGACTTGAGCTGTGCGCTCATTCCGAAATAATAAACGGGGGTCGCAAAAACGACAACGTCCGCCGCAAGTATAGCCGGCTTTACGATATCCATACCATCTCTGAATACGCACTCGCCGCCGTTTTCAAGACAGCCTCCGCAGCCCGTACAGTCACGGAGATTGAGAAGTGCGCAGTCGAATCTTCTGACCTCGTGTCCGGCACTGATAGCACCGTCTGCAAATTTTTCCGCAAGATAAGAGGACGTGCCCTTAACTCGTGCGCTTCCTGTAAGTATAAGAATCTTCATAAGTCAAACCTCGTTATGTGTATTTATATGTTAAAAGTGTTTGGTTTATTATTTTTAATAGTGACAGATTTTGCCGAAATTTATCTATCATAATTATACCATATTAAAGCAAAAAAGCAAGAACAATCTTAATTTTTGATAAAACTTTTTGTAAATAATTTTGCAAGTGCAATGCAAACGGCAGTTAAAAATTGAAGTTTGCTATTTACAACTATTAAATAATATGATAAAATAAGATGAATAATTATGTGGTTTAAATGGGCTCTGCGCCCTTTTGCCACACAGATCTTATCGGAAAGACAGGTTTTTGAGATGATAAACAAACCGAGAGGAACCATGGATATTATGCCGGAGGAAACTCCGCTTTGGCTCCATATAGAAAAAACGCTCCGCAAAACCGCTAAAAAATACGGCTTTTCGGAGATCCGTTTCCCCACGTTTGAGTATACCGAGCTTTTTAACAGAGGCGTGGGCGATACGACGGACGTCGTTCAGAAGGAGATGTACACCTTCCCCGACAGAGAAAACCGCAGTCTTACCCTTCGTCCCGAGGGAACTGCCTGCGTCGTCCGCAGTCTTATAGAAAACGGACGCTGCTCCGATACAATGCCAATAAGGGTGTCGTATCTTATAAACTGCTTCAGATATGAAAAGCCTCAGGCAGGCAGAAGCAGAGAGTTTTATCAGTTCGGCGTTGAGATGTTCGGTGCGGCGTCGCCTGCGGCTGACGCATCTATAATCGCTCTTGCCGACGCTCTTATATCAAGCCTCGGAATAAATAACGCAAAGCTTCATATAAACTCTATCGGATGCCCCAAGTGCAGACCTGCGTATCACGATTCGCTAAAGGCCTACTTTGCGGAAAATTCCGCAGAGCTTTGCGATACCTGCAAGGGCAGACTTGAGACCAATCCGCTTCGCATACTCGACTGCAAGAGCCCGATATGCTCGGCTATAGCCGCAAAGGCTCCCCGTACCGTAGACCATCTCTGCCCCGAATGCGCAGAGCATTTCGAGACCCTCAAAAAGACACTTGAGGGAATGGGTATCGAATACGAGGTGGATACAAGCATAGTAAGAGGCCTTGACTACTATACGAGAACCGTATTTGAATTTATTGCCCCCGTTATCGGTGCGCAGAGCACACTTCTCGGTGGCGGAAGATACGACGGACTTATGAAGCAGCTGGGCGGTCCTGAGCTTCCCGGCATAGGCTTTGCTATGGGTATAACACGTCTTATCCTTGCAATGAAGGAATCGGGCTTTGAGCTCGAAAATAACGACAAGCCGGATATATACGTCGCTCCTATGGGCGAGAATGCATCTTATGTTGCCGCTTCAATATGCGAAAAGCTTCGCAGAATGGGAGCAAGAGCGGACACAGACCTTTGCACAAGAAGCCTCAAGGCACAGATGAAGTATGCCGATAAGACCGGCGCTCGCTACACCCTTATCATAGGCGACAGCGAGATAGAGTCGGGCAGTGCTCAGCTCAAGTGTATGGGCGACAGCACGCAGAGAGAGGTATCTCTTGCAGATACAGACGCTCTGTACGGCATTATATGCGGAAAATAAATAACAAAATAAACAATAAATCGAAAGGATCTCCGTTTGTTTTACGGACAAGGTTTTGATCATGGCTGAACTTCTTACAGCAAACGACAAACGAACGAAATACTGCGGTGAATTCACAGCCGCAGATATAGGACAAAAGGTGTGCGTAATGGGCTGGGCACAGCGCCAGCGTGACCTCGGTGCGCTTATCTTTATAGATCTGCGTGACCGCAGCGGTATAGTACAGCTCGCATTTGACGCTGATACCGACAAGGCGGTATTTGATATGGCCTTCGGCGTCAGAGCTGAATTTGTGCTCTGCGCTACCGGTACGGTAAGAGCAAGAGGCGAGGGCGCTGTCAATAAGAATATACCTACGGGTGAGATAGAGATAGCGGTAGAGGAGCTCAAGATACTCTCAACCGCACATACTCCTCCCTTTGAGATAGTTGAAAACAGCTCCGTCAGACCCGAGCTTCGCTTAAAGCACAGATATCTCGATCTTCGCAGACCTGATATGCAGCGCAATATTATGGCAAGAAGCAGAATTTCCAATATAGCACGTCAGTACTATGAGGAAAACGGCTTTGTGGATATAGAAACTCCTAACCTTATAAAGCCCACTCCCGAGGGAGCGAGAGACTATCTCGTACCCAGCCGTGTGCATCACGGAAGCTTCTATGCACTTCCGCAGTCACCTCAGCTTTATAAGCAGCTCCTTATGCTTTCGGGCTTTGACCGCTATTTCCAGATAGCAAGATGCTTCAGAGACGAGGACCTTCGTGCTGACCGTCAGCCCGAATTTACTCAGATAGATATCGAGATGTCCTTCGTTACGGCAGACGACGTTATGACTGTAAACGAGGGCTTCCTCAAGAGAGTGTTCAAGGAATTCAAGGGAATAGATATCGAAACACCCATTCAGCGTATGACCTATGCTGAGGCTATGGAGCGCTTCGGATCGGACAAGCCCGACCTTCGCTTCGGCTTTGAGATAAACGATATCTCCGACCTGCTCTCCGGCTGTGCATTCAAGGTGTTTGCCGATACCATAGCAAACGGCGGAAGCGTTCGTGCAATAAACGTTAAGGGCGCAGGCGAAAAGCTTACACGTAAGGATATAGACGGTCTTACCGACTACGTTAAGACCTACAAGGCAAAGGGACTTGCGTGGGCAAAGAATAACGCAGGTGAGATCTCATCGTCTTACGCTAAGTTCCTCACAGAAGAGGAGAACAAGGCGATATACGACAGACTTGGCTTTGAAGGCGGCGATATAATCTTTATCGTTGCCGACAAGACCGACACCGTTCTCACCGCTCTCGGCGCACTTCGCTGTGAGATGGGCAGACGCCTCGGCCTTGCAGATCCCAACGTATACAAGCTTCTGTGGGTAACCGAATTCCCGCTTCTTGAGTACAGCGAGGAGGACGGAAGATACTATGCTAAGCACCATCCCTTCACAATGCCCGAGCCTGAGGATCTCAAGTACGTTGACACAGATCCCGGTAAGATCCGTTCGATCGCTTACGATATCGTTATAAACGGTATGGAGGCAGGCGGTGGCTCTATCCGTATCCACTCTCCCGAGATCCAGAACACAATGTTCAAGCTTCTCGGTCTGAGCGAAGAGGAAAGAGAAGAAAAGTTCGGCTTCCTGCTTGAAGCATTCAAGTACGGAACACCTCCTCACGGCGGTCTTGCATTCGGTCTTGACAGACTCGTTTCACTCCTTCTCGGACTTGACGATATCAGAGACGTTATCGCATTCCCGAAGGTTCAGAACGCATCCGAGCTTATGACTCGTTGTCCCGCACCTGCAGATTCAGCCGCACTTGCCGAGCTCGGCATAGCCGTAATTGATGAAGAATCCGAGGCAGACGAAGAGTAAAAACAGATGTTAAAAAAATGCAAATTAACATAAAAAATGTTCAAAAAACGGCGTTTTTTCAAACTTCACATTTTTCATACAAAAAAGTAAAGGTTAATTGCATTTTATTCTACAATTAAATAACCAATACCGCTTGACACAATGTTAAGTTTGGTGTAAAATTTAACATGTAAAATAATATAAAATCACATAATTTTTGTGATATCATAGGAGGAATTATAAATGGCAACACCAGTAATGATGCCCAAGGTTGGTATATCGGTTGAAAGCTGTATCCTTACCGAATGGCATAAGAAAAAAGGTGACGCAGTAAAAGAAGGCGACGTCCTCTTTACTTACGAGACCGACAAGTCCACCATCGACGAGCTTGCTACAGTCGACGGAACAATGCTTGAGATTTTCTTCGAAGAAGGCAGCGAAGTCATTCCTATGACTAACGTTTGCGTAATCGGTAACGAAGGTGAAAGCACAGCTGAGTTCGCTCCCGCAGGAGAAGAGACAGAGGCTCCCGCAGAGCAGGCACCTGCAGCAGCAGCTACAGAAGCACCTGCAGCAGCTGAAGCTCCCGTAGCAGCAGTTACAGAAGCCGTAAAGAATGAAGGCTTCGTAAAGATATCCCCCAGAGCAAAGATGCTCGCAAACAAAACAGGCGTTGATTACAGATACGCAGCTCCCACAGGTCCTGAGGGAAGAATTATTGAGCGCGATATCAGAACCCTTATCGAAACAGGTCCTAACCCGACGTTTGCTGCTTCCGGCGCATTCGACGGCAAGGCAGGTACGGGTGTAGGCGGAAGATTCTCCGTTGCAGATATCGGTGCAGCTCCCGCAGAGCAGGCAGCAGTTGCTGCTCCCGTTGCAGCTTACACAGACGAGAAGATGAGCGGTATCCGCCGTGCGATCGCAAAGTCGATGACAGCTTCTCTTACAGGTATTCCTCAGCTTACCAACAACACTTCCTTCGACGCTACAGAGATCATGGCGTTCAGAAAGAAGCTCAAGGCAGGCGCAGAGGCTCTCGGTCTTGGCAATATTACACTCAACGATATCGTTATCTATGCGGTATCCCGTGTTCTTACAAAGCCCGAGTATGCAGCTCTTAACGCTAACCTTCTCGAAGGCGACGTTCTCCGCAAGTTCAGCGGCGTTCATATAGGTATCGCAGTTGATACCGACAGAGGACTTATGGTTCCCACAATATTTGATGCGGACAAGAAGTCTCTCGCACAGATCTCTGCTGAGATCAAGGCTCTCGCTGCAGATTGCCAGAAGGGCTCCATCAGCCCCGATCTGCTCAAGGGCGCATCCTTCACGATTTCCAACCTCGGTTCCTTCGGAATCGAAAGCTTCACTCCCGTTATCAATCCTCCGCAGACAGGTATCCTCGGAGTTAACACGATAATGACAAGAGTTCGTGAAGAAGCAGGCGTTATCAAGACATATCCCGCTATGGGTCTTTCACTTACTTACGACCACCGTGCAGTTGACGGTGCGCCCGCATCTAAGTTCCTTCGTGACCTCGGCACATATCTTGAAAACTTCTCCATCCTTCTTTGCAAATAATCGGGAGGCATAAAAATGGAACTTTACGATCTTATTATACTCGGCGGCGGTCCTGCAGGATATAACGCAGCCGAAAGAGCCGGCCAGGCCGGACTCAAGACCCTCGTTATCGAGAAGAGAGCACTCGGCGGTGTATGTCTCAATGAAGGCTGCATTCCCTCCAAGGCGCTCCTCTATTCCGCAAAGGTCTATGATTATACAAAGCACGCAAGCCAGTACGGCGTTTCCGTTTCGGGATCTTCCATAGATCAGAAGGCGGTCGTTGCACGTAAGGCTAAGGTAGTTAAGAATCTCGTTGCCGGAATCGGCGGCAAGATGAAGAAGGCAGGCGTTAAGGTTGTAGCTGCTCAGGGCGAGATCCTCGGCAGATGCGCAGACGGATTTGAGGTTGCCGCTGAAGGCGTTACATACACAGGCCGTCAGCTCCTTATCGCAACGGGCTCTGCTCCCGTAGTTCCTCCGATACCCGGACTTCGTGAGGGTGTTGCGGCAGGTTACGTTCTCACAAACCGTGAGATCCTTGACCTCGAAGCTATCCCCGAAAAGCTGGTAGTTATCGGCGGCGGCGTTATCGGTCTTGAAATGGCTTCCTATTATAACTCAGTCGGAAGCAAGGTTACCGTTATCGAAATGCTCGATCACATCGCAGGTAACACAGATGCAGATATCTCCAAGATCCTTCTCGGCAACTACAAGCAGAAGGGCATAGAATTCTGCCTCGGCTGTAAGGTTACAGGCGTTGAAGAGGGCAAGGTTCACTATGAGGATGCTTCCGGCAAGGCTGTTACAGTTGATGCTGACAAGGTTCTCTGCTCTATCGGCCGCCGTGCAGTTACAGAAGGCTACGGCCTTGAAAAGATCGGCGTTTACACCGAAAGAGGCGCTATCAAGACTGACGATCAGCTCAGAACCAACATCCCCGGCGTTTACGCTGCTGGTGATGTTAACGGCAAGGTAATGCTTGCTCACACGGCTTACCGTGAAGGCGAGGTTGCTATAAATACTATCCTCGGCAAGAAGGATATAATGAGATACGATGCTATTCCCAGCGTTATCTACACCAACCCCGAGGTAGGCTGCGTAGGTGAAACAGAGGCTTCTGCTAAGGCTAAGGGCCTTGACGTTGAGGTCGTTAACCTCACAATGAACTACAGCGGACGTTACATGGCTGAAAACGAGGGCGGCAACGGTATCTGCAAGGTTATCGTTGACAAGAAGTACAAAAGAGTTCTCGGCGTTCATATGATAGGTAACTATTCATCCGAGATCATCTACGGCGCGGCTCTTATGATAGAGACCGAAATGAGAGTTGACGATCTTAAAGAGATTATCTTCCCGCATCCCACGGTATGCGAAGTTATCCGTGAAGCTTTGTTTGAAATAAAATAATTGAATATATAACAAAAACAAGGAGAGATTAAAATGCCAAAGTCAATTACAGTACATCCCGAAGAAAATTTTGCGAAACGCAAAATAACTTTCAAGGACATTCCCGTATGTGCTTACGACAAAACCATTAAGGATGAACAGAAGAACTTCTCTAAAGAAGACCTTCTCGGAATCTTCGCAGACATGATGGCTATCAGAGTATTCGAAGAAATGCTCCTCACCATCAAGACAAAGGGTAACTACAACGATAAGGAATTCACATATCCCGGACCTTCCCACCTTGGTATAGGTGAGGAAGCAACAGCCGTAGGTCAGGCTTACTGCCTCGGCGTTGACGACTTCATTTTTGGTACACACAGAAGCCATCATGAAGTTATCGCTAAGGGTCTTTCC
The DNA here is from genome assembly GCA_045535815.1 of Eubacteriales bacterium. Taxonomy (GTDB): domain Bacteria; phylum Bacillota; class Clostridia; order Oscillospirales; family CAG-272; genus JAZSMJ01. The sequence goes on from JAZSMJ010000070.1 coordinate 22,830, forward strand.
GCTATCAAGAAGCTTTCTGATGAAGAGCTCCTCGACATCATGAAGAGCTACAACGGCGGTAAGGATTACGAGCTCATAAAGGATCTCACAAGCGGCAAGACAGTTAAGGAAGTTGCTAAGGACTTCTTCATATTCGGTCTTATGGCTGAGCTCTTCGCTAAGGACTGCGGTTTCTCCAGAGGTCTTGGCGGATCGATGCACGCATTCTTCCTTCCCTTCGGTATTTTCCCGAACAACGCTATCGTTGGTGGTTCTGCTCCTATCGCTACCGGTGTTGCTCTCTTCAAGAAGTGCAACAAGAAGCCCGGTATCGTAGTTGCTAACGCAGGTGACGGTGCAGCTGCAAGAGGACCCGTTTACGAGTCCATGAACTTCGCTGCTATGGACCAGTTCAACGAACTCTGGGAAGACGGCTACAAGGGCGGTCTCCCGATAATCTTCAACTTCAATAACAACCACTACGGTATGGGTGGTCAGACAAGAGGCGAGACAATGGCTTACGGCGATCTCGCACGTCTCGGATGCATCGCTCAGTCTCAGATGAACGCTGAAAGAGTTAACGGCTGGAATCCTCTTGCTGTTATCGACGCTTACAAGCGCAAGATGAAGCTCATCAAAGAAGGTAAGGGTCCTGTTCTTCTCGACCTCGTTACCTACCGTCTCGGCGGTCACTCCACATCTGACGTATTCTCTTACAGAACTCCCGAAGAAACAGCTGAATGGGAAGCACTCGATCCTATCAAGGTATTCCCGCAGCAGCTCATCGATGCAGGCGTAGCTACTGCTGATGAGATCGCAGCTATCATCAAGGATGCTGACGAGAGAAACAAGAGAGTATTCAACGTTGCTTCCGACCTCGCTCTCTGCCCCTACACAGATTACGAAGCAAACCCCGCCTTCCTCGAAGACTTTATGTTCTCCAACAACCATGTTGAAAAGATGGAAGACAGACCCTGCGAAGTATCTCAGCCCAAGGAAGAGAACGAGCGTGTTAAGAAGATCGCTACTCTCAACCGTTACGCTTTCGATGCAAACGGCAAGCCTGTTTCCAAGATGAAGATGTACAACATCCGTGACGGTATCTTCGAAGCTATCATGGATAAGTTCTATACAGATCCTACTCTTATTTCCTACGGTGAAGACGTTCGTTACTGGAACGGTGCGTTCGCAGTTTACCGTGGACTTACAGAAGCACTTCCTTACCACAGACTCTTCAACTCTCCTATTTCCGAATCCGCTATCGTCGGCTCCGCAGTTGGTTACGGTATGGCAGGCGGACGTGTAATCGTTGAGCTTATGTACTGTGACTTTATCGGTTGTGCCGGTGACGAAATATTCAACCAGATGGCTAAGTGGCAGGCAATGAGTGCCGGCGGACTTAAGATGCCCGTTGTTCTCCGTGTTTCCGTTGGTTCCAAGTACGGTGCACAGCATTCTCAGGACTGGACATCTCTTTGCGCTCACATCCCCGGACTTAAGGTTGTATTCCCTGTTACTCCTTACGATGCTAAGGGTCTCATGAACACTGCTCTCGCAGGAACTGACCCCGTTGTTTACTTTGAAAGCCAGAGAATCTACGATAAGGGTGAAGAATTCGTTAAGGAAGGCGTTCCGGAAGGTTACTACGAAATTCCTTACGGCGAGCCCGCAGTTCGTCGTGAAGGTAAGGACGTTACAATCCTCACAATCGGCGCTACACTTTACCGTGCTCTCGAAGCAGCTAAGATGCTTGAAGAACAGTACGGCGTTTCTGCTGAAGTTATCGACGCAAGAAGCATCGTTCCCTTCAACTACGATATGGTTATCGAGTCTGTTAAGAAGACAGGCCGTGTCCTCCTTGCAAGTGACGCTTGCACAAGAGGCAGCATAATCAACGATATCGCTCAGAATATCACATCTCTCGCATTTGATTACCTTGACGCTCCGCCCGTACTCGTTGGTGCTAAGAACTGGATCACACCTGCATTCGAGTACGATAAGGAATACTTCCCGCAGCCCACTTGGTTCCTCGATGCAATTCATGAAAAGCTCCTCCCGCTCAAGGGTTACACACCTCAGCAGAGCTTCACAAATGAAGAAACCATCAGAAAGTATAAGAAGGGCGTTTAATAAACAGCTGAAAGGAATTATTTAAAATGAAAATATTTTTGGATAGTGCCAATATTGAAGATATCAAGAAGGCGTATGACATGGGCGCCATTTCCGGCGTAACAACCAACCCCTCCATCATCTCCCGCGAAAACAGAAAGTTTGATGAGGTTCTTGCTGACATCACAAGCATCATCGTTGACGGTCCCGTATTCGCAGAGGTTCTCAGCCTCGACGCTGAGGGCATGATCAAGGAAGGTCTTGAGCTCCATAAGAAGAGCCCCAACATCGTTGTTAAGATTCCGATGATCCCCGAAGGACTTAAGGCTGTTAAGGCTCTCTCCTCTCAGGGTGTTACAGTTTGCGTAACAGTTATCTTCTCTGCTCCGCAGGCTATACTCGCAGCTAACGCAGGTGCATCTTACGTTGCTCCCTTCGTTGGCCGTCTTGACGATATCGGCGAAAACGGTCTCAACCTCGCTGCTGAGATCAGAGATATCTTCGACGCACAGGGCATCGATACAAAGATCGTTGCTGCTTCCGTAAGACATCCCGTTCACGTTGTTGAACTCGCTAAGATGGGCGTTGATATAGCTACAATGCCTCTCAAGGTAGTTCTCCAGATGGCTACTAACCCCAATACTCAGAAGGCTGTTGAAGGCTTCCTTAAGGACTGGGAAAAGGTACCGAAGGCTTAATTTTACGAGAATTATAAAGGCTCACGGGGACACCCTTTTTACAAAAAGGGTGTCCCCGTACCCCTTCCCAAAAACTTTTGGGATAATAATCTTTTGTAGTACATACAACGTGCTCTATGTAAAAACGGCGGTCAATCCACGACCGCCGTTTTTGTGACACTATTCAATATCCATATCCATTATTTCAAAAGCAATTCTCGCACCAAGCCGAAATGCATAAATAAAGACCTCCCTTTCATTTATATCATTTAATTCGGCATAACATTCATCATATTTCTCAAGTAATATTTTTTGATCGTCTGTGAGCGATGCATTAAGATTGTCGTGATGCGTTGCAATGTGCTTAATTAAATCTTTTGCTTCTTTATTTATTAAGTTATATTTGCTGTCCGGACAAATATTGCCGTACCAGAGCTCTTCAAGTATCTTTTTCATATTCTTCTCTTCTTGTTTTTTTGTTTAATTATATCACAAAATGAGATAATTGTCAATATCTCAAAAAGAGATATGATAAAATAAAAATGCATATAAAGTAGGAGGATCGTTATGAGAATAAGAGATTTGAGGGAAGACAGAGATCTGACACAAAAGCAGGTGGCAGACTATTTGCATATAAAACAAAATACATACTCACAGTATGAAAACGGTCAAAGACAGTTGCCACTTGAATGCCTTATCGCTTTGGCAAAGTTTTACAATACGTCAACCGACTACATTTTAGGTCTTACAGATATAAAGTAAGATTTTTATTTTTGAAAGTTTTTTGTGGGGGTATGGGGGAGCTTTTTTACAAAAAAGCTCCCCCAGTATCTTTTGCTCCTCTTTTTTCAAAAAAAGTGTTGATAAATTGCTTGAAATATGATAAAATATAACGTAGTATGCATATTTTGCCAAAAATACTGTAAAAAATAAATATAAATAATATATGAGGTGAACCTATGAACAAGAAAACTATTGAAGACATCAGCTGTCAAGGCAAAAAAGTCCTTGTAAGATGCGATTTCAACGTTCCTATGAGCGATGGCGTTATTACAGACGACAAGCGTATCGTTGAAGCACTTCCCACCATTAAATATCTTATAAACAACAATGCAAAGCTTATCCTTTGCTCTCACTTTGGCAGACCGAAGGGAGAATTCAACATGAAGTATTCTCTCGCTCCCGTTGCTGCACGTCTTTCCGAGCTTCTCGGCAAGGAAGTTGTTATGGCAACAGACGTTGTAGGTGAAGATGCTCAGGCTAAGGCTGCTGCACTTAAGGACGGCGACGTTCTTCTTATAGAAAACGTTCGTTTCCACAAGGAAGAAGAAAAGAACGATCCCGAATTCGCAAAGAAGCTTGCTTCTCTCGCTGAGATCTACGTAAACGATGCGTTCGGTACAGCACACAGAGCACACGCTTCCACAGCAGGCGTTGCTGACTATCTCCCTGCAGTTTGCGGATACCTTATCCAGAAAGAGATCAAGGTTATGGGTGAAGCTCTTGAAGATCCCAAGAGACCCTTCGTTGCTATCCTCGGCGGCGCTAAGGTTTCCGACAAGATCGGCGTTATCAACAACCTTCTCACAAAGGTTGACACACTTATCATCGGCGGCGGTATGGCTTACACCTTCTTCCGTGCTCTCGGTAACCCCACAGGTACTTCTATCTGCGAGGAAGACAAGCTCGATCTCGCAAGAGAGCTTCTTGATAAGGCAAAGGCAGCAGGCGTAAACTTCCTTCTCCCCGTAGATAACGTTATCGCACGTGAATACAAGGAAGACGCTACCTTTATGAGAATCTACTCCGACTCCATTCCGGACGGATGGATGGGTCTTGACATAGGCGAAAAGACTCAGGAGCTCTACTCCAAGAGCCTTATCGGTGCAGGAACTGTCGTATGGAACGGCCCGATGGGCGTTTCCGAATGGGAAAACTTTGCTTCCGGTACACGTAGCGTTGCAAAGGCTGTTGCTGAATCCGGTGCTATCTCTATCATCGGCGGTGGCGACTCTGCAGCAGCAGTTGAAAAGCTCGGCTATGCTGAAAAGATGACACACATCTCCACAGGCGGCGGCGCTTCTCTCGAATTCCTTGAAGGCAAGGAGCTTCCCGGTATAGCTTGCCTCAACAACAAAGACTGATAGATAAGAAAAGAGAATATAAAAATGAATAAAGCAACAAGAAAGGCAATAATTGCCGGCAACTGGAAAATGAATATGACTCCCTCGCAGACAGAGACTCTTATTTCCGAGCTTGCTCCCCTGGTATCCGGCAAGGACGGATGCGAGATAGTTCTCTGCGTTCCCTTTGTAGATATTGCCGCTGCTAAAAAGGCGGCTGAAGGCACCAACATCAAGATAGGTGCTCAGAACGTTCACTTTGCGGCAAGCGGAGCTTATACGGGTGAGATCTCTGCGGCTATGCTTAAGGAGTGCGGAGTTGAATACGTTGTTATCGGTCACAGTGAAAGACGCCAGTATTTCGGCGAGACTGATATAACGGTAAATCAGAGACTCAAGGCAGGCATAGAGGGCGGACTTAAGGTTATCCTCTGCGTTGGCGAGCTTCTTGAACAGCGTGAGATGGGTATCACGGCAGAAACCGTTGCTATCCAGACAAAGATAGCTCTTCTCGACGTTACCGCTGAACAGCTCAAGGATATCGTTATCGCATACGAGCCTGTCTGGGCTATCGGAACAGGCAAGACCGCTACCTCCGATCAGGCTGACGAGGTTTGCGGTATAATCCGTGACGTTATAGCTGACAAGTACGGCCGTGAAGCTGCTGAAGCTATCACCATCCAGTACGGCGGATCTATGAACGCAAAGAATGCTGACGAGCTTCTGTCAAAGGTAAACGTTGACGGTGGACTTATCGGCGGTGCATCTCTCAAGGCTGTTGATTTCTCACAGATAGTTGAAGCTGCACAGAAGTAAATAAAAGCATAATAAAAAGGCAAAAGCTAAAATGGGAATATCCTTAACGGAGAAACCATAATAACCGAATAGGAAAAGGAAAATCCATTATGGACAAAAGTCTGTAATGGATTTTTCTTGTCCTTTCGCGAAATTTTTATCACAACGTATGTATGCTGATAGAGACTATATTTTACGAACTTACATGCAGATATAGGCACTCTGCCGCTTTTGCACTGTATGTTTGAATTGCGGACATAAAGATATTGTTTATTAATATAAAGACGAAAAATTGCAATTTTAAAATATATGCTGTGGATACTAGAAATACCAAATGTTGCAGAAAACAAACGGTACAATTTATAGCGAGATTGTACATATCTCAATTGTATAAGAAAAGATGGTGAAATTGGTGAATTTATGGAATATATGTGAGAATCAAAACTAATTTGTTTTTTGTAAAGTAGGCGAATTATATACAGTTTTCAGGTTTATAAAATTGGGAATTTTCATGGGTTGGAATATCGGGCGGCTTTAACTTTAGAAATTCGACCAGATATGGCGAAACACTTGTAATTTTATTCAGTATGTGGTATAATATAAGAGCTACACAAACTTAATATTTGGAAGAAGAGCAGTATTTATCACTGGGGGATACTATACCCTTTTTCAGCCATACTATTTTTGAATTTGGCAAAAGCGCAAATTCCTCTTAATAGTATGGTGCAAACCCTCTTCTATCTAAGTTTGTGTAGCAACAATCGGAGTTTGCGTTTTTCGGTGCGTCGGCTTCGGTTGGCGCACTTTTTTATAAATTAATTCAAGCAGGGAGATTAGGACTATGAAAAAAGTCTTATTAACAATGACTACAACTCTTTTATGCATGATAGCTTTATTTGGTTGTGAAAAGCACACACATGATTATGTAAAGGAAACAGTTGTTGAGGCTGATTGCAATAAAAGTGGTTTGATTATATATACCTGTGCTTGTGGTGACACATATAATGAATCTATTAATGCTACAGAAATTCATTTATGGAATGATGGTGTTGTTTCCGTAGAGGCAACATGTACAACAGATGGTATTACCACGTGTGCCTGTACTATATGCGGAAAAACGAAGGAAGAAATAATTCCCGCTGTCGGAGAACATAAATGGGGTGAATCGATAATCACAAAGGAAGCATCATGTGCTGAAGAAGGACAGTTAAGCAAAACCTGTGAGAGCTGCGGCATCGAAGAAACTTCTGAAATTGCAAAGCTTGAAACTCATACGTGGAATGACCCAGAAACAACAAAGGAAGCAACATGTGCAGAAGAAGGGGTATCGACACATACCTGTACCATTTGCAATGAAACCAAAACGGATACAATTCCTGTACTTAAAGAACACACCTGGGATAATGGGACAATTACTAAAGAGCCTACATGTGCAGAAAAGGGCGAGTTGACATATACATGTACAATTTGTAAAGTAGCCAAAACAGAAGGAATCGCAGCAACAGATGTTCATACATGGGACAGCGGATCCGTAACGAAAACGGCTACCTGCTCAGTTAACGGTGAACAAAAGTATACTTGCACGGTATGTCAGAAAACGAAAACAGAAACGATTGTTGCAACAGGAATACATAAGTGGGATAATGGAGTAGTTACAAAGAACGCTACCTGTGGAGAAGATGGTACGAAAATATATACATGTTCGTTGTGTAATAAAACGAAAACCGATTCCATTCAAAAAACAGGTAACCATGCGTGGGATGATGGAAAAGAAACAGTTGTGGCAACAGCTATTACCAATGGCGAAACTACGTATACCTGTCAAACATGTGGAGAAATAAAGACACAATCCATCCCGAAAAAAGGGAAAATTATAAATTCCAAGTCCTATACTAATAAAAACGTGTACGTAGATTATTCAACGAATAATGGCGGTGATTTTAGCTATTGTATTTCAACTGAAACGCCTAATGTTTTGGGTATAGAACAAGAATTTCAGTTAAAACCCAATACAATATACATAATTACGGTTGATGTAAAAACAAAAAATGTTGTTAGCCATGAGAATCAATTTTTCTCTTTGGGCGCAAATATTAGTGCTGAATACTTATATAATAACTCACAGGGAGTTTTAGGTGATTCAGATTGGACTACAATTTCCTTAATAGCTAAATCGGATGAAAAAGGCATTTTGGGTGTATCTTTGAATCTTGGGTATTGGTATAATGCGTGCTCAGGAACAATATGGTATGACAATCTTAAGATAACTGAGTATTCTGATTTCATGGTTGAAGATCCCACATGGAATTTCTTATTTGTTGTTCTGACAAATACTTCGTTGAATACATACGATGATGATCTAAAGAAACAGCTGAACATATCTCATCAAATGACAGATGCAGAATATAAGGCAATTTGCAAGAGTGTAGAAGACTTTGAAAACGACTTAACAAATAAATCAAAGGGCGTCTTGAAAGCTAACGCCACTATAGTAAAATGTAATGCAGAAATCAGTGACTATGAAAAATCAGGAAATGGATATTATATTACTGCTGGTGCAGCTTTAAAGTATCTCAATGAACAGAATATAAACATAGATGAATACGATCATGTAGTTTTTGTCACAAGTTTTCCTGATCTGCCGCGTAGTTATTTTGGATTAGGTGGAACTTTCATCAAAGGATATCGAGGATTTAGTTTAATAATGTATGGCGACGGGGGTACAGACTGTACGAGATATTGTTATGATGTCAGTGAGAGTAATTGGCCGGCAGGATTATACGTACATGAATTTATTCACTCGATTGAAAATTATGCAAAAAAATTTGGTTTTACTGTACCTTCAGCAGATGGTTCCGGTCAATATGGGTATGGAACACAAAATACTGATGGTTGGCGCAAATTCTATATGGATATTATATTGAATCAAGTTAAGTACAACGGGACATACACAGGCGTAGATCCAAGCATTTGGAGAATTCCCCCGCGTCTGTTTGGCTAATTCATAACTAAGGAGACAAAAAATGAAAATCTTAAATCGCTATCTCAGCTTGCTTTTAGCAATCATAATGTGCATCACTGCACTGCCGATTACAAGTATGGCAGCGGATGCAACTGGATTGGATTATTTCGTGAAACGTAATACATTCAAATCTGGTATTTTTACGGATGTATCCAAGGATGATTGGTTTTACGATAATGCAAAAACTGCATATGAACTTGGACTTATGCTTGGACGAGGGGATAACATTTTCGATACCGAAAGTGGTGTGACAATCGCTGAAACAATTACCATCGCTGCACGTCTGCATTCTATTTATTACACAGGCAGTGATGAATTTGAAGCAAGCGATCCGTGGTATAAGTCTTATGTGGACTATGCACTTGCAAACGGCATTGTGACGGATCGTTATTCCGATTACAATGCACCGGCTACCAGAGCGGATTTTGCTATGATTCTGGTCAACGCACTGCCGTCTGCTGCATTGGAAGAAATCAATCAGGTTGCTTCTAATGCGATCCCGGACGTTTCAAGCCAGGATGAATGCGGTACCGCTGTGTACAAGCTTTATCGTGCCGGTATTATGATCGGTAATGATGAGGCTGGTTCATTTGCGCCCGATTCTGAAATCAAGAGAAGTGAAGTGGCGGCCATTGTTACCCGTATGGCAGATGTATCTCTGCGCCAATCTGTACGTCTTGGAAATGAATATACGGTTACATTTAACATGAATAGTCGCGGCAAGCAAATTGCTGACCAGAAGGTTGTGGAAGGCTATTCTGCCGAGATGCCGGAGAATCCGAGTGTATTTGGTTATGTGTTCAAGGGATGGTATACGCAGAAGAACGGAGGCACTACGTTTGATTTTAATGCGCCGATTTATGCTGATACGACTATCTATGCCCGCTGGGAAATGGATCCGATTTGGTTGGCTATTCTGAATGGTTGGTTTAGTGGAGATCACGAGGAGGAACAGCCGGGGGATGAGGATATTACGTACACCGTAACATTTGTCGCAAATGCTGACGGTGTTGTTGGTATGCCCGAAAATCAGGTGGTTTTTACGGGAGAATGTGCTGTTGTTCCTATTACACCCGAAAGAAGTGGTTATTCGTTTGGTGGCTGGTACTCTGATTCTGACACCTTAATTCCATTTGATTTTAATACTGCTATATCTGGTAATATTACCTTATACGCAAAATGGATTTTTGAATATGAAAATGATGATCCTGCTCTATACAGCATTACAGAAGTTGTTTTCAATGAAGAAACGAGAGAAATCAATTTCAGAACTCAAACAGGTAGAAGCTGTGAACTTCATTATTATGTTATTGAAGATGAAGGAACTGATATTCTTTATGAATCAACTATTCCAGCAGCAGAAAATATAAATGGTGAATATCTGACAGACACTATTCCGAATGATGTTTTACCAATGTATTACAAGATTGCGGCTGTTCTAACGGATTCTACAGGGAAGCCTTTATGTGATCAGTATATCTATTATGAAAAAACTAAAGTATACATTGAATTTATGGCGAAGACAATTTTTGACTTCCCAAGTGAATCTGTGATCAATTTAGATACCAATTATGACAACAATTTTATGGTTGCAAATGAAGAAACGGATGTCTTTATTCATCCAGAGTTTTCAACCATATTTGATCAAGATACAAACACCTATGTTTTCTCAGGTGATATCTCTGAATTAGAGGCACTTTCCAGAGGTGATCAAATTGCAATTCTAACGGAAGATAATGCATATGCTCTTCAAGTTGAAAGTCTATATATTTCTGAGAATGAGATTACCGCGAAAGCATATGATGAAGTTAATTTGGCTCAGTTTTTCGACTATATTAAAATTAACCAGGATGTCGATGTTTCACAAACTGATGTTTTTCCCACACAACGGTTACGCCAGGCCAGAGCACAGCTGAACGCTTCCACACAATTTCCGCTACCTACCATTGATATTGGAGAAATTAATATTGATATTAAAGTGGGGATTGGCGTAGAATTCGTTTTAAATTTTGAAAAAAGCAGTAACTTCTATGAAGTAAAACTTAGCATGGAGATATCATCAGATGGAAAAGTAGCCGGAGAATTAATGGAGTGGGGAGATTCAGTTCCTGAATACCGTGATATTGTTCCAAGATTTGTGGTTCCTCTTGCAATTCCAGGACTGGCTGCAGAATCCGGTACACAATTATTCTTTAAAAAGAGTGCAGAACTTGCTATAGAAACTGGCTTGAAAGTTGGTATGATTTTTGGGTATCAGTGTAGTTCATTTGGTAATGAACCGATATTTATACCAGTTTTTGAGATTGATGACCCTAATGTAAATCTTTCCGGAGCAATTGAATTCGGTCTTTCTCCATATGTCGGTGTTACTTTTTTAGGAGGACTTGTTACATTAGCGTACAACAACGACATAGGTATAGAATTAAAAGGTGAATTAAAAACAGATTTAGGCATTGATGTTCCTGGCGATCCCGCTATACATATGTGTGATCAATGTCTAGGCGTAACTTTGACTCCTTTTTATAGACCGAATATGTCGGGAAGAATCAATTTGTTGGTGAATCCCATACAAGTAAGTCAACCAATTATTACAGTAAAATTTAATCAAGGCAAAGCCTTTGCCTCGCTTATAAATGCTGCAGACACCCTATACAAAGGAAATGTTACATTTGGATTTGGTGAGTGTCAGAATTACAAGTATCTTATAGATTTGCAAGCACTCAATGCCACTACAGGAGAACATAATCTGAACGCTAGGATATATGATTCTGCGAATACTAAAGTACATGATGGTGTAACAGGGGTTAATAAATATTTTTATACTGGTACATATATTTCAGAAGTTGAATATAATAGTGTTTGGCACGATACCGGAATCTTTTCTGTAAAAAAAGCCGGAGATGTGATTCTTGAAGTATCTGGCAAGGGAAAAGTGAAACTCATAGTAAGTTCTGAAGGTATTTTGGTTGATGATTATAGATTTGAGATATATAATTCTTTAAATGAATTCATTTGTAAATATAGTAGCAATGATCCTCTGGTTCGTTCTGCCGATGGATCGAGTATATGCAGTATTCTGTTGCCATTTGGCGATTATAAACTCCATGTATATGCAGATGGATATACAACCGAGAAGGGTAATAAAACGAGCACAACATACTTTAAAGTTGACGAGGAGACTGAGGCTGTCGATGTTGGGCTGATTAAAAATATTTGCAGTGGGTACCTGATTGATCGTGTAAATGATACTTCAGTAGGATATGCTGATGTTAGAGTATTTGATGGACACGGTAATGTATTTGAAGATACCAGTAGCCCTATTGGTGTGTTTACTACAGAGCTCACAGGAAACGGTAAATATCAGATTGAAATCAAATCTCCTTACTATTATCCAATGGAAAAGCAATTTATTGTTACCAAAGGTAAGTATGAGTTCAAAAAGATATATCTTGATCCACTGGAAGATGCCTCTCTTAGTGGTAGATTTGTGGATGTAAATGAGCAGCCGGTGGTTGGTGTTACTATTTACGCAAAAAACAGATTCGATGATTCAATAACAAAGACAGAATCCGATGCAGATGGATACTTCCAGTTATCTTTGCCCGACTGGGGAATATATGATATTTCTTACGAAAGTGAAAAATATATAGCAAACAATTATACATCAATTTATATTGATAGAGCAGAAGAATTGGGAGATATTGTTTTAAAAGACATCCCTGACTTCACCATCACGCGCACCTACAACAATGTTACCACCGACATCCTCGCTGCTTCGCCCATCGAAGTGTTCAACGGTGTTGCATCCATGACTTGGACGATCAACAGCAGTGCGCCTTGGAAGATAGTCACCAATCAGGGCGATTGGTTCTCCATTTCGGTTGATGGAAAATCCGTGGGTCTGAACTCCACTTTTGATGCCGGCAAAACGGAACTGAAGCTGAATATTTCCAAGTATACGGATTCCCGCAACGATGGGGTTATAGCATTTGAAGTCGGCGGCGAAACTCGTACTGTGGAAATATTCCAAGAAGCGTCCCACCTCAAAGGCTGGATTGTAGCAGGGCTCAATCAGCCGATTGAAGGTGCTGTTGTTACCGTTTCCAACGGCGAAAAAAGCTGGAATTACACAACCGGAGTAAACGGTGTATTTGACATTACCGTTCCCAACGCGTTCTACACCATCTCCGTTACAGCCGCTGGTTACGAAAGCAAAACATATGACCGTGATGTACAGGTGAATGGTGAAGATGTGGATATCGGAGATATTCTTCTTACGAAATCCGTTATAGCATCTCTCACGGGTACAATCAAGGACGGAGATGCGGACAGCCCTACATATGGTCAGGTTCTTGAAGGCGTAAGCCTTGATGTTTACGATTCTGCAGGCGAAAAAGTCGGTGTAACTGCTAAGTCAAACGAGAACGGTGTTGTCGCATTTGCCTTCCCTGCGGCAGGCACCTATAAGTTTGTTTTCAGTCTTACCGGATATGAAACTGTAACCGTCGATACGGTAATCATCAACAAAAACACGCCGTCACTTGGAACATATGTCATGATGAGAGCAGAAGCCAAGACTTCTATTTCCGGTACAACGTTACCGGGCACAAAGTTGGAGCTTCTTGACGAAAACGGTAATGTTCTCGCTGAAACGGTCGCTGATGAAAACGGTAACTACGAGTTCACAGATATTCCCGGTTGGGACGGTACAATTTTCCGCATCAGAATCAAGGATACTACTCTTACAACAGAAGTTGTCGGAGGAGCAACAGGTGTTGTAGTTGATGCGACTGTAACAATATTTACAGTATCTAAGCCCGACACTGTTCAGATCGATAACGAAGTTGGAGCAACCTCTGAATGGGAAATTGAATCCTCGCACGCATGGTCTGTGACAGCAACAGGCGATACTTCGTGGTATACGCTCAGCAGTACAAACGGAGAATGCGGAACCACACAATTCACTGTGACTGCTAACAGTGTTACGGATGTTTATCGAGAAAGCGTTTTGACCTTTGCATTGAACAACAGAACCTTTGATGTTACAATTTATCAGGATATTGCCAGGACAACAGTATCGGGTACGACAACGCCCGGAACAAAGCTGGAACTTCTTGATGAAGACGGTAATGTTATTGCGGAAACGATAGCTGACGAAAATGGTAATTACGATTTCGGTGATATTCCCGGTTGGGATGGAACGATTTTCCACATCAGAATCAAGGACACTACTCTTACAACAGAAGTGGTCGGAGGAGCAACAGATGTTGTCATCGATGCTGCAAGAGTTATCTTTATTCCGACAATTTCTTACGAAAGCGATGTCATGCTTGAAAATACCGATGGAGCATCTACTGAATGGGAAATTGAAACATCGCATTCCTGGACGGTCACAAAGTCCGGCGACACATCATGGTATACTTTGAATACGGAAAGTGGAAATGCCGGTATCTCTGACTTTGTTGTAACTGCTATTGGTACTACCGATTCGTACCGTGAGAGTACGCTCACCTTTGCTTTGAACAACAGAACATTTGATGTGACGATCTATCAAAATTTTGTCAAAACTGTCAGTGGCAGCGTTGTCGAACAGACAGATAATTCTGCAGAAGTAGGCATTGAAAATGTAAAACTCGTTGTTCGTAAAGCTGGCGATTCATCATGGTATTCACAGACAGAAACAGGTGTCAATGGACAGTATACGCTTGTCTTTGAAGATGCTGGCGAGTATGTCATTACAGCCGAAAAGAGTGGGTATACCACAGTCATGGTTGATTTTTTAGTTTCATCTGAAATCACAGAAGTTGAAAAAATCAGCATGATGAAAACGGTTTCGCCATACTATTTCAATGGCCATACCTATTTGCCGATATTCCCAAGCGAGACCAGTATCTCCTGGGATGACGCAGAGGCGATTTGCCAATCGTTGGGCGGACATCTTGTCAGTATCACTTCCGACGAGGAGAATGATTTTATAAAAGCATTGACGGAAGCTGGGCTTTCAACTGTAGCATATACGCGAACTTCTGAATGGTGGTGGATTGGTGCTCATAAGGTAAATGGAAGTTGGGCATGGGCTGATGATGATACATTCGGAAGTTACACAAACTGGATGGGTGAACCTGATAGTGCTGCAATGTACGTCATGATGTATTCTAAAATGAATGAATATTGGTCTGGATATTGGCAAACTATTCCGAATGATGGTAAGCGGTATTCAGCCGGGATTATTTGTGAATGGGACTATGAGATTGACTGCATCGAAGGTGTATGCAGCAACAATCTTGAATGGAAGTTTACCCTTGACGGTACATTAACCATTTCAGGCGAAGGTGTTCTTGTTACTAACGGATATAACACAGCACCCTGGAAAGATCTTGAATACAACATTTCTAAAGTTGAGCTCACAAGTGGAATTACTGAAGTAGGTCAATACGGCTTATATGACACATATTATGCAACAGAAATTTTTCTTCCCGATACATTAAAGACCATCCATGAATATTCTTCGTATGTTGACAGTGGTTATCGAAAAAATTATACTGTTTCAACGGATAATACGGCATACACTTCTGTTGATGGCGTATTGTTCACGAAAGATATGACAACACTTCTTGCATATCCGCCGTACAACGAAAGAACCGAGTATTCTATCCCGGTCGGTGTAAATGCAATCAAAAAATTAAACAGTGATGCATTACAAATCATCAATATTCCCGCTTCTTTAAGTGATTGGAATATGACAAATGTAAGCTTCAATTCTTTACAGGAGTTTAATGTTGATCCAGACAATACTGTTTTCTCTAGTATTGATGGCGTTTTGTTCAACAAATCAGGCGATACACTTGTAAAGTATCCTTGCGCAAGATTTGCTGAGGGTAATACATACCGTATTCTGGATGGAGTAACTACAATTAACCGCGGAGCTTTTTATGAATTTGAAATAACAGACTATGATAATTTGAATGGTTATATTGGCAGCATCATATTCCCTGCAAGCGTAACCACTATTGGTGATGGTAATTTCTTCCTCAAAGATTCTTATCATTATCCGCATACGAATCTGTATTTCGAAGGTAACGCTCCATTGATTGATGGATATACTCGTAGCAATTTGGATAATGGTGATAAAATAGTTCATTACGCTACAGTATACTACACAGCCGGAAAGAGTGGTTGGACATCACCCAACTGGTATCCTTCGTATAAGTATAGTGGCAGCACAACGAAATTAACCAATATTCGCATCCCGACTATCTTACAGGATGCTTATGCAACGGTATCTGGTCAAGTTGTTGATGCGAGCGGTGCTCCCCTCGAAAATGTGAAGGTACAGGGTAAATACGGTGACGAGTTGACAGGGATAGCCTATACAGGTTCTGATGGAAAGTATACTTTCCAATTTGAATCCGCAACAACCTGTGATTTCCGTTACTATTTGGACGAATATGAAACCGTATTTGTTGACACAGTGGCAATTGTAGGCGGTGAGTATTCGCTTGATACTGTAACGATGACGCCAGGTGTTAGTGTTCTTGGATCTGGTACAACGGAAGGAGGAAATAATTGGACACTTCGAGACAGTGAATTGATCATTGTACGCGGAGAGGGCAATTCGTCTGGTGTGTATGATCTGTCTTCCTATGGCAACGAAGCGATTCAAGAGTATTCTTTCTGGTCACCAAATGATATGATGCAAATCAGAAAGGTAAATATTGGTGAAGGGATTATTACACTTAGAATATCTGATATAGATAACGCTTTGTCTGTAGAAGAATTGTATATTGGTGCTGATGTTTGCGAAATTGAAATGTCAAGTAACGGTTTTGTTCATGATTACGGATTCGGCAATACAGATATCGTAATTGATTCTGAAAATACCAATTATGTAATCACTGATGGTGCGTTGTATACATCGGATTATAAAACATTGTTGCTTGCACCGCAGCGTAATTATTCAATAACAACTTACAGCATTCGCGAAGGAGTCGAAGTTATTGGAAAGTATGCCTTTAACGCCACGAATTATAAAACAGTGAACATTCCGAATACAGTATCCACTTTGAAATCATCATCTTTCTTCAATTGTGAATTAGAGAGTATTCATATTCCTGCAAGTGTCACTTTGATTGATGGAAATGTGTTCAGCATGTGTAATAATTTGTCCGTTATAACAGTTGATGCCGCAAACACTGAATATATGGCTGGCGATAATATTCTCTACAATAAGGCACAGACGACGTTAATTACGGTTCCGTGTACATTAACGGGTACTTTGTCAATTCCTATTGGAATTAACTCTATTGTACCAAATGCAATGGAGAATACAAAGCTTGACCGTATTATTATTCCCGAATCTGTGACAAATATTGATAGATATGCAATCGAGCCGCATTATTCGAATAAGACCTGCAAAGTTTACTTCTTGGGAGATGTGCCTAATACGGTATCCAACTACGCCTTTGGATACAACTTCCAAGGTACACTGTATTATATTGCAGGAAAAAATGGGTGGTCAACACCTACTACAGTGATAAACGGCATAACCTACAAAACACAACCGTTTACTATGGATGAGTTGCACTAAGTTGAGTGATATTGTGAAAAGGAGTTAATATTTCGCATCACAATAAAAAAGAAAAGGACGGTAGTTTCATACAACTGCCGTCCTATCCCCTAACCGCAGGAAAGAGGATCCCGAAGAAATATGGCAAACGAACGCTATACTTCTTCGGGATTTTTTGTATTTAGGATACTCAGAATAAGCATAAAAAAATACTCACATCTTGAGCGATGCCGAAAAATTCGAATGAATATTTCCATAAAATTCGCTGCTTTGTATTGCTTTTTTGTCAGTCTGCTCTCGCATCTCATCCATTCTACCTTGATTGATCTTGTACCACTATACAATCATATATCCCCAAGCGGAAACCATACGGTCATTGTTCTCCATGGCAACTTTTTCTTTTCATCCGCCAACCTCCGTCTGTTCAGCAATTCCACCGCAAGCTTGGCATAGCGATGACTAAGCGTGGTATCGCCATCGGCAAGTTCTATCACCTTATAGTCAAGCGTATCTTTCCTCGAAGCATCCACCGCAATAATCCCGCTTTCCGTTTCGCATCGTGGAAAATATTTGTAATATACGGTGTTCTTCTTTTTCTCGCAGTTATCCGGCGGTGTAGTCCTCACAACGCCTACCGAATCGGTATAGCGTATTTCGCTCAGCTCGGCAACGATTTTGTAGTGAAGTGCCCCTTCCGCCTTGTTCACACCGGATTCGTCGGCATAGTCGTACTTGAAGGAAAGTTCACCTTTCGACAACGGCGGAAAGGTTTCAAATGTTCTCGTGTCCACGCCATTGGCATCCTTGAATAGCTCCCGTTCCGCCTCCGTCAGGGGCACAAACGCCGACGTGAAGGCGTTTCGCATCTCCTCGCGCATAAGTGGGGCATCAATCGGTTCCGAGCCTGTGTCGGGCAACGTATCGGCGTACGCGCAGCGCGGCTCATAGCCATGATGTTGCTCGGGACTCGGTTTGTATGAAATCGGCAAAGCATCCCGCCACCCCGGAAGCATCCGCAGAGCACAGCGAATGTCTCGTTTAGTGAGCTTGGACAGTTCGATCAATATCTTTTCTTCAAGCTGCTCAAGCGGCAGATCTTCTTCACGGTACTTCTTTGCAATTGCCGAAATCTTCCGCCAATTTGCATATACCTTCTCATTCACCGTCAGCGCACCGATCTGCTTTGCCACCATCTTATGCCATGCATGGTTGACCTTTGGCTTTATAATCTGCAAAAGCGGTATCGGATTCGCGGGATTGTAGCCCAGAAACTCCTCCCATAGAATACTGACAAAAGTCAGCTTCAGATCGGCGAAGTAGCTTGCACTGATGGCATAGGTTTCAATAAACCGCTCGGCGCGGCGGTTGAGAATACCCTCGTAATGATGCAGAAAATGCGCGATATATACGTTATCGCGCTCATTGATGGCACGAGTGAAATAATCGTTGAAGTCCTCCGCTCGCTTCGGTACAGGACGAAGCTGATACATCCAATGATACTCGCCTTCTTTGAACCATTTCTGATTTGCCCAGCCGGAATCTGCGTACTTCTCGCCTGCCTCAATCAGCTCCGGATGAAACAGCTTCAATTTCAGAATATCATCATTGATCCCCCACAGAAGCAACTCACGAGCTTCGATCATCGCCTTTATTTTGGAAAAATTCTCGTCCTCGCGCAGTTCGCGGTCGGAAATACCGGCGAGCAGTTTATATGCGTTTTTTCTGTACGAATCGTTGTCCAACCGCGTCCTCCTTTTAGTTTGTCCTTTTGAATATACGCTCCATTTTCATGTCTACTTCGTATTTTCGGGTGGCATAGGCGGTATCGCGTTTTGCACGTTCATAGCAATCCTTGACATACGCCTGCGCTTTTGCGCATTCTTCCGCAGTTATGCTGCCGCGGCTTTTTCTTTTGCGGATGGCTGCGTCGCATTTCTTCCAGAGAATGTGATACGGATTGTCTGCCGCCGCTTGCTTGTTTGCCTTTGTTTCCGCCGTTGCCGTCCTGCGATTCTTGGCAAGCTTGTAGCAGGGATACTTCTCCCCGGACGGCGAGGTCTGACAGTAAAGCTGACGGTGTCCGGTTGTCATGAGAAAATATCTGCCGCAGTATTTGCATTGCCAGAGATAATGCCCACAGGCAAGAGCATCAAAGAAATCAGCGACAAAGAAATCCATCAGCCTGCCGTAGTAGATACGCTTCTTGATCTCCACAGCATCAGGCATATTTTCATCAAACGGGATCGCCGGCACGATCGTAGCACACGGCCGCAGGGTGACTCCCTCCGCACATTCGGCGGGATTGGACTGATCAAGAAGATCCGCTACTTCACGACTTGAGAAAAAGATCAACGCAAGATTAGCAAGGCTTTTTACATCACGGCAGTTTTGCTCCACAGCATACTGCGTGAAATTCAGTATGAGTGTTGCAAAATTCGCGGTGTCCGTGCAGAGATACATATATATGTTCACAAAGGCGGCGAGCATCTGATACCAGCGGTTGTTGTGTTTGAAATCGTGATTCTCTCGCGATTCATGCGCCAATATTTTCAAATGCTCATCCGAAAACACATCCTCAACGACATCCCGTGAGCATTGCGTATCAAAATGAGAAAACGGCGGGGTGGTTTTTATAAAGTCGATGATTGCAAGAATTCTGTCTTTGACTTCACGGTAATTCTCAATCTGAAAGCTACACATATCCGCATACAGAAAGCTCTGTCTAAGATATCCGCCCAGCAGCAATAGCTCGGTACTATACTCCTTACTGAGCATACTAACTTCCCATGCCGTCTGCCCGTGGGGGAATGTTAAGCCGTTTATTGTAATTTCCTTCTCCGTGCTGTCAACACAGAAGTAATCGAAATTGCAGATCCCGTTTTTCTTTGTTTCTATCAGTCGCTTGTCCATCTTACCTCAATCATAATTTTTTCATCACATAGACTGCCACGCCCATCACGCGAACCTCCCGACGGATAATGTCGGGATAATTCTTTTTGTCATCGTTCTCCGCGCGGAGGACGATTTTTTTGTTTTCATCGTCACGGTAATAGGTCTTCAGCGTTGCCGAATCTCCGTCCACCAACGCCGCAATGATTTCTCCTTCATCGGCATAGCTCTGCTTGCGTATCACCACGAGATCACCATCGTCAATTCCGGCGTTTATCATCGAGTGACCACTTGCACGCAAGATAAAATGCTCCCCGCTCTTGGCAATCCCGTCAGGCAGAACAATTCTATCGCCGTACTGCTGTTCCGCATAGATCGGCGCACCGCAGGCAATATCACCGCTGATCTGTGCTGTGCGATCTTCCTGCACCTCGGCAATACGATGCGTGATGATATGTCGCCCGTCGAAGGACAGTTCACCTGCGTCGTTCATTCGGTGCAGATATTTATGAACCGTGGCATCGCTCATACCGATTCCTGCGGCGATCTCGGCGATGGTGGGCGTGTATCCGTTGTCGGCGTAGTATGCATCCACAAAATGTACGATTCGTTCTTTGGTTTCTTCACTGAGGTATCTCACGGCGACTTTTCCCCTATCGCGAATAAATATTTGCGATAACATTATATCACACTTTTCGGCATCTGTCAATTCTCCTGTCACAAAATTTTGCGGAAGCATTTTTGACCTGTCACAGGATTTTCTCGGTTTTATGAAAACGGTGACATTGATATGACGTACGGATGATTCCGTAACATTTTTTGAAAGGAGTTTTCCAAATGACAGAAAACAAAACAACCCCGACCGATGAATTGGTCAACAAAGTCGAATGTGAGGATATATGCGGTGAAGAGTCATCCATTTATCCGCCGCCGTATTATGCCGACAGCAGTGGACTCTATGTGGAGATGATTTCAAAGACGGGCGCAACAATGAAAAAACTATGCAATTTTCTTCCTCGCATCATTTCCGAGCTAACCGTGGATGACGGTACGCGCATTACCAAAAGCTATCGCATCGGCGGCACGGATGAATTCGGCAACGCACTTCCCGAGGAGGATGTTCCGGCAAC
>JAZSMJ010000041.1:0-105275 GCA_045535815.1 Eubacteriales bacterium
AGGCGAGAAATATCATTTCTCTTGCTATCCAGCGTTGTGCGGCAGATCACGTATCCGAGGCAACGGTTTCCGTTGTAACCCTTCCCAGTGATGATATGAAGGGCCGTATTATCGGACGTGAGGGAAGAAATATCAGAACTATTGAAACGCTTACGGGTGTTGATCTTATTATCGATGATACTCCCGAGGCTATAACTCTTTCAAGCTTTGACGCAGTTCGCCGTGAGATCGCAAGACTTACGCTTGAAAAGCTTATTACAGATGGACGTATCCATCCTGCAAGAATAGAAGAAACCGTTGAAAAGTCGAGACGTGAGGTTGAAAACACAATAAAGAAGGCCGGCGAAAAGGCTATGCTTGACGTTGGTATTCACGGTCTCAATACCGAGCTTGTTAAGCTTCTCGGAAGACTTAAATACCGTACCAGCTACGGTCAGAACGTACTTATGCATTCGGTTGAGGTTGCATTCCTTGCAGGTATGATCGCAGATGAGCTCGGCGTTGACAGCACGCTTGCAAGAAGAGCAGGTCTTCTCCACGATATAGGTAAGGCTATGACTCAGGAGGTCGAGGGCTCTCACGTTCAGATAGGCGTTGACATTGCAAACAAGTATAAGGAAAACAAGGACATTATCCACGTCATAGAATCGCACCACAACGACGTTGAGCCCAGAACTATAGTTGCTATGATAGTTCAGGCTGCGGATGCTATTTCTGCGGCAAGACCGGGCGCAAGAAGAGAAGATCTTGAAAATTATATCAAGCGTCTGCAGAAGCTTGAAGAAATTTCAAACAGCTTCCCCGGCGTTGAAAAATCGTTTGCTATCCAGGCAGGCCGTGAGGTAAGAATTATGGTCAAGCCCGAGGAGGTAAACGACGATCAGATGATAATCGTTGCAAAGGATATCGTCAGAAAGATCGAAAGCGAGCTTGAATATCCCGGACAGATAAAGATAAACATCATAAGGGAAAGCAGAGCTATCGAATACGCAAAATAAAAGCAAATTCACAATCCCAAACGGGATTGTGAATTTTATTATCACACCTTTTAAGATAGTAAGGATTTGTGCAGAATGGATTTTAAGATACTCGTAATAGGAGATGTTGTTTCAACTGCAGGGACAGATGCGGTATCAAAGCGCCTTTGGAGGTTCCGCCGTGAAAACGGAATAGATATCACCGTCGTAAACGGTGAAAATTCCGCAGCGCAAAACGGCATCGATCCCAATTCGGCGGATGCCATAATAGATGCAGGAGCGGACGTTGTGACCACGGGTAATCACGTGTGGAAGCACCGTTCCATCCAGGATTATCTTGACAGCGGAAGACCTGTTATAAGACCTGCGAACTATCCGTCAAGCTCGCCCGGAGCAGGGTATATCAAGGTAGAGGCTGCAGGTAGGATATGGCTTGTAATAAACGTTTTGGGGCTTATCTACGGCGAGCCGCTTTCGGATCCCTTTGAAGCGGTTGAAAGGATACTGAAGGCCGAGGAGGGAAAATACGATTACTCGATTCTCGACGTTCACGCCGAGACGACCTCTGAAAAGGCGGCAATAGCAAGATATTTTGACGGAAGGATAAACGTTGTCTTCGGAACTCATACCCACGTTGCCACTGCCGACGAGAGAATACTTCACGGCGGTACGGGATTTATAACAGACGTCGGAATGAGCGGAGATACGGATTCCATTCTCGGTGTCAAGAGCGAGTGCATAATTAGAAAGCTTACCACGAAAATGCCGGTAAGATTTGAATATGCAGAGGGAGATGCCGAAATACACGGAGCGATATTTACCTTATCTTCAGAGAGCAACAGAATAACGTCTGCTGAAAGAGTAACGTTTTGATATTTTATATTTATATGCCCGTTTATCCGTAACCTATCGGATAAAACGGGCATATATTTATAGTAAGAGAAAATAAGGAGGGTATCCGATGTCAAGATGTAATATATTATACAAGGCCGTTGCAACGGTGGCTTTTTCATTCGGGCTGGGAATATTTTTGGCAATCTTTCTTCCGGCGCATATACTTGTGATAATAGAGGCGGCTCTTATCGCCGCAACCGGATTCTTCTATCTTTTCAAGACCTGATGATAAACTGTAGCATCTGACTTCGGAGAGCCGCACGGTTGCGGTTTGAAAGGTGATATTATATGAAAATAGTTGTGGTCAAATCCCCGGGATTTCTCGTGCCGTTGCTAAGGGCGTTATTTCGCATAAAGCAGGTATGAGATCAGCTGAAGACGGTCTGCTTGAGCGCATATGCGCAAATTTGAGCAGGCTGTCTTTTTGATTTGCTCTTGACAAATGCAATTTTTTTGGTATAATAAATGTTAGAATGTCCGAACATTTAAAGCCACTTTGGTTTGATTTTCGGGAAAGACAGTCGGGTGATTGATATGGCCTTTGATTTTTCTTCATTTACTCCTGATAAAAGCACGCCTATCCCAATGCATTATCAGATAAGGAAGTTTATACAGGATAATATTGAAAACGGTAAGCTTGCGGCAGACGAATGTCTTCCGCCCGAGCTTGAGCTTGCGAGCACCTTTAACGTCAGCCGTTCAACAGTGCGTCAGGCAATAAACGATCTGGTCGTAAAGGAGGTTCTTTACCGCCGTCGTGGTAAGGGAACGTTCGTTAAGCAGGAGAAAACGGTGTCCACCTTTTTCCAGAAGCTCAATTCCTTTAACGAGGAAATGATGCTCAAGGGAAAGATGCCGTCAACAAAGCAGATCTCGCTGGAAGTAATAGAGCCTATACCTTCCGTTAACGCCGCTCTCGGAATAGACAAAAATGAGCCGCTTATTTATCTTGAAAGACTCAGGTTTGTAGATAATCAGCCAAACGTTTATATGGAGTCCTATCTTCCGTATTCAATTTTTCAGGGTATGGAGTTTGAGGATATGAACGACAGATCGATGTATTCGGTTATGAATGAAAAATTCGGTGTGTCGGTTGACAGAGTTTTGCGTCATATTGAGGTAGCCAACGCAACCAAAAAGATAGCTCAGATGCTGAGCGTCAAAAACGGAGCCGCAATATTTTTAGTAAGCTTTACGGGATACGCATTTGACGGAAGCGTGCCCGTTGAGTATTCGGTATCACGTTACCGAGGTGACGTTAACCGCTTTGTAGTAGAATTAAGTAAATAAAAAATAAATTTATAATTAGGGGATTTAAAAATGACAGTTAATGAATTTAAAATGCCAACCAAAGAATTTGCAAACCTTTTTGACCACACTCTTCTTCGTCCTCACGCTCAGGAGCATGAGTTTGAAAAGCTTTGCGCAGAGGCTGCTAAATACGGCTTCAAGATGGTAGCTATAAACGCTGCCGCAGTTCCGCTTTGTAAAAAGCTTCTCGCAGGAACACCCGTGCACGTAGGTGCGGCGGTATCCTTCCCTCTCGGCCAGTGCCTTCTCAAGACAAAGCTTTTTGAGACTGCAGATTCAATAGACCTCGGTGCTGACGAGATCGACTACGTTATCAATATAGGTAAGCTCAAGGCAAAGGATTACGGCTACATAGAAAGAGAAATGAGCGGAGTTGTTAACCTCTGCCGCTCTGCAGGCGTTATATCCAAGGTTATCTTCGAGAACTGCTATCTTGAGGACTCCGAAAAGGAGATACTCTGTAAGATCGCTGTAGATACCGGTATCGACTTCGTTAAGACCTCAACAGGCTTCGGAGCAGGTGGAGCTACGGTAGAAGACGTTGCTCTTATGAAGAGATGCGTCGGCGATAAGGTAAAGGTAAAGGCTGCAGGCGGTATACGTACCCTTGAATCCGCTATCGCAATGGTTGAAGCGGGCGCTGAAAGAATCGGCGCAAGCGCAGGCGTTACAATAGTTGACGAGCTGATGAAGATAAGAGGCGAAAGCTTCTAATATTCCCCCCGATTGCTATAAAGCAATCGGGGATATTTTTTATAATTGTAAAACAAAGCGAACTTTATGTTAAATCAAGCGGCGTTTTTGCTAAATACAATTGGGATTTAATGTATTATACTAAAATTAATAAATACATATAGGAGGAGCTGATAGGTATGAGAAAGGACTTTTTCTTTGGCGTTGATACCAGCGCATATCAGGTTGAGGGTGCGTGGAATGAGGACGGCAAGGGCGAGAGCATATGGGACCGCTTCTGTCACGACGCCAGAGACAACAAGGTATACAGAAACGAAAACGCTGACGTTGCCTGCGATCAGTATCATCGCTACAAGGAAGATATTGAGCATATGGGAACTATTGGAGTAAACGCTCACCGCTTTTCCGTATCCTGGGCGAGAGTTATTCCGAGCGGCACCGGCAAGGTAAACGAAGCCGGACTTCGTTATTATCACAACTTTATCGACGAGCTTATAAAGCAGGGCATAGAGCCTTTTCTTACCATGTATCACTGGGATCTTCCGCAGGCGCTTCAGGATAGAGGCGGTTGGGCAAATCCTGATATGGTAGGCTGGTGGCTTGAATATGCAACCGTGCTCTTCCGTGAATTCGGCTCAAAGGTAAAATACTGGATAAGCTACAACGAGCCGTGTGTGTTTATTATGGGCGGTTACGGAAACATAGGATTCCCGCCCTGCATGAGAAACTATAAGACTGCGCTTGCCGCAGGTCATATAGCTATGAAGGCTCATTTTGAATCTGTAAAGCTTCTGCATAAAATGGTTCCGGGAGCAAAAATGGGTATTGCCCTCGACATGGTGCCCAGAGTTCCGGCAACCGATAAGCAGGAGGATATAGATATAGTGCCGCTCGCAAACGACACGGCATTTTATTGGTTCTACAATGTTATGGCGAAGGGAGAATATCCCGAAAGAGCAGTCAAGGAGTATGAGAAGAGGGGTTATATGTTCGAGATAACCGATTATGACAGGGCGCTTTTCAAAAACAATCCCTGTGATTTTATCGGTATAAATTATTACTCCACGGCGGCTGTTTCCTATAATCCGGAGCCGGTAACGGACGGATTCCTTCACTATAACATTGTTCCAAGAGCCGAAAAGCTGGGCGGTATGGAGGTTGACCCGGACGGTCTTCGTAATATTATCCGCAAGGCGGCGGCAGATACCGAGGGCAAGATACCGATAATCGTTACCGAAAACGGATGCGGCTCTGACTGTGAGTGCCTCGACGAAAACGGCGAGCTTCACGACGATTACAGAATAAAGTATCTGCAGCTTCACTCTCAGGCGGTCAAGGACTGCGTTGACGAGGGAATAGACGTCAGAGGATACTTCGTATGGAGCTACTGGGATCTGTTCGAGTGGGCGCTTGGCTCATCCTGGCGATTTGGACTTATCTACGTTGACTACGAAACGCAGAAGAGAACCCCCAAGGACAGCTGGTACTGGTATAAGCAGTATATCAAGGATAACAAGGTCGAATAAACAACAAAAAGCGGTTCGCAAAAGCGAACCGCTTTAATTGTCGATTGTCCCACCGAGCCGTGTGGATCATGAATTATAACCCAGCGTAAGCCAGGTAGGTATCCTCTCCGATGCTTTGCGCTCCCAACGTCCTTATCCACCCGTGACATAAGCAGGGGTAGTAAGGGAGGTCTGCATCCCACACCGGAAGTTCCGGATTCCTTTTAATATTTGTAGGTTTTAATTACATGAATATCACGAACTAAGCAGGAAAAAAATCAAATTTTATCGTATCCGGCATCCCGGATATCGACGCAGCGCCTACCATCGCCGCACGCGCTGCGATATATAAGGTCGCTGTGATATTATTATATGAGGCATAGACGGGAATATACCCGTTTATTTATGCCAGAGAAGGGATTTTTTACTGCTGATCGTCATAATCGACTTCGCTGAACAGCTCGTCGTCAAAAATATCGGCAATGCGGTCAAATTCGTCATCGTCGTCTATTGTGACAAGCATTTCCTCGCCGTCCTCGTCGATCTCGGACTTAAGAATTACGTATTCTCCGTTGTCGTTGTCCTCAATCGGAATGAGAGCAAAGTAAGTAACGCCGTCAATTTCTCTGCTTGCTAAAAGCTCGAACTGACTTTCGTTTCCCTCGTCGTCTGTAAGAGTATATATCTCATCACCAAAGAGCTCTTCTGCCATAATAAAGTTACCTCCGTAAACACGTATTGTCTAATAATATTCTATACTGAAAAACAGCTCTTGTCAACAGTTTTTTGTCCCATTTCGGCTGAGTTAATATTACATTATTATTACAAATGGGACAAATTATTACAAATTCACTTTCGGTGTATCAAAATATGTAAACTTTTTATCAACACTATTTACAAAAGGGGCAAAAGCGGATATAATGAAATATAATGTATATAAAAGGCTTTGAGTGGGAAAATTCCGCTTGTATCCTTCGGAAAGAGAAACGTCCCTTGTGCTGAAAGGACGTACGGAGTGAGTGCGGATATGCGCCTGTGAGCCGGCGGGTAATGCCGCACGTCAGTCTGCGTTAAGGACAAAGGAGTTACAAATCAAAGTGGAACCGCGACTCTTGTTTTATTGCCGCCTTTGGATATTATTATCCGAGGCTATTTTTGTTTTTATAATGAATTAAAGGAGGCTCGTTTATGTATAAGAGAACCCTCAGATCATATTTGAGATACGGACCGTCAAGCAAAAACAAGCTGATACAGATGGTAACGAAATGCTATAAGGAAATAAAGGACGACATAGAAGCCGTAAAGGAAAGAGACCCTGCGGCAAGATCGAATTTTGAGGTGCTTGCACTTTATTCGGGCGTTCACGCAGTGCTTGCCTACAGACTTGCTCATATTTTGTATAAGAGAAAGCTCTTTCTGCCTGCAAGATTTATAAGCCAGAGCGCAAGATTTTTTACAGGCATTGAGATACACCCCGGTGCAAAGATAGGAAAGGGTCTGTTTATAGACCACGGAAGCGGAGTGGTTATCGGTGAGACGGCTGAGATAGGTGATAACTGCACGCTCTATCAGGGAGTAACGCTTGGCGGTACGGGAAAGGACGTTGGAAAACGGCATCCTACTCTTGGCAACAACGTGCTTGTCGGCGCAGGTGCCAAGGTGCTCGGACCGTTTAAGATAGGGGATAATTCAAAGATAGCCGCAAATGCGGTGGTGCTTGAAGCGGTCCCGGAAAATTCGACCGCAGTCGGTATTCCTGCAAGGGTGGTACGCAAGAACAAACAAAGAATATGCTCCGATCTTGACCAGGTACATATTCCCGACCCCGTAGCGCAGGAGCTGTGCAAGCTGAATATAAAGATAGAAAAGCTCGAAAAAACAATAGAAGAGATGGAGAACAGATCAAAATGATAAAGCTTTATAACACTCTCACAAGACGTAAGGAGGAGTTTTCTCCTATTGAAGCAGGCAAGGTAAAGATGTATGCCTGCGGACCTACAGTATATAATTTTATCCATATAGGAAACGCAAGAAGCCTTGTTGTTTTCGATATGTTCAGACGTATCCTCGAATACAGAGGATATGACGTTCGCTTCGTTCAGAATTTTACCGACGTTGACGATAAGATGATAAAGCGTGCAAACGAGGAGGGTACTACCGTTCCCGATATAGCCGATAAGTATATCTCCGAATATATGAAGGATGCTACCGGTCTTGGAATAAGAGTTGCAAGCGTTCATCCCAAGGCAACCGAGAACATTCCCGAGATAATTGCGCTTATCGAAAGGCTTATCGAAAACGGACACGCTTATGCAGTCGAAAACGGAGACGTTTACTATAGCACAAAGAGCTTTAAGGGCTACGGAAAGCTTTCTCATATAAATATTGAGGAGCTTGAATCGGGTGCGAGAATAGACGTTGCCGATATCAAAAAAGATCCGCTTGATTTTGCTCTTTGGAAGAGTGCAAAGCCGGGCGAGCCCTATTGGGAAAGCCCCTGGGGCAACGGAAGACCGGGCTGGCATATCGAATGCAGTGCCATGGTCTGCAAGTATCTCGGTGAGTCTATCGATATCCATTGCGGCGGTCAGGACCTTTCATTCCCTCACCATGAAAATGAGATAGCTCAGTCGGAGGGCGCAACGGGTAAGCAGTTCTCGAAATATTGGCTCCATATAGGCTATATCAACGTTGACAACAAGAAGATGTCGAAGTCCTTAAACAACTTCTTTACCGTGCGTGACGTTGCCGAGAAATACGGCTACGAGCCTATCAGATTCTTTATCTTAAGCTCGCACTACAGAAGCCCGATAAACTATTCTGCAGATATAATCGAGCAGTCGAAGAATGCGCTTGAGCGTATCCACAACTGTGAGGACAGCCTCAGATTCTATATCACAAACAGCGAGGGTGAGATGAAGGAATCCGAAGCTGCGGCAGTCGGAGTTATCGATTCGCACAAGGCGAAGTTTATTGAAGCAGTTGAGGACGATTTCAATACTGCGGATGCTATTGCGGCATTATTCGACCTCGTGCGTGATATCAATATGATGATAAACGGTGAGGATAAGCCCTCGAGAGCCCTTGCCGAATATGCACTTTCTGTATTTACAGAGCTTGTAACGGTGCTTGGCTTTGAGGGCAAGTCAGCAGATGACTCACTTGAGGCAGAGATACTTGAGGCTATCGAAAAGAGAATGGCGGCAAAGAAGGCAAAGAATTATGCCGAGGCTGACGCTATCCGTGCTGCGCTTCTTGAAAAGGGCGTAGTTTTAGAGGATACACCTCAGGGTACAAAGTATAAGATAGTAAAATAATGCAAAAACGTCCCGCACGGATGTGCGGGATGGTTTATGCTCGAAGGAGTGTTGTTTGTATGAACAAAATACTCAAATATTCGCTCCGTGCGCTTGCGGTGCTGTTAGTCACGCTGGCGATGACGGTGGTAGCGCTCTATTTCGTTATGTGGACGCTTGTAAACGGTCCCTCGCAATCTGCACGCAGACTGTTCGTTCTGTCGGTAAAGGAGACCAGCGCCGCTTATTTCCTTGCGGACATCTATCTTGACAAGGACGAGATCGCCGAGATAATGGGGACGTCAGAGGAGCTTTCAGAGGCGGATGACGTAACCGACACCTCTCTTATAAATATCGAGAAAAAGCCCGACGTTGAAAATATCGATTCCGATGAGACAGAAGCGTCGGAGGAGGCTCAAACGCAGGAGCAGGGCGAAAGCTCCACGCAAGTCGAAGCGGCCGAGAGTGAGGCTGTGAGCGAAACCGAGCAAGACGACAGACTTGAGGGTATCAGAATAGAGGACGTTTCAGGTCCTACCTTTAACGGTAAGATGATAATCGTCTCCGACCCGTCAAGAGTCGGCGTTGCCATCCTTGACAATTACGGAGAGGGATACAAGGGGCTTACGCTTCGTGATATGGTATCGAAAAGCGGTGCGGTTGCAGGTATAAATGCAGGCGGATTCGTAGACCCCGATGGCACGGGAACCGGAAGCATACCCGACGGAATAGTTATTTCGGGTGGGGAGCTTCTTTTCGGCGAAGAAGACAAGCTTTATAAAAACGTTATAGGCTTTGACGAGAGCTTTATCCTTCACGTCGGAAATATGACTCCGAGTGAGGCTTTAAGTAGCGGTATCGTTGAGGCGGTCAGCTTTGAGGGCGGTCCCGTTCTTGTAAAAAACGGCGTTCCGCAGAATGAAAAGCGCGCCCTCGGCGGCGGCATCAATCCGAGAACGTCCATCGGTCAGTGTGCAGACGGAAGCGTTCTTCTTCTCGTTATAAACGGAAGACAGCTTGACAGTCTCGGCGCAACCTTTGACGACCTCGTTGATATTATGCTGTCGTACGGTGCGGTTAACGCCGCCAATCTTGACGGCGGATCGTCAGCGCTTATGATTTACGACGGCGAAACGGTTACCAAAAGCTCCTACATATTCGGTGAAAGATATCTCCCGAATGCATTTATAGTCAGATGAGGAGGGAGAAAATGAAAAAAAAAAAAAAATTATCTCCCTTTGCGATAGGGCTTATGATTTATACCGCAGTGCTTGCGATAGTCATTGCGGTAGGGCTTATGATCTTTTCAAATTTTCTTGCCGCTTATGAGGCGTCACTTCCCGAAACGGCGCTTGCTCTATTGTCAGACAGCTCTTTGCCCTTTGCGCAAAGAGAGGGAGTAGCAAATGCATATTTAAGCAATTCCTCAGTCAATACCGATGAGCAGATGCGTGACGCTCTGTGCGCATTAGCAGACGGTGCGGAAAAAATATCCTTTTCAAAAAATTATACGCATGACCATCATACCGACAAAACTCCCGTATACAGCATACGTGCAGACGGCGAGAGAATAGGTGACGTTTCCTTGTGCGAGGGCGAGGAAGGCTCGTTTGGCTTTGGCTCGTGGAGGATATCGCAGGTCTATCTGTATCCTGATATTCTGCTATCCGAGCAGATATTTATAACTCCAAAGGGGGCGCAGCTCTCTCTTAACGGCTCTGTAATCTCAAACGAGTACGTAAGCGATACCTTTATTGCCGAGGGCAGCTACGGAATAACCGACGGCAAAAAATACGACCTTTACGTAATAAACGCTCTTCCAAAAGCTACGGCGGCGGCGACTCTTGACGGAGAGTCACTTTTAAATTCGCAGTCAAGCGGAGCAGTTGTGTTTGCATATCCCACTCTTCCTGCGCAGGTGTACGTTATAACCGCCCCGAAGGATGCTATCGTAACATTTGACGGACAGCAGCTTTATGAGGAGCATATAAGCAGCTTTAATGCAGGCAGAGCCGAGAAGAGGAGCGCTTTTGATAAGGACGACAGCCTTCCGATATACGTAACCTATGAGGTAAAGAGCGAAAGCGAGGCACCGTCGGTGCAGGCAAGCTACAACGGTGAGGCACTTGCGAGCGAGGACGGTCTTTACTTCCCATATCCCGAGAGCATATATAAAACGTATACGCTAAGCGCACCGTCATCGTGTGCCGTTTATGTAAACGGTATCACTCTTGGAAGCGATTATATGACCGATGAAGCAAAGCTTTCAAAGGACGTCGAGAAATATGCTCAGAATCCTGACAGATACAAAAGCTACGAGATAAGCGACGTTATATCCGAGCTTGATATCAGCTATTCCTATGGCTCAGAGAGCCTTAAGACAGAGGGTGACGGATACGATATCGTCATTCCCAGAAATGCCTCTCTTGAGCTCAAGGAAAAATATACCGACGATGCAAGGGCGTTCGTTTTAGACTACGTCTACTATACGTCAATGGGATATATCGATATTGATGCAAACCACGAAAACGTTAAAAAGAGGGTATACGGTAACACCGAGCTCTATACGGTCATAGTCAAGTCAAAGGAAGCTATCAAGTGGAATTCGCCCATGCAGATATCCTACGATTCGCTTGAGTGCGATAATTTCACCTATCTTGCGGACAATATCTTCGAGTGCGAGGTGAGCTACGATCTCGACCTTATATACTACACACAAACACGCAACTATAAGGGAGTATACACCCTCACCTTTATCATAACCGATGAAGGACGTTATCTTATAGATATGATAAATACAGCGGAATAAGGAAAATAAAATGACAGAACTTATAGCACAGATAATAGGCTTCGTTGCGTTTGCCGCAGCGGTAATATCGTTTCAGCAAAACACTCATAAGCGTATAGTTATAATGCAGACGGTGTCGACTACGCTGTTTATGATCCATTTCATAATGCTTGGAGCATATACGGGCGCAATACTTAACGGCACGGCGGCAGTTCGTTCCTTCATTTATGCAAACAAAGACAAAAAATGGGGACAGAGCAGGATATGGCTTCCGCTGTTCTGCGTGCTGTCTGTAATACTCGGCGGCCTTACCGCAATAATAAATCTGATAAACGGCAGCTTTACTGCGTGGGATCTTCTCTGCGTCTTCCCGATAACGGGAATGGTGTTAACGACGGTATCGTTTAACCTCAAAGATCCCAAGATGGTACGTATAGTATCCTTCCCGAGCTCTCCGCTCTGGATAATCTACAACGTTTTCAACCGCTCCTATTCGGGCATACTTACCGAGGCGTTCGTTATGTGCTCTATAATCGTGGCGTTTATAAGATACGATATAAAGCCCAAGAATAAGCAGTAACTTTTAGAAGGACACGGATAATTGGTCAAAAAGTCTACGCAAAATAAAGATTTTTTGGTTAGTTTGTCCGTGTCTATTTTTTTGTTTTTTTGGTATAATATTTACATAGGATAAAATAAAGGCAAAGCGTTATACTTGAGGACAATTTTATGTTTACTGTCGGTCAGAAAATAGTATATTCATCAAACGGAGTCTGCACTGTTGCGGATATATGCAACTCGCCCTTTCATAAATCGGATAACCGCTCGTATTATCTGCTTATCCCGATGATAAGCACGGGCAATGCAAAGCTTTACGTTCCACTTGAGAGCGCAAGCCTTAATCTGCGTGAGCTGATGTCTGAATTTGACGCACAGTCGGTGCTTGATTCGGCATCTGCGGTGGGAATCATAGAGATAGAGCATGAGAAATACCGTAGAGATACATATAAGCAGACCATAACAAACGGAGAGCCGAGGGAGTATCTCAGATTGATAAAAACGGTGCACGCTCGCCGTGCAGCGTTTGAGGAAGCTCGCAAGAGGCTTCCCGAAAGCGATTCCCATTTTGACAAGATTGCAAGAACGGCACTCTTCAGCGAGCTTGCAACAGTTCTCGGACGTTCTTATGAGGAAATTGAATCGCATATCGAAAAGGCTCTTGCAAAATAATATTGTTATACAATCGGGGGAAACCTTTTTTACAAAAAGGCTTCCCCCGTAACCCCCATTCCAAAAACTTTTGGGGAAAATCTCCCGGAAGGTAGATACACAGTGCTACATTTAAAACGGCGGTCAGAAAGCGACCGCCGTTTTGCGTGTTTGACAGTTATTGATTACGTTTTTATTGTATCATAAGTTATGAACATTTCAAGGCAAATTGAATTATTTGCATTTTTGTGCTATAATTAGATAAAAAGAATTGATAAACAGTTCGATAAACAAGAAATTGGTGATATGTTTCTGCGGCAGGAGGTAATGGTTATGATTAAACCGAGTATCGAAGAATATATTTGCATGGAATTGCTTTTAGATGAGCAAGAAGTCGCATTGGATTTCATCAGTTTTTTGAAAGACAACAACTTGATTTTCTATAAAGATAATTGTAATTGTTGGAAAAATAAAATATATTATTGGGTAAAATTAGACGATGAATGTGTCTGTTTTATTGCAATAAAAGACCCTGACGAAAAAGATAACCATTGGACAGTATGGTCAGATGATATGGGGTCAGAGTGGCTTGAGCAATACCCCGTTGAGAATAAAGTAAAGGAAATTGCTTGGAAACATATCGACCATTGTGGTCATTGCGGTTCTTGCGGCGGCGGTCGACACAAAGTTATATTTGGAAAAGAATTTGATGATGTTTGTGGATGTACCTTTAGGATTGACAATCCTACTTTGGATGATTTGTTTTTTCTTAAGAAAATGGTGGAAATAAGAATTAAAGAAATAAAAAGTCAACAGTAATGAATGTTCTATTCAGTTCCACCAATCCCAATATGTCGAACAGATTGGAGCGGAGGATTTTCCTCTGCTCTTGTTATATTTCGGGAGTAATCGACAGTAAAATATAACAAACAAATCCAAATGGAAAGAACGTAGAAAGGCAGAAAAAAGATGGTCGGAAAGAAAAAATGCTCTCGCAAAAGCTGAATAATAAACATTAAAACCGCCTATAACGGCGGTTTTTCTTGACTTAATATGAGTGTAGCGGTATAATAATGTTTAATGAATAGTGAATAGTGAATAGTGAAATGCAGTTGCTATGCAACTGCCGTGAATAGTGAATAATACAAACAAAAATCCCATCGGCAAGCCGACAGGATTTTCGTTTGGAGCTGGTGGAGGGATTTGAACCCTCGGCCTATTGATTACGAATCAATTGCGCTACCACTGCGCCACACCAGCATTTATTTGGACCTAACTATTTTATCATACGGTCATTGCTTTGTCAAGTGAATTTATAAAAAAATGACCTCGGAGGAAGATTTATGAATTTAACGGACGTTGGATACGTAAAGGAGCTTATGGCTTCGCACGGAATATATTTCAAAAAGAAGTTCGGTCAGAATTTCCTTTTGAATAAGAACGTGCTTGAGCGTATTGCAGATAATTCGGGAGGAGAGGGAGTTCTTGAGATAGGACCCGGTATAGGCTCACTCACAAGAGAGCTCTGCTCTGCCTGCAAAAAGGTGGTAGCCGTCGAGATAGATACCGACCTTATCCCCATTCTATCCCAGACCCTTGCCGATTTCGATAACGTCACCGTTATAAACAGCGATATTATGAAGGTGGATATTCCTGCACTCGTCCGTGAGCACTTTGGCGGAATGAAGGTTTCTGTCTGTGCAAATCTACCCTATTATATAACCACGCCCATAATTATGTGTCTGCTTGAGTGCGGGGTCAGATTTGAGTCTATAACGGTTATGGTACAAAAGGAGGTAGCCGACCGATTTACCGCAAAGCCGGGCTCTGCAGAATACGGTGCGGTGACTGCGGCGGTCAATTATTACGGAAGCGTTAAAAAGATAGTAAACGTTCCTGCCGGCAACTTTCTTCCGCCACCAAACGTTGACTCTGCCGTTATGAAGATAGATATATTCGATCAGCCGCCGGTAAGCGTAAAGGACAGAGCGATGCTGTTCAGAGTTATAAAGGGAGCCTTCGGTCAGCGCAGAAAAACCCTTCTGAATTCGCTCTCGTCTGAGTTTCCTATCCCTAAAACGGATATAGAAAGGGCGATCGTATCGGCAGGCTTTGCTCCAACGGTCAGAGGCGAGACCCTTTCGGTTGCCGATTTTGCAAGGATAGCTGATGAAATGTGCAATCTTTAAAATAAAACTCGAAAAAAATTTCGTTTGTTCATAAACTGTCTATTGAATTTGCAATCTCAATAAGATATAATTAAAATGGTATAATTTGTAGCATACGGTATCTGCCGATGCTGCAAATGCTTGATTTTGTTAAAAAAATGAATTAATCTATATAAAGAAAGCAGGCTTAAAAGATGACAAAAAACGTTTACGTAAACAAATGGCTCGATGAGATGGCTGCTCTTACACAGCCCGACAGTATCGTTTGGATAGACGGTAGCGACGAGCAGGCTGAAGCTCTGCGTGCTGAGGCTATTTCCACAGGCGAGATGATCAAGCTCAATCAGGATCTTCTTCCCAACTGCTATCTCCACAGAACAGCAGTTAACGACGTTGCTCGTGTTGAAGGAAGAACCTTTATCTGTACAAGTAAAAAAGAAGACGCAGGAAACATCAACAACTGGATGGATCCCAAGGAATGCTATGAAAAGCTCTCCAAGCTTTACAAAGGCTCCATGAAGGGCAGAACCATGTACGTTATCCCCTATTCCATGGGTATCGTAGGATCTGACTTTGCAAAGATCGGTATCGAGCTTACAGACTCCATCTACGTTGTACTCAATATGCTTATAATGACAAGAGTTGGCAAGGTAGTTATCGACGCTCTCGGTGACAGCCCCGACTTTATCAAGGGTCTTCACGCAAAGGCTGACATAGATGAAAACAACCGTTACATCTGCCACTTCCCTGAAGACAATACGATCTGGTCGGTTAACTCCGGTTACGGCGGAAACGTTCTTCTCGGTAAGAAGTGCTTTGCTCTCCGTATTGCATCCTATCTCGGACGCAAAGAGGGCTGGATGGCTGAGCATATG
Organism: Eubacteriales bacterium; assembly: GCA_045535815.1. GTDB lineage: Bacteria > Bacillota > Clostridia > Oscillospirales > CAG-272 > JAZSMJ01. Next base: position 15,717 of record JAZSMJ010000041.1, read on the forward strand.
CTCATCCTCGGTATTGAATTCCCCAACGGCGAGATCAAATATATCTCGGCTGCATTCCCGTCCGCTTGCGGTAAGACCAACCTCGCAATGCTTATTCCTCCGGAAATACTCCGTAAGCAGGGCTATAAGGTATGGTGCGTAGGTGACGATATTGCATGGCTGCGTGTCGGTAAGGACGGCAGACTCTGGGCTATCAACCCCGAAAACGGATTCTTCGGTGTTGCTCCCGGTACAAACGACAAATCCAACCCCAACGCTCTCGCAACTACAAAGAGAGATACTATATTCACAAACGTTGTTCATAACCTCGATAACAACACTGTTTGGTGGGAAGGTCTTGACAAGAATCCCCCCACAAACGCTATCGACTGGAAGGGCAACAAGTGGGATTGCACCAAGTATGACAAGAACGATAAGTCCAGTTGCGGAGCTCATCCGAACAGTAGATTTACCGCACTTGCAAAGAACTGCCCCTGCATTTCTTCTGAATTTGATAGCCCGGCAGGCGTTCCGATCACAGCTATTATCTTCGGCGGACGCCGTGCAAAGACAGCTCCGCTGGTATACGAATCAAGAAACTGGCAGCACGGTACCTTCGTTGGCTCTATCATGGCTTCCGAAACAACTGCAGCTGCTTCGGGTGCAGTCGGCGTAGTACGCCGTGACCCGATGGCAATGCGTCCCTTCGTAGGCTACGATATGGGCGACTACTTCAGCCATTGGCTCAGCATGGGTAAGGTTATTCCCAACGCTCCCAAGATATTCAACGTAAACTGGTTCCGTACCGACGACGAGGGCAACTTCATATGGCCCGGATTCGGCGACAATATGAGAGTTCTTATGTGGATCCTCGCTCGCTGCGAAGGTAAGGTTGACGCAGTTGAAACCGCTATCGGTTACGTTCCGAAGCCTGAGGATATCAACATTGAAGGTCTCGATATCACCATCGATACTCTCCGTGAGCTTCTCACAGTTGATAAGGAATCCTGGCTCCAGGATGTTGAAAACATCAAGGAATTCTACGCAACCGTTGGTGAGCGTGTTCCCGCAGAGCTTTACGCAGAGCTTGAAGTTCTTGAAAACAATTTAAAGAAATAATTTAAAGACATAAAAATAAACCGTCCGATTGGACGGTTTATTTTTATGTCTATTATTTTTTGAACGGAAGATTTACGATAAGATCGCAAAGATCTGCATAGCTTATGCCGATCGCCTTTGCCTCCTGCGGAAGCAGGCTTGTCGGTGTCATTCCGGGGAGATTGTTTGCCTCAAGGCAGTACATATCTCCTTTTTCATCCATTATAAAGTCCATTCTTGCATAATCGCCGAGGCGAAGTGCATTGTGAGCCTTAACTGCAGCCTCTGAAAGCTGTTTTTCCTGCTCACAGCTTAAGGGAGCGGGGCATATCTCAACAGTCTTACCTGCCTGATATTTGTTCTTGTAGTCGTAAAATCCCTCTGTGGGAATGATCTCAACTGCAGGAAGAGCGTTGCCTTCAAGCACGGCAACCGTGAACTCTCTGCCCTTTATCATTTCTTCGGCAAGTATCTGTCCTTCATATTTCTTGGCGTATGAAAGTGCCGCTTCAAGCTCCGTGCGGTCCTTAACTATCGAAACGCCAACGCTTGATCCGCACGAGCAGGGCTTTATTATACAAGGATAGCCTATTTTATCCTCTATCTCTTTTATATCGCCCTTTTCGGTATCAAACATTATCCAATCGGGTGTCATAACGCCGCTGTAGCGGAACATACGCTTGGCCAGGTCCTTATCCATAGCAAGCATGCTTCCGATGCAGCCACTTCCGGTATACTTTATGTTAAAGCAGTCGAACATAGCCTGAATATGTCCGTCCTCACCCATAGCGCCGTGAAGTGCTATAAAAACGACGTCCGAATATTTGCACACGTCGAGTACGTTAGGGCCTACAAGCTCCTCTCTTCCGCCGTTTGATCTTTTTATCTCGTCAAGGTCGGGCTCGCTCTCGCTTACCTTATAGGAATAGCTTCCGCTGTTTCTGAAAAGAGAAGGTATTTCAGAGGCTGAGCAGCTTATCCCCTCGTAAACGTCTATTAAGGCAACGCTGTGCCCTTTTTCCATAAGTGCATTTGCGATAAGGCTTCCCGAGGTGAGCGAAACGTCACGCTCGGGGCTGAGACCGCCTGCAAGAACCGTTATTTTCATATATGTTCTCCCTTTTAATGTGTGTGCATATTTACCCGATACAATAATATTATATCTGCAACCGATTTATTCCGCAGATCAGAGGGCACTCAGACAGTCTGACCCTCTCTCGTTTCGTAAAGCTTGTATTCAACCGCATCGGCAAGTGCCTGCCAGCTGGCGTCGATAATATCGACCGAAACGCCGGTCGTATGCCATATCTTGACGTCGTCAGCCGTTTCGATGAATACGCAAACCTTGGATGCGGTGGTATCGCTTGAATTGATAACACGCACCTTATAGTCGGTAAGCCTTGCGTTTTCAACCTCGGGATAGAATCTGCCGAGCGCCCGTCTGAGCGCAATATCCATAGCGTTTACAGGACCCTCTCCCTCTGCGGCAGTGATCTCCTGCTTTCCGTCTACCGATATGTTTATAAGTGCGGTACAATAGCTTTCGTATTTTGATTCGTTTACCGTGACCTGATACTTTATAAGCTCAAAGAAGCGCTTTCTCGTGCCTATCGCATCCCTCATCAAAAGCATAAGAGAGGCGTCTGCGTTTTCGTAGGTATAGCCCTTGCTCTCGTATTCCTTTATCTTTTCAAGGGCGGCCCTTACCTTTGGGTCATCCTTTGATACTCCTGGAAGAAGGGTCTCCATCTTATCCTGCACAGCCGCTCTTCCTGCAATATCGCTTATCAAAAGATTTCTGCTGTTGCCGATAATCGAAGGGTCTGTATGCTCAAATGCGAGGGGCGCCTTTTTGACTGCATCTATATGCATTCCTGCCTTATGCGTGAAGGCGTATCCGCCGACGAAGGGCTCGCTTTCGTCAAACTTTCTGTTGCAGACCTCGTTTATATATCTAACTTCCTTGGTCAGCTGTGACAGCTTTTCCTCGGGTATGCATTTATAGCCGAGCTTGATCTGAAGAAGGGGTATGAGGGTATTGAGATTTGCGTTACCGCATCGCTCGCCCATGCCCGATATAGTGCCCTGTATCTGCGCTGTGCCCTCAAGAACTGCCGATACCGACGATGCAACCGCCATACCGATATCGTTATGGCAGTGTATACCAAGCTTTGCCTGTGGCAAAGCCGTTCTTATTTTTCCGCAGGTCATTCCTATAATATCGGGAAGCATTCCGCCCCTGGTATCGCAAAGAACGAGGGTATCTGCACCTGCGCTGTGCGCCGTTTGGAGCACTGAGAGGGCATATTCGGGATTTTCACTGTATCCGTCAAAGAAATGCTCTGCATCAAAGATCACCTCTTTGCCTGCATCCTTCAGATATTTAACGGTATCGTATATCATCGAAAGATTTTCTGCAGGGTCTGTTGCAAGCACGTTATACACCTGATAAAGCCAGCTTTTTCCGAAAATTGCAACCGTCTTTATCGGGGATGTGGCAACTGCGGCAAACTCGGGCTCGCTTTCTATTCTGGAGTTTGCACGTCTGGTGCTTCCGAATGCACAAAGCCTTGCATGCTTTACGTGTATTTTATCGCAGTTGTTAATAAGGTCGATATCTATTCCGTTTGATGCAAAGTTTCCGATCTCTATGTAATCAACGCAAAGACGGTCAAGAGCCGATATTATCTTCTTTTTATCCTCTGCAGTAAACGAAATGCCTGCACCCTGCGCTCCGTCACGCAGAGTGGTATCGTATATTTCGATCTTCATACTAATATCACCGCCTGATAATCAAATGTCAGATTTACTGTGCCGCCCACTTATTGAGCGCATTTATATACGCTTTGATACTTGCCTCTATAATATCGTTTGAAACGCTTCGTCCGCTGTATGAAGCGCCCTGTATGGTTATCTTTACCTTTGCTTCACCAAGAGCATCCGTACCCTCGGTAACCGCCTTAATGCCGTATTCCTCAAGCTTTATATCGTCCGCTCCGCTCAGTCTTCTTATAGCGTTAAATGCGGCGTCTATCGGACCGTCTCCGATAGCAGCCTCGGAGATAGACTCTCCCGCGCAGGAAAGGGTTATCATTGCCATGGCGCTCATTCTGTTTCCGCTCTGTATCTGGAAGGTGTCAAGCTCGTAAATGCTTGAGAGCGAGTCGAGATACTCGTTTACTATAGCTCTGATATCTCTGTCGCTTACCGCCTTTTTATCTGCAAAATTCTTGAATATGCGGAAGCATTCGTTTATTCCGTTTTCATCAAGGCCGTATCCGAGCTCGGCAAGACGCTTTGCAAAAGCGTGCTTTCCGCTGAGCTTTCCGAGCACTATATTTCCGTCGTCAAGACCGATGGTATCGGGGGACATTATTTCATAAGTGCGTCTGTCCTTGAGCACTCCGTGCTGATGTATTCCTGATTCGTGGATGAATGCGTTTGCGCCGACTATTGCCTTGTTCGGAGGCACCGTTATGCCGAAAAGGGAGCTTACCAGACGGCTTGTCCTTGTAATCTCCTTGGTATTGATATTCATCTGCGTGCCGTAGTATTCACGCCTTGTGTAGAGATTCATAATTATCTCTTCAAGTGCGGCGTTGCCTGCACGCTCACCCAGACCGTTTATAGAGCCCTCTATCTGAAGAGCACCGCATTTGATGGCTTCAAGGCTGTTAGCGGTCGCATTTCCGAGGTCATCGTGACAGTGAACGCTGATCACAGCCTTATCGATTCCCTTTGCGTTGGCTTTGATATAGGATATAAGCTCACCGAATTCACCGGGAAGAGAATAGCCTACCGTGTCGGGAATATTTATGGTGGTTGCCCCCGACTCGATGGCAGCTTCTATCACACGGCAGAGATAATCTCTGTCACTTCTGCTGGCATCCTCTGCCGAAAACTCAATATCGTCAAAGAAATTGCGTGCATATGATACCGCATCTCTTACTCTTTCGATGGCTTCCTCTCTGCTTATTCCGAGCTTGTGCTCAAGATGGAGGTCGCTTGTTGCGATAAAGATATGTATTCTCTTTTTTGCGGCATCCTTAAGTGCTGTCACTGCCGCATCTATATCAGAGCGAAGGGTTCTTGCAAGAGCGGCAACCGTGCTGTTCTTTATTGCCGCGCAAACCGCCTCAACTGCCTTAAGATCTCCGTTTGAGGCCGCAGGGAAGCCTGCCTCGATAACGTCGATACCGAGTCTTTCAAGCTGTCTTGCTATTTCAACCTTATTGGCACGGCTTATGTGCGCGCCCGGAGTCTGCTCTCCGTCTCTGAGTGTGGTGTCAAAAAATATTATCTTCATAATATCCGTCCGGTCGTAAATTTATTGTTATTGTCTTTACCTTGATACTTTTACTGTGATAACTCTGTCGTTCCCCGAATAATCCTTTAGAACCGCAAAGTCGTAAAATCCGTCCCTTTGGCAGAGCTCCTTGAGGTCTGAGGCCTGATCGTAGCCTATCTCGAATATAAAGGCGCCGCCGTCCTTAAGATTTTTGGTGTAGTGCTCTGTAATTGCTCTGTAGAACAAAAGGCCGTCGCTGCCGCCGTCAAGCGCAGGCCTCGGCTCCTGACGGACCTCATATTCAAGCGTATCTATAACGTCGCTTCTTATATAAGGCGGATTTGAGACGATTATATCAAACAGCTCGTCTTTAAGGCAGTCTCCTGCAAGAACGTCATCTTTTGAAATCTCTATTCTGTCATAAACGCCGTTCATTTTTGCGTTTCCCTTTGCAACCTCTATAGCACCTTTTGATATATCAACTGCAGCTGCGCTGCAATCGGTGCGCTCGCAAAGAGCGGATATTGCAATACATCCGCTGCCCGTGCAAAGATCGGCAAAGCGTCCGTTTTTTGGAAGCATTTTGCAAAGCTGCTCGACGAGATGCTCTGTATCGGGTCTCGGAATAAGACAGTCGGGGGTGATCTTGTAGGTCTGACGGTAGAAATACCATTCGCCCAATATATACGCAAGCGGCTCTCGGTCATTCAGCCTTTTCACCGCCGCCTCTCGCTCAGCCTCATCTGTAAATCTTTCGCATATGAGGCGGTATTCTCTGTCAGTCATTTTTCTCTTCTTCTGTGCTCTCGGTATTCTCCTTATCGGGAGTGAGAGGAAGGGCATCCTCGGGAAATTCCTCGGGGAGTGCGTTCTTAAGAGCCGTTATAGCAATTTCGATCTGCTGATCGTCAGGCTCACGGGTGGTTATTCTCTGCATAAGAAGTCCGGGTGCGGAAAGAAGTCTTGTTATTGCGTTTGGATGCTTGCCCGCAATCATGATGAATTCATATCCAAGCCCGATAACTACCGGAAGCAGGCAAACCTTTGTAAGAACTCTCAAAAGCATATTGTCCCAGGTAACGAAGGGAAGCGAGAATATAAGTATGCTGATGATAAGTATAACGAACATAAAGCTGGTGCCGCATCTGGGGTGGAAGCGCTTATACTTCTTAACGTTTTCAACCGTAAGCTCCTCGCCCGATTCATAGCAGAAGATGCTCTTATGCTCTGCGCCGTGGTATTCAAAGGTGCGTCGGATATCCTTCATCAGAGAAACGAGCGCAAGGTAGGATACGAATATAACTATCTTGATAACGCCCTCGATAAGATTTTTAAACCATCCGAGCTGTCCGCCTGCAAGCGAGTCTATCCACTTTGTGACGGTTACGGGCAAAAAGAAGAAAAGTCCAAAGCCAAGGGCAAAGCCGAGCACCGATGCGATGACCATTATAAAGTCAACGATGCTTTTGCCAAAGCGCTTTTTCAGCCATTTTTCAAACTTGGTCTCCTCTTCCTCGAGGCCGATAGCATCAGCCGAAACGGCAAGGCATTTAAAGCTGAGTATCATGGTCTCAACCATATTGACAACGCCCCTGATTATCGGAATGTCAAGTATTTTATGCTTCTTTCTGACTGATGTAAAAATTTTGTTTGTTATTGAAATGGAACCGTCCTCACGTCTTACTGCGATAGAGTAACGGTCACGGCTCTTCATCATTATACCTTCGATAAGTGCCTCGCCGCCAACGCTTCCGAGACGTGGGCAGGCTGTTTTATTCTTTTCAGACATTTTTATATCTCCTTATTTTTCACTATCAAAATAAATTATATCAAACCGAATAATAAACTTAAACGGTAATTTGTAAACACGGTGTTGCCAAAAATGCAAAACGGATATATAATATAAGTGTTATTTGCAAATAAAGGAGTAAAAAGATGATAGATCTTCTCACACTTGAAAAACAGTTTATTGCCGCACATATAAAGGTGGGCGGTACTGTTGTTGATTTTACTATGGGTAACGGACACGATACCCTCTATCTTTCAAACGCCGTTGGCGAAAATGGAAAGGTTTATGCCTTTGATATTCAAAAGGATGCGCTTGCATCAACCGAAAAGCTTCTTTCCTCGTCCGGCTGCCCCAAAAATTATACCCTTATACTCGATTCGCACGCAAACGTCAAAAACTATGTAAATCAGCCTATCTGCGCAGGAATGTTCAACCTTGGTTATCTTCCGGGCGGAGATAAGTCTATAACAACGCTCAGAGAAAGCACGCTTGCCGCAGTAAACGCCGCAATAACTATTCTTGATGATGACGGCATAATTCTTATTGCCGTATATCCCGGTCACGAGGAGGGCGACCTTGAGGGCAAAATGCTGAGCGAGCATCTTTCAACGCTTGACCGCCGTACATTCTGCGTTTCACGCTTTAAGATAATCAACTCGCCGACCTCGCCCTTCTTTTTCGCTATAGAGAAGAAATAAGCTTTATTTAGGCAGGCCTGCGGTGAGTATTTTGTATGCCTCACCGTCAATCAGAGAGTCGATGCCGTTTAAGAACAAAACCGCATCGTATTCTTTGCCCAGGGCATATTCGTATACCGAGAAGTTGCAGTATCTTGCATCTATTATATCAATATCGAAATGCCTTGCCAAAAACGGCACAACGCTGTGAGCAAAGCTGTCTTTTATAAGCAAAAGTTCGGGCCTTTCTGTGCCTGCTTCATATGCGCCTTCGGGCGCATATTTTATTTCAACGAGAGAATTGTTGCCCGATAAGAACGAGCCGTACTTATCCTTCGTTTCAAGATATGAGGTATCGTAAAAGCCCCTGAACGAAATATCGGCATCGGGTATCGAGGTTATAAAATCCTCATCGCCCGAGTATCTGAAATATTCAATGCTCTCACCCTCGACGTATCTGAAGCCCGATTTTGACCAGGTCGTGCCGTAAAAATCATCACTTGCCTCTATTACGTCAAAATCCGCTATATCGTAGGGCACAACGCCCATCGCATCGGCTATTTCAAGATATGCGTAATATGCTCCGAGGGTTGTCCAGTGATGGTCTGTGCGGTAATATACCGCCTCGCCACCGTCTGCCTTCTTTGAGAGGGGAGTCAGAAGATCTATGCTTTTGATCTTGTCCGAAACCTCAGCGTACAGATCATCCCATATCAAAATGTCACGCTCAGAGGAATAGCTCTTGGGCAGATAGCTTGTCAGAACGTCACAAGAGCGGGGCGCAAGTGCCGAATATGACGGTACGCCCAGATCGTTCATAGCTTCGCAGAAGCGGTTTATTGCGCTGACGTTTGTGTAAAGCCCGCCTTTGTCGCTGCTTTGCGGACGGCTTACGAGATATCCACCGGAGGCGAGAATAACGCCGTTGTTTTCCGATTTCAGAAGCGCCGCCTCTATGCTTGCCTTAAGAGCGATAAATTCATCACGCAAGGGAAGCTGGTCTCTGTAATAATCGGCAGTTTCCTTTGAAAATCTGCCGTCGGCAATTCGCTCTAAAAGCTTGTTTGCGGAAGGGAGCTGAGCAAGATCTCTGTTTTCATCATACGATGCCGCTTTATCGGGAACTATCCAGAAGGCAAGTGCAAATCCGAATACTATTGCAAGCATAACTGCTGCTGTTGCAACGTCGGTTATTTTTTTGAAATTCATCTTTTTCACTGTCTGTACCTCCCGTTAAAATTTGAAATACAGGAACGGGCTGTAGGTAGAGGACGCTGCGTATGCTATTGACGCTATAAGTCCGACTGCACACAAAACGGTCGAGATGATTCCCTGTGCCACAGAGCATCGCTCTCCAAGCTTATCGTATATCCTTTTGGGAAGCGGCGTTGCGCCGATTGCAAGTATCAAGGTAAACGGAATAAGTCTTATAAGGTCGTAAATATCAGAGCCGAATGCAAAGCCTGCTCCGCCGCCAAGCATCGAGGACAGATAACCGAGCACCGATGAGGTGTTATCAGCCTCAAATATCAGCCATCCGAACATAACGGCAAGCAGGGTAAGTACTTGTCTTATAACGGTGGGGATCTTGTCAAAGGCAGAGGAAAACTTCTTTTCTACCGTGAGCAGAATGAAATAGTAAAGCCCCCATAAAACGAAGCTCCAGCTTGCGCCGTGCCACAGACCCGTCAGAAGCCACACCGCAAGCAGATTGCGGTAGGTTGCAAGCTCGCCACGTCTGTTTCCGCCCAGAGGTATGTATACGTATTCACGGAACCAGGTGCTGAGTGAGATATGCCATCTGCGCCAGAATTCGGTTATACTGCGAGAGATATACGGATAGTTGAAGTTTTCAAGGAATTCAAAGCCGAGCATACGCCCAAGGCCTATTGCCATATCGGAGTAACCCGAGAAGTCAAAGTATATCTGGAAGGTGAACATTATAAGCCCGAGCCACGCGCCGACAGCTCCTCTTTGACTGTCTGCAACTCCAAGAAAATATTTCCAAACTGCACCTGCACCGTCTGCAAGTATCAGCTTTTTTGTAAGACCGACTGTAAAACGTCTGACTCCCGATGCAAAGTAATCTACCGAAACGCTTCTGTCCTCAAGCATAAGCGCAACGTCACGGTAACGGACGATAGGCCCTGCTATAAGCTGAGGGAACATCGTAACGTAAGAGCCGAAGGAAACGAAATTGCTCTGTGCACGGCACTCCTCTCTGTAAACGTCAATAGCGTATGACATTGCCTGGAAGGTGTAGAAGGATATACCGATGGGAAGCGGAATATCGGTAGGCTTAAGCGAAGAGAATATGGGTATCAGTCGAATATTTTCAATTATAAAGTTGCAGTACTTGAAAAATCCGAGCAGAGCGAGATTTATTATGACCGTTGCTATAAGCACCCGTTTTGCAGAGCTCTTTCTTCCCGAGCGGATATATTTCTCTATCAAAAAGCCTGCGGCGTAGTCTATCGCTATTGTAAACAGCATAAGGAAAACGTATTTAGGCTCTCCCCAGCCGTAAAACGCAAGGCTGGTTATGAAAAGCACGAGATTGCGTGCCTTCAGATACTTACGCGGAACGGCATAATACAGCAAAAGCGTAAGCGGAAAATATAAAAGTAAAAACTCAAAGCTTGAAAATACCATTTTACGTCCTTTTATACGCTATAGCCGTGAAGATCAGCTCAGCGTATCTCGTTTATATCGTAAGGTGTCATCTGATATACAAAGTAGTTAAGCCAGTTGGAGAAGAGAAGATGTGCGTGCCCTCTCCATATGTTCGGGGGGCGCTTTTCGGGGTCGTTATCGGGGAAATAGTTATAAGGTATATCAATATCGAGCCCCTTGTTTTTATCTCTGAAATATTCCTTTGCCAAGGTATCGAAATCGTATTCGGAATGTCCCGTAACAAAGAACATACGCATATCTCTTGCCGCTACGATGTAGGGCCCTGCAATATCAGACTCGCAAAGAAGGTCAATTCCGTCTGCCTTTTCTATATCCTCTCTGCGTATGCCGGTATGGCGTGAATGTGGGGCATAGAATTTTTCGTCAAAGCCTCTGAGTATCGGGTGCTTTGGCATAAGATTGGTGTGCTCGAAAACGCCGAACATCTTTTTATCAAGCGGATACTTTGGAACTCCGTAATGATAGTAAAGACCTGCCTGCGCCGCCCAGCAGATGTGAAGTGTGGAGAATACGTTGAGCTTTGACCATTCCATTATCTCACAAAGCTCTTCCCAATAGTCAACCTCGGTAAAGTCGAGCCCCTCAACGGGAGCTCCCGTTATAACCAGACCGTCAAACTTCTCGTTTTTTATATCCGAAAAGTTTTTATAAAATGCGCTCATATGCTCGGGAAGGGTATTCTTGGGTGTGTGCGATTCGGTGCCGAGCAGCGTAAGCTCTATCTGAAGGGACGAATTTGAGAGAAGTCTTATAAGCTGTGTCTCGGTCGTCTCCTTTGTGGGCATAAGGTTAAGAACGGCTATTCTCAAAGGACGGATGTCCTGATGAGATGCGCGAAGCTCGTTCATAACGAATATATTTTCATTTTCAAGTGTCTCACGAGCCGGAAGCCCGTCGGGTATCTTTATAGGCATAAATTGTGTCTCTCCGTGTGATAAGTCGTTTATCCCGCAAATGCCAAAAACGGACAAAATACAGGTATTATATAATTATAACAGATATTATATAATATTACAATCACACGAAGGGATAAAAAGTGTAAATTTTTATCGAAAGCTCAGCACAAAGCAGGCATGGAAAAGAGAGCCTCTCTCATGCTAGCGTATATTCCGGTAAGAGAGGAGGGCGGAAGCGGATTTTCACCCTTGCCGCATTCTATGGTAAATCCGGGAGCGCCAAACTCTCGCACAAACCAATCCTTAAAGCCTCCGTAAGCCGCACTGCCCTCTGGGAAGGCAAGCTTATATCCGGTCATATTGGCTATCTGCCTGCCTATAAGCTCGCTTCGCATCGGCATACTCATATCCTTGGGCGGAGCGTATATCTCCTCACCTTGCGTGTGCAGAGCTACCACAAGCTTGACGTCGTCAAGCGAGCGTATAAGGCTGCAAAGAGCCTTTGTTTCGGGCTCGCTTTCGGGATATTCACCGCTGTATTTACTGCGTGCGCCCCCCTCTATCCCCTCTTCAAAGCCGAGCGCCTTGTATTCGGCAAAGTCGGCATCGTAGTTGTGATTGAGGTCAACTCCCCGCCCGTTTGCCTGCCAGCGTGTAAAATCCTCGCTTCCGCCGTTCATGCGGATCAGCCTTTCCTTAAGAGGAACGCAGTCGCCAAGACCGTTTACCGAAAGCTCAACTCCGTCGGGATTGAGCATAGGTATAACAAATATCGATCGGGTTGCGTACATATAATCGGGCGAAAGACCGAACATCCTTCTGTGATCCTTGAGATGCTCGCAGTATTCCTTTGCATATTTCATAAGAACGGCAGAGGTAACGCTCTCCATACCGTGATGTGAGCCGACGTAAACTATATTTCGGCAGCCCGTTCCCAGTCTGAGTATAGGGATCCTTCTTCCGAACAAACTTTCTCCCAGGCAAAGCTCACGAACGAAGCCGTATTGCGCCGTCAGGCTGTCTATATCTGCAATAAGATGGCCGTAATCATATCTTTTCTCTTTTTTCATAGCCCAAACTCCTTTAAAGAAATAGTACATTATATGCTTTTTGGAGAAATAAATACCGCTAAAGCTGAGCTTAAAAGGATACGAGCGCTTTCGCTGAGATAAAATTCACAAAATGTTAACAAAATATATCGAACAAGCGTTTGCGTTTTGTCACAAAGTGTGATATGATATAATTAAAATAATCAGAGCCTATAGGCTTACAAGCCTCACGGCTCGCAGGAGGGCAAGCAATGCTTCAGCTTACCGATAAAGAGAAAAAAATATATGATTTTATAACCGATACCATCCGTCACGACGGATATTCACCCAGCGTCAGAGATATACAGAATGCACTCGGCATAAAGAGCACCTCAACGGTGCACGCATATCTCGAAAAGCTCGAGCAGAAGGGATATATTCAGAAGGAGTCGGGCAAGAGCCGTACCCTCAGAGTCGACAGCGTGATAAGTGACGATTCTATGACCGTCAAGGTTCCGATAGTCGGAAGAGTAACGGCAGGTCTTCCTATGTTTGCCGCCGAAAATTACGAGGGATATATAGACTTTCCGCTTATAAACCGTTCCTATATGCACAATCAGATGTTTGCTCTGCGTGTTTGCGGTGAGAGTATGATCGAGGCAGGTATTATGGACGGCGATACGGTGGTCGTTAAAAAGGAAAACTACGCTGAAAACGGCGATATCGTAGTTGCTCTCATCGGCGATGAGGCAACGGTCAAGACCTTTTATAAGGAAAACGGACATTTCCGTCTCCAGCCCGAAAACAAGACCATGAAGCCGATAATAGCCGATGACGTGTTTATTCTCGGCAAGGTCATCTCGGTTATGAGATACTATAACTGATATGCGCAAGGATGAAGCAATGATAAAAAAGCAAAGCAATAAAGGGGCGTATCTTCTGCTCCTTGTATCATGCATACTGATTCCGACGCTGTCAAATATACTGCGGTATTTCGCCGCAAGGCTGAGCGGAAATATTATGTATAAGGTTGAGGCGGCAATACTTCCGTATGCCGCAGAGCTTACGCTTACCGTATCCCTTATAGTCGGAGCGGCGCTTATGCTCGTAAGTATATATACGGGAAGACCGAATGTCATCCTAACTCTTTCGCTTAATGCGGTTGCAATAATCATTCTTTATTTTGCACCGTTTCTGATCGAGTGGAGGCTGTCGGCAGCCTTTGAGTATCTGATGCCCTATTATGCAAAGATTACCGCAGTGGATATTATTACCGGACTTTTGCAAACGGCGGCTCTGTTTGTCGCACTTAAGGTCTATTCGCTCAGAACGAAGGCGGCGTCGCACGGTCTTGAAAACAAAAATACGCTCCATACAGCCACAGTTATTGCAATAGCCGTGATTATGGGCGTCAGGTTGGTCTCGTGTATAGCCAACACCGTATCGGATTTTATCTATGCACACACCGAATTCGGCACCGCCATGCCTCAGAATGCACAGGAATGGACGTATATAGTCACACCCTATATCTTAACGCTGTTTTGGATATTTGCCGGATATTTTTTAATGCGGTATATAGTAAAAATAACACAAAAATAAAAAAAGAAAATTTCCAACTTGGGAAATTTTCTTTTTTTATTTTATGTAATCGTGTACGATGCAGGCGAATTCCGAGCCCGATACTACTATATGCTCAATAAGAGGCTTGTTCAGGCGTGAGAATATATCTCGTATATCGAGTGTCGCCTTAATGTCATCCTGTGACGGCTGTGCAGAGCCGCCGAGATGATTGTGAGCAAGTGCGAAGGCGCTGGCGTTTCTCGAAAAGAGTATCTCTGCTATCTTTTCCGCATCGGGTATTCCGGTGTTTAACGTGCCGATATGAACGTCGTCGCAGGCAATCAGCCTCATTGACGGATCAAGCGACATAACGGTCAGCTTTTCTTTTGTTTCACCTACAAAATAGTTAACGAAGAAGAATCCGAAATCATTAAGCGTTTTATACGCCTTACCGTTTGCCTTGGACGGTGAAACGTAAATATTTGCAACCTGCGAGAACAGACGTATAAGTATGGCAGAATTTTCTCCGACTCCGTCGACTCTGCAAAGGTTATCCGTGCTTGCGTTAAGAACGCCCTGAAGAGAGCCGAATTCGTTTATCAGTCTGTGCGCAATGTCGTTGGTGTTGATTCTCGGAATGGCAAACGTTAAGATAAATTCAAGCACCTCGTGGTCGGCAAATCCTCGAAGCCCTTCGGCTTTAAAGCGTGACCGAAGCCTTTCTCTGTGCCCCTTGTGAAGCTCCGAAGGCGATAAATTGCCCTTGCTTTTTTCGGTTACTGACTTGCTCATTCTGATTCAGACGTATCCTCAAGGGCACTGTCCGTATCAGCTACAGTATTCTCTGCTTCAGCCACTTCCGCTACGGATAGGCTGAACATACGGGATACTGTGTATACGGCAAGAGCAAGACAGAGGAAGAAGTATATCTGCGAATTTATCATATCCCATTTTTTGAGGTATATAAGAACGAGAGAAGGAAGGGACGTCACGCTAAGCAGTATAACTGCCGCAGATCCCATTGCGAGAAATGACTGCACCTTCGGTCTGCCCAAAAGGAAGCGGAGCTCGTTTACGAAATAGAGCATGACCGCAAGAAGAACGACCTGATTTATTATCCTCGTGGGGCTGGACATGGGCGTTTCGTATGAAAAATATGATGCCATAAGCGTGAACATTGCCCAAAGAACAACGCCGAAGCCAACTGCAAGAGAGTTTTTCATATACATATCCTTTTTGAGCGCAGTCGCTATAAAGTATAATGCGGAAAGAATGCCGCAGGCTGTAGCTATTATATTGAGTATTCCGTCGGGAGTCGAAGTCGAGAAGGTGAATTTGTTTTCAATGAAGCTCCAGACGATGTTTGCAAGCATAAGAAAGCCTGCCAAAAATGCGCTGAATGAGGTAACTCCGTCGGCGCACGGAAGCTTTTGAGGAGCGGTGCCTTTTTTTACGGTAAACATAGCCGCTATAGCCATTGCGACTACAGCCACGCCGATGATAATATCAAGTATCTGCCCTGCACTCGTGCCGTTTGCGTAAACGAACATATCTGCCTGATATACCGATGCAAGAACTACCGTGCGGGCAATCGCAAGTATCGCCGCAAGAGCGGCAGTTATTATTGAATATATAAAAATTGGCTTTGAGATTTTTTTGTTTTTCATATGATCAAGCCTTTCTTTGAATAGCTGAATTATACGTCACTATATATTATATATCCTTTTATTTCCGTTTTCAATAGATAGTGGAAAATTTTACTTTTGCAGGCTGTCAAAAAGAACCCACGGAGAGCTTTCGGGCGGCGGAGCGCTCACGTCGATCAGCTTTTTGGTCAAGGGATGCGTGAAGCAGATCCTGTGGGACCACAGCGCAATATCCTTTGCCTTTCTTCCGCCGTAGCGAACGTCGCCTATAAGCGGATGCTTGCGGTGAGAAAGCTGTACCCTTATCTGATGTGTGCGCCCGGTGTGCAAAATTATGTGCAGAAGGGATATGGCAGAGCCGTCAAGCTCGGCTGTGCCGAGCGTTTTGTATTCGAGAGAGGCGTCACGCACACCCTTTCTCATGCGGTCAACGACGTAGCTTTTGTTTATGTGCGAATCACGGAACAAAAGGTCCTTCAAAACGGCGCTCTCTTCCTCCATTTCGCCCATAGCAACCGCAAGATATTCCTTATGGAAGGAGCGCTCTGCTACCTGAGCGATAAGCTTGCCGGTAACGGCAGGATTTTTGGAAAAGAGCATAACACCGCCAACGTCACGGTCAAGGCGGTGTACAGTGCCGATATAATCACGCCCGGTGTGCTCACGCAAAAGTGCAGGCATACACGCACTTCGACTGTCCTCGGACAGAACGCCCGTAGGCTTTATTGCGCAAATTATATGCTTGTCCTCAAACAGTACCTGCATGATGCCCTCCGTAAATTTATTCTATAATAAATTATTCACCAAAATTATACTTTTGTCAAGAGGTAGCCGGGAAAACACTCTACAACTTTTGATTCTTTTTGTATTGTGATTTGGCTTTTTATATGATATAATTATTTCTACATAAAGACAAACGAGGTTTTGAAATGGACAAGGTAATTTTTGATAAGATAGTTGAAACGGTGAGAAAATGCGGTGCGCTTATGCTCAGTGCACACGATATTGAAGAAGGAATGACCAAAAAGTCGTGTGCGGCGGATTTTGTTACCAAATACGATAAAAAGATACAGGACATTCTGTACGAAGAAATTCATTCGATAATGCCCGATGCTCATTTCGTGGGCGAGGAGGACAGACAGGACACGGTCGATTCGGGATATGCGTTTATAGTTGACCCGATAGACGGCACTGCAAACTTCGTTAAGGGATACAAGTGCAGCGTCGTTTCGGTTGGGCTTCTTCTTGACGGTAAGCCTCATATGGGCATTATCTACAATCCCTATATGAACGAGATGTTCACTGCTCTTGACGGAGAGGGCGCGCACCTTAACGGCAAGCGCATCTTTGCTTCCGAGCACAAGCTGAGTGAGGGCATTTCGCTTTTCGGAACCTCGCCCTACTATGCCGATCTACGCAAAAAGACCTTTATCTTAGCCGAGAAGGTCTGCGGATACGCTACCGACGTCAGACGAAGCGGATCAGCGGCGTGGGATCTTTGCAATATCGCCGCAGGCAGAGCCGAGGCCTTCTTTGAGATGATACTCTCGCCCTGGGATTATGCCGCAGGTGCGTGTATCGTTGCGCAGGCAGGCGGAAGGATAACAAAGATGGACGGCTCGCCGCTTGAATTTAACAAAAAATGCTCGGTCATAGCGGCAGGCCCTAATGCATACGGTGAGATATTCGAGCTTATAAGCCAAGGCTGACGTTCGGAGGGTAATATGCACAGGTTATATCAAAAAAGCGAGATATGGTTTTCGATCGTATGGATAATCGTTTACGTTGTCGGAACGAGCGCTTTTGACGCTCTGTCAAGCAATATCGGAACGGAGAAGCTGTTTTCGTTTATCTTTCTTGTTGCGCTGAGCGCAGTAGCAGTAATATGGATGAAAAAAAGCTCGCTTTTCAAAAAATACGGTATATGCAAGCCTGTATCTGATGCCCGAAGCTTTTTATATTACATACCGCTTATTGCGATAATGAGCTGTAATGCGTGGTTTGGGCTGACCTTCAATATGGGCGCTCTTGAAACGGCTTTATATATCGGCAGTATGCTATGCGTTGGCTTTCTTGAGGAGTTTATATTCCGCGGACTTCTGTTTCGTGCAATGAGTAAGGACGGCCTTAAGGCTGCGGTCGTAGTATCCTCGCTTACATTTGGGATAGGGCATATGGTAAATCTGATAAACGGAAGCGGAGCGGATCTTATCCCGACGCTTCTGCAGGTGGTTTATGCTGCGGCATTCGGATTTTTGTGCGTTGTGATGTTTTACAGAGGCGGCTCCTTGTGGCCCTGCATTATCGCTCACGGAGCGGTAAATTCTCTCAGCGTATTTGCAAAGGAAGCGCCGTCATATTTGGCTGATATAGCATCGTCCGTTGTCTTGGCCGTGCTTGCATTTGCATATGCGGCAGTGCTTTTGAAAACTCTTCCGAAAAAAGCGGAAAATTGACGGCTGCGGCGGTTTTGCACAGCCTATTTATATAATAAAGTATTGACAATTTGTTTGCGATGTGATAAAATCATAAGGTATCAATATAAGTATACGTTAATACACGGAGGAACATATAATGAAAAGAATACTTGCACTGATGCTTGCTGTAGTTTTTGTGGCGCTTGCCTTTACAGGATGCAGCGCTTCCAGAAAAGACAAACTTGAAGTACTTAACGAAAAATACGATTCACTCGGACAGCTTCTTTACGACGCTGTATATGTATCCTCTCTCAGCGGTGCGCTTGATGAAGACAAGGAGCTCAAGGCTACTATAGACGACACAAAATCTCTTATCAAGGCTGTTGGTATGAGAGTTGCCGCACAGTCAACGCTTACAGAGGCTTCTCTTGATAATGCAATAAAGAGCATCGAGGGTGTTATAGTAACGCTCAACGATATAATCGATACATACACGATGACAGAAGAGGAAGAGAATGCACTTGCAGAAGAGCTCAAGATCCAGGCTGACCTTGAAGCTGAGCAGGCTCGTCTTGAGGCAGAGGCTGAGGCAGCTGCGGCAGAATCCGAATCTATCGCAGAATCTATAGCGGAGTCTATAGCTGAGGAAGAATCCAAGGCTGCTGAAGAGGAGACCGAGACTGAGGCAGAGGCTGATTCAGAAGCTGAGGCAGAGGCTACCGAAGAAGATACAACCACTGAAGAGTAATAAAACTTACTCGGAGCTGGCATATTGTTTTGTAATTTGCGCCGGGAGAGGAAATATCTCCCGGCTTATTTATTCAGACGAGAGGAACAAAAGCTGTAGCATATCGTCGGATAAACAGGAGGAATGATCCAAAATGACAAAAAGATTTTTGATCCTTATACTTGCTGCGGTAATGCTGATAAGTCTTGCCGCTTGCGGTAAAAAGCAGGAGGAGAATATAGATCCTATTGAGGATGAGGAGATATCGTCGGAGACCGGGGTCTCGGGTGTCGGAAGAAATCCGATAGACACATCGGTGGAATCGGGTGACGAGAGCGAGACCGAGGAAAAAACTCAGCAAAATGACGACCGCAGACTCAGCCTTGCCGTTTTCGAGCTTGACGATAAGATGGATATATGCGGATTTGCGGTTACCGAGCTTCCTTTCTGCTCGGGTATCCTTGAGGCGAGAAATTACACCCTTCTCGGAGATGCCGTTGCCGATATCAAGCTTCGTGTAAACGGTGAGATAAACGCAGTCTTAAGAGTTGCCGGAAATGAGTATGCAGGCGCTGATATAAGCGGAGTATTTACAGAATTTGACGATACGGGAACGATAGTTTCCGCAGGCAAGAGCGTTGACTGGAATGCAACCGATGACGGAGAATACCTGCTCAGATGGATGGACAGCAAATTTGTATATTCTCTCTATTTTGAAAATGCGTCCGAGAATCTTGCGCTTGGTCTGATAGACGATTTTATAGAAGATACGGTAGTTGTCGGTGAATCTATCTATTCCGAGCCTCAGACCGAAGAGAGCGAAACGGAGACAGATACCGAAACAGACTTGGAAAGCGAAGAGGAGACCGAGCCTCAGACCGAGCCGGTAAGGACTTTATCTATAGATTACGATGAAAGCTCATACAGTCATTACGATGATGACGGTATGCTTCTCCTTAACGTTTCTTACAAATACCCCGTTCTTTCGGGCACAGACGGTGCTGATGCCATAAACTCATTCTTCTCATCCGACAAATATGCGTTTGAGCAGAATGCGCAGGAGTATCAGATACACGCAAAGGAAGCGTATGACGATAACAGCGATGCATTTGTCGGATTTGAGCTTTATATCGATTACAGCAAGGAGCGCTCCGATGCAAAGGTAGTAAGCTTCAGCGGATATATGTACGACTATACCGGAGGTCCGCATCCTAACGGCGGAATGTTCGGCGAGAGCTTCAATGCGCAGACAGGCGAGCACCTGAAGCTTGAGGACATAACCGATAATCTTATTGCCCTCAGAACCTTCGTGGTCAACCGCATAAAGTCGGAGCTTAAGGATTCCGACCGTGCAAACGAGCTTTATAACGGATATGAGGACAGCATTATATCGTTCGTATGCGACAATTCGTGGTGCCTTACCGATGAGGGCATAATGTTCTACTGTAATCCTTATATTATTGCGCCACATGCGGCAGGTGTGTTTGAGTTTACCATACCCTACGCTGACATTGCAGAATACGTTATACCGGAGATACTTCCGGAATAAATAAGATAAAGAAGGCTGTTTATGAAGGAATTTGACAGCGTTTGCGTTATAATTCCGTCTCTTGACCCCGACGAAAAGCTGAAGGGCGTTGTCGACGGACTTATAGAAGAGGGCTTTAGCAAAATAATATTGGTGGATGACGGAAGCCGAGCTGAAAATAAGAAATATTTTCCCGATAATGCCGAGTGCACGAGGCTTACCCACGAGGTAAACAAAGGCAAGGGAAGAGCGCTCAAGACTGCGTTTTCCTACGTTCTCGAAAATGCGCAGGCAATGGGCGTTACCGGAGTAATAACCGTTGACGGAGACGGCCAGCATAAGCCGTCCGATATTGCCGCTTGTGCAAGACGGATGCTGGCGGAAAGCACCATCGTTTTGGGCGTGCGTGACTTTTCGCTTGACGGTGTCCCGAAAAGAAGCAGATTCGGAAATAATACCACCTCTTTGGTGTTCCGCCTTGTGTTCGGGATCAGACTGAGCGATACGCAAACGGGCTTGCGTGCCATACCGTGTCAGCATCTTGCAACGCTGGCAGAGGCTGAGGGCGAGCGCTTTGAATATGAGACCAATATGCTTCTTTTGATGAAAAGAAGCGGTATATCCTTTGTCGAGGAAAAGATAGAAACCGTTTATATAGAGGAGAACAAGACCTCGCATTTCAAGCCTGTCAAGGACTCGCTCCGTATATACGGAATTCTTATAAGATTCATACTTTCGTCCTGCGCATCAGCGCTGATAGACGTTTTGGCTTATTGGATATTGCACAGGCTTTTGTCGGGATCTCTTCTTGGCAGTACGGTATTGGTCTGCACGGTGATCGCAAGGCTAATGTCGTCTGTTGCAAATATGTTATTAAATAAAAACGGAGTTTTCAAGAACTCCGTTGGCATCGGGCGCACGGTAATCAGATATTATGCGCTTGCCGTACCGATAATGCTGGCGTCTGCGCTTGCAGTAAAGGGGCTGACCCTGCTTTTCGGCGTGTCGGCTTCAAGCAGCACGTTATCGACGCTCATAAAGATACCGGTGGATACTCTGCTGTTTTTCATAAG
This sequence comes from Eubacteriales bacterium, assembly GCA_045535815.1. Lineage (GTDB taxonomy): Bacteria > Bacillota > Clostridia > Oscillospirales > CAG-272 > JAZSMJ01. Next base: position 37,117 of record JAZSMJ010000041.1, read on the forward strand.
CTTCAGAATTCAGCACAACTGGGTGTTTTCCGATAAAAAATAATTCAAGAAATGAGACCGTGTTATGTTAGAAACAATACAGAATATTGACTTTGCGGTAATAGACTTTATCCAGGAGCATATAAGATGTGCATTTCTGGATACGGTGCTTCCCATAATAACAAACTTTGCCGAAGCGGGTATCGGATGGATAGCGCTTGCGGTGTTGCTTCTTTTCTTTAAGAAAACGAGAAAGACTGCGCTTATGATGGGCGTTGCCCTTATTCTCGGCCTTCTTATAGGAAACGCAACTCTGAAGCCTCTTGTCGCAAGAATAAGACCATACGATATAAATACTGCGGTAGAGCTTTTAGTAGCTCCGCTTCACGATTTTTCTTTCCCGTCGGGACATACTCTTGCATCGTTTGAATGTGCAGGCGTTCTGATGATAAGAGACAAGCGCCTCGGCATACCTGCCCTCGTTCTTGCGATAATAATCGCCTTTTCAAGACTGTATCTTTACGTCCACTATCCTACCGATATTATCGTAGGAGCGCTGCTCGGACTTCTGTTTGCCTTTGTAGGCGTTTTTGTGATAAATAAGATCTTCGATACAGTCGAGACTCGCACCGGCAAAAAGGTAAGCTGGATATAATATTGAATGCAAAACGCACCTGATAGGCGTTGTGTCCTTTGACACAACGCCAGTTCTATTCGCGGCGCTCACATAGTGAGCGCTTGCGAGTTATATTGCTTCGCAGTGATATTGCCTTTGCAGTTATATGTGCTTCGCACGCTTGCATAGAAAGGCGAATAGAATATAACTGCTCTGCCACAAGAGCAATATAACTTTTGCAAAGCAAAAATATCACGCTGTCAAAGACAGCATATCACTAATCACTTTCAGATGAAGTGCAGTTAATTACCACTGAAAAAAGGTGGCTGGAATATAGAAGAGCCGGTACGGAATCAAATCCATATCGGCTCTTTTGCTGTTCTTATGTGACTTGCATATATCGGTGTATTTTTAAATGGTTTGCTCGGCTCAGCCGTCCAGAGATCTTACGTCAACGCAAATACCTTTTTTTCGCAATGCTTTTGAGGATGCTACGCTGTTTTCCCATTTACTTCCGTCCGAAAAATCCACGCTGTATATGTACAGCTCAACGTCGCCGTCATAGCCTTTTATAAACTGATGCGATGAAAAAACGGAGCTTCCCGAGGGTATTTCGACACCCTTGTAGGTAAGGATCTGAGGGGCGGTCCTTTCTATTATCTTGTAGATGTTGCTCTGCACGCTAAAAAAGCTGAGCGAGGTAATGCTTTTGTCGGTAAGGTTGGTAATAAAAAGCGTAAGCTCCTGCATTCCGGTACTGCTTTTGTCTATCGAAGCGCTGACGTTTATATTACATTCGCCGTTAAATGCTTTCGGTGATTCGGGATCCTTGCTTTCTTTTGATGGCTGGTAAAGATTGATAGCGGTGATTGCTATTGCAGTCAAAAGCAATATCCAGAACCAAGGCTTTTTATAAAGTGGCGACTCTCGTCTTTCGGGGCAAAATTCGCACGCCTGAGCACCTTTGTCTTTTAATTCGCACGATCTGCATTCAACGGTTTTTCTCATAAAAATAGTCTCCTTTTGGGCGTATACCGTATGGTATAATAGTATTAATTTAACTACATAGGCATAAAATAGTCTATATAGTTTATTCTATTATAATACAATTGCCTATATAATTCAAGTATAAATGAATTATTTGAGAGAGTTTTTTTATGAATTATTATAACATCGGACAACAGATCAGAAAATACAGAAGAGCGCAGGGAATGTCGCAGGAGCAGCTTTCGGAGAGAGTAGGCATATCAGTAACGCATATGAGCCATATCGAAACCGGGAACACTAAGCTTAGCCTTGCGGTGTTCGTTGATATAGTGCAAGCGCTTGACGTCACTGCCGACGATCTGCTCTCGGACGGCACTTCGGGCAGAAAAGCTTCATTTGACGAGGTGAATTCTCTGCTTGACGGATGCACTACAAAGCAACTGCGTATTATCACCGATATAATTAAGGCAACCAAAGCCTCGCTTGATAAGCACGAGGTCTAAGCGGTGTGCTGACATAATAGCATCAAAAAAGCCGTCCTTTGGCGCACCTGCTATAAATCAGAAAAAGCATCATCTATATAGGTGGTGCTTTTTTCAACTGCGAGTTGAACAAAGTCGCTTAGGATGTTATTGAATAAACAATCATTCTATGATATAATCACAACACAAGATAGGCGCCATCTTGATATTTGGAGGTGTATAACTATGAATATTGGAAATAAAATCAAAGAATTACGAAAGCAACGAGAAATTACCCAAGAGCAACTCGCTAATAGCATCGGGATTTCGTTTCAAGCAGTAAGCAAATGGGAAAATGGTATTGCTTTGCCCGATATCACACTCGCTCCCATCTTGGCGAGCTATTTTGGTGTTTCGATGGATGAATTGTTTGAATTTAATCTAAAAGAGATCGAAACCGCCATTGATACCATTGTAAATGATGCATACAAATTCAGAGAGTCAGATCCCCCGAAAAGCAGAGCTATTCTCGAAGAAGGTTTAAAAGAATATCCCGACAACGAGGTTTTGCTCAACAATCTTTTGTATGTATTGAATTACTCAAAAAATCCAGATGAAACCATATCAATTGCAAGTTCCTTGATTGAGAAAACAAATCAAACCGATATTAAATACGATGCATTAAGATTTCTTGCATATGCGTACAAGGCTAAGGGCGACTTAAAAAGTGCGGAATCGGCTATTGAGCAAATACCGGAGATTTATTTTACTAAGCTTACAGAAATGGCGTACCTCTTAGAAGGTAAACCTAAATACGAAGCGGCAGAAAAGCAGAAATGGATATCATTTGAAAATCTTATTCAAATGATGGAAAAGCTTGCAGAATATTACGAGTCGGAAGGAATGAAGATAGAAGCTATCGAAGAACGCAAGAAAGCATTAAAATTTATTGCTATTATAGAAAACAATGCGTATGATGCTTATGTCAGATTTTTTAATGATAAAATTAAAAATAATTAGATTGACACTGAAACACGAGTAATCGCTTTTGTGTCCACAAAAGCAGTGCTTGACAGGAAATTTGACAAGTTATAGATGAACATAAAAAAAGGCTCCCTTGTGTAAAGGGAGCTGACGCCGTAGGCGGCTGAGGGATTGTTTTACAATAAAATTTTGTATTTACAATCCCTCCGTCTCGCTTTACGCGAGCCACCTCCCTTTACACAAGGGAGGCTCATTAACGCCCGACGGTACACCTAAAGGTGTAACACACTATACCTTGCAATATAAGCCGCGTGAAAAGGAGTACGAACAAAATTGCTCGTACTCCTTTTGATTTTTTGGTAGGTCAAATCTGATTTATGAAACATACCCTTGAGGGCTTTTTTCATTTCTTTCCTTTAATAACCTGTATACCTGCTTCAGTAAGTGTATTTTCTGCATCCTCGGTAATTCCGTTATCGGTAACGAGTGCGGAAACCGTACTGAGCGGAGCAAAGAAGGAGAATGAACTTCTTCCTATCTTACTGCTGTCGGCAAGAAGATATACCTTTGCACTTATATCTATCATAGTGCGCTTTACCTCTGCCTGACCGGGATCGGGGGTTGCAAGACCTCTTACAAGAGATATAGCGTTTGTCGCAAGGAACAGCTTGTCTACCGAAAATCCCTTGATGGTATTTATGGTTACCGGTCCGACCGTGCAATGCATATTGTGACGGACCGTACCGCCCATAAGCATTACCGATATATCGGGGACCGATTCAAGCACCTGAGCGATCTCTATATCGTTCGTAACTACGTTCAGTCTATGTCTTGCTCCGCCGAGAAGCTTTGCAAGCTCGAGCGTGGTCGTGCCGGTATCGAGGGCAATGGCGTCACCGTCGTCTATCAACTCGAGTGCGCTCTGTGCGATCGATCGCTTCTGATCTGCGTGGGAAACCTTTTTCTTATCCGATGCACGCTCAAAAAGATTTCTGTCAACCGAGATAGCGCCTCCGTGAGTGCGCTGAAGCAGTCCTGCCTCGTCAAGATCCCGAAGATCGCTTCTTATAGTTGCGGGGGAAACGCCGAATTTCTCGCACAGCTCGTGCGAATATATCTTAGACGTCTTTTTTAGCATACTGAGTATTTCAGCCTTGCGCTCTTCTGCAAACATAACGGTATTGTCCATTACCTTGAGCTCTCCTTTGGTGATTTAGATTAGTTATAGATTTTTTGCCGTGAAAAGCAAGACGGGTCAGCAGTATCTGAATTCTACCGTCGTCAGCGTTTCAAAGGCTTCATCCTCAAGCGCCTTGAAATCGAGCTTGTTTTCCTGAAGGAGCACCTTTTCAAGATCGGGCTTGGTTTTGGGATGTCTTGGTGTGAATACCGTACAGCAGTCCTCGTACGGCTGTATGGACGTTTCAAACGTGCCTATCTTTCTTGATATCTCAACTATTTCGTCCTTGTCCATACCTATGCAGGGTCTGAAAACGGGCATATCGACGGCATTATCGGTAACGCCGAGTGCCTGCATGGTCTGAGAAGCAACCTGGCCTAAGCTTTCGCCCGTGATAAGTGCTCCGCAACCTCGCTTCTGTGCGGTGCGCTGTGCAAGGCGCATCATATATCTGCGGAGAAGAAGGGTAAAATAATCCTCGTCGCAGTTATCTCTGAGCGCTTCCTGTATCTTTGTAAGGGAGATAACGTGAACCTTTATTCTGCAGGTATATTCCGACAGCTTTTTGGCAAGCTCGAATACCTTTTCTCTTGCTCTCTCGGAGGTGTATGGGAAGCTTTCGAAGTGAAGCGCCTCTATGGTAACTCCTCTTTTTGCCATCATATATCCTGCAACCGGGCTGTCAATACCGCCCGACAGCAAAAGCAGTCCCTTTCCGTTTGATCCGCAGGGCATACCGCCTGCGCCCTTGAACTGTCCTGCGTGAATGAATGCTCCGTGCTCTCTTATCTCTATCTTTACGACAACGTCGGGATAGTTTACGTCAACTGCAACGTGAGGCATTGCCTCAGAAAGCTCTCCGCCCACCTCTTTTGATATCTGTATGGAGGTCATGGGGAACGCCTTGTCGCTTCGCTTTGCCTCGCACTTGAAGCTTCTGTATCCGCCCATAAACTGCGGAACGTATTCGATTGCGGTCTTTTTGATGGTTTCAATATCCTTTTCGCACTGTGCGGCACGGCAGACTGCCGCTATTCCGAACACCTTTTTAAGCTCGTCAAAAGCGTCCTCGATAAGATCGTTTCCGCCGTTTATCTGCTCAACGTATACGGTGCTCTGCGATCTTTTTACCGAAAAAGCTCCCTCTTCGATGCGATTGAGTCTTCTTTTTATTTCTCTCTCAAGGAAGCCCTCAAAATAGCTTCTGTTAAGTCCCTTGAGCACAAGCTCTCCGTATTTGGCAAGTAAAATTTCCTTCAATTTCTGATCCTCGCTCTTTATCGTATTTGACCGTTACCGTCTATCGTGTATTTAACGGTGGTAAGGGCGTCAAGACCCATCGGGCCTCTTGCGTGCATCTTCTGCGTGGAGATGCCTATCTCGGCGCCGAGACCGAATTCTCCGCCGTCCGTAAAGCGTGTGGAGGCGTTTACGTAAACTGCGGCGGCATCGACCTCTCTTTTGAATAGCTCTGCATTTTCAAGACTGCGTGTGATTATAGCCTCGCTGTGTCCCGTGTTGTGCAGATTTATATGGGAGATGGCTTCTTTTACGTCAGACACTATCTTTACCGAGATGATATAGTCGTTATATTCGGTATAAAAATCCTGCTCGGTTGCAACTATAGCTGACGGGAGTATTGCGAGAGTTTTATCGCAGCCCCGTATCTCAAGAGAGAATTTTTCGGTAGCTTTTGCAAATTTCGGCAGAAATTCAGCCGCTACTGCCTCGTGCACAAGCAGGCTTTCAGCCGCATTGCATACCGACGGACGTGAGGTCTTGGCATTGACTGTGACCTTTATTGCCATATCGATATCTGCACTCTCGTCTATATATACGTGGCAGTTGCCTGCACCCGTTTCGATAACGGGAACTGATGCGTTTTCCACAACGCTTTTGATAAGTCCCTTTCCGCCTCTGGGGATAAGCACGTCGATAAGCCCCCTCATATTCATAAGGGCTACCGAGCTGTCTCTTGAGGTGTCTTCTATCAGGCAGGCGGCATTCTTATCTATGCCGCATTCATGGAGCGCACGCTGAATGAGTGAAATGATGGCGGTGTTGGTAAATATAGCCTCTTTTCCGCCTCTGAGCACTACTGCGTTTCCCGTTTTGATGCAGAGCGCCGCCGCATCTGCGGTAACGTTTGGTCTTGCCTCGTATATCATACCGACAACGCCTAAGGGAACCTTTTTGCAGGATATAACGAGACCGTTCGGTCTTGTTGTGATGCTGCCCGAGCCGATAGGATCGGCAAGAGATACGACCGCCCGAAGCGAATCGGCTATGCCGTGTATCCGTCTCTCGTCAAGCGAGAGGCGGTCTATCATAGTTTTGGCAACGCCGTTTTCGTTTGCCTTTTCTATATCCTTTGCATTGGCTGATATTATATCCTCTGCATTCTCGCATAAAAGCTGAGCTATACGGAGTATAGCCTCATTCTTCATCTGCGTCGAGGCTGACGCTATTGAAGAGGAGGCTTTTTTTGCAGCTTCACACAGAGATCTTACGTAATTTAAGGTATTATTTTCCATATCGCTCTCCTTTACCTTGCAAGGAAATGGGTTCCGACCTTTTTGCCCGAGCAAACGTCATATAGGATAGAGGGCTCTTCTCCGTTTACCAGAAACATAGGTATTCCTGCTTCGGTGGCAATAACTGCGGCGTTCAGCTTTGTAATAACTCCGCCGGTGCCTCTGTTTGTGCCTGCCCCCGATGCGTAGCTCATTATGTGCTCGTCCACACGCTCGACCGTGGGTATCAGCACGGCGTTTGGATCGTTTCGGGGGTCCCCGGTATAAAGACCGTCGATGTCACTCATATTTATCAGAAGATCTGCTCCGCACAGTTTTGCAACGTATGCGGCAAGCGTATCGTTATCACCGAATTTTATCTCGTAAAACGAGATGGTGTCGTTTTCGTTTACTATCGGGATGCACTTCATTTTAAGAAGGGTGCGGAAGGTGTTTTCGGCATTTTCTCTTGAGTGCTCGTTTTCAATAACCTCTTTGGTCAGAAGTATCTGACCTACCGTGTGCCCGTACATACTGAAAAATCTGTCGTAGACACGCATCAGCTCGTTCTGACCGACGGCGGCAGTCGCCTGCTTTTCCTCGGTGGTCTCGGCACGGTGGCCAAGACCTATCTTTGCAGTACCTGCGGTGATAGCGCCCGAGCTTACCAGAATTATCTCCTTGCCGCTGTTTACAAGGTCTGCTATAACCTTTGCAAGCTCCTCCATTCTGCGAAGATTGAGCTTGCCCGTTTCATGCGTCAGCGTTGACGTGCCGACCTTTACTACTATTCTTTTTGCTTCACTTACATTATTCATAGCCAATACCGTTTTGTCATTTATATTCCAAATTTTAAAATTTTTGATTTGCCCTTTACTTTGACGAAAAATATATTATAATAGATATATAGATATATTATATATAGTATAAATGAAACCGTGCGTATTTGCAAGTAATATTTGCAAAAAAAGATAAAAGGAGGGGCGCAGGTGAAAATTAAAGAAAAGCCGGAGCTTCTCGCGCCCTGCGGCTCACCTCAGGCGCTTGATGCGGCTATTGCCGCAGGAGCAGACGCTGTATATGCCGGCGGAGTAAAGTTCAACGCAAGAATGAGCGCCCATAATTTCGATGATGACGCCGTTTTTAAGGCAATCGAAAAGTGCCATGCAAACGGAGTCAGATTTTATCTTACGCTCAATACCGCAATATACGACAGAGAGCTGTCCGATGCGCTTTCTCTTGCCCTTACTCTATATAAAGCAGGGGCAGATGCGCTTATTATAACAGATCTTGGATTGGTTTCGCTGATAAGGGAATACATCCCCGACCTTGAGCTTCATGCAAGCACTCAGCTGTCGGGTCATAATTCTCAGGCGGCTAAGTTTTTGTCCGAAAAAGGCTTTGCGAGAATGGTATGCGCCAGAGAGCTTTCGTTTGAAAATATAAAGAAGCTGAATGATAATTCACCGATAGAAACCGAGATGTTTATTCACGGCGCACATTGCGTCAGTGCCTCGGGTCAGTGCCTTATGAGTTCGCTTATAGGCGGTCGAAGCGGAAACAGAGGCGAATGCGCTCAGCCATGCCGTATGCAGTATAACGGCTCATATCCGCTCAGTCTTAAGGATATGTGCCTCGCAGGACATATCGAGGAGATACTAGACCTTGGCGTTTCATCCCTTAAAATAGAGGGCAGACTGAAAAGTCCGTCCTACGTATACGGAGTGACGTCGGTATACAGACGTCTGATAGACGAGAGAAGAAACGCATCGGAAAATGAGATAAAGAAGCTTGCAGAGCTGTTTTCGAGGGGCGGATTTACCGACGGATATTTTACCGGCAGTATAAATAAGTCTATGCTCGGCGTGCGCTCTGATGCCGATAAGGCAAAAACGAGAAGGGTATCGGGCTCGGGAGATGCTCCAAGGGTAAAGGCAAAGCCGCTGTCTGAAGAAAAACTTGAGGCGGCAAGGCAATACAGAATATCAGACAGGGCAAGGGCAGATTTTGATTGCTCTATTCCTAAAAAAATATCCCTTATGGGAATAAAGGATCAGACCTCGCTTATAAGGAGCGCAAGATTTTTGAGCGCACAGCAGATAAGCGGCAGAGCAAGAGAATATTTTGATATTTGTTATCTTCCGCTTGACTCATACGATTCTATTGCAAACGGCGTGGTCATTCCTGCAGTTATAACCGATTCGGAATACGATGCCGTAAAAGATAAGCTTAAGGCGGCGTTTGATGCAGGTGCAAGGCACGCTTTGTGCGGAAACGTCGGACATATCGCCCTCGCACGTGAGATAGGCTTTACAGTTTACGGAGATTTCAGGCTCAATATAATGAACGGAGCAAGTGCGCTTGTATTTTCCGAATTTGAAGATATCATTCTTTCACCCGAGCTTATACTTCCGCAGATAAGGGATATAAAGGCAAAGAAATGCGTTATAACCTACGGTCGCCTTCCTGTCATGCATCTTGAAAAAAGATGCGGAGCAAGCGCCCTTCGTGACAGAAAGGGTGCTGAATTCCCGGTTGTGAGAGAGGGCTCAAGAGAGAGCGTTCTGAACAGCGTTCCGGTGTGGATGGCAGACAGAGGCGCTCAGCTCGGTGCGGCAGGTATCGGCAGAGAGCATTTCATTTTTACCACCGAAAGTGCACGTGAGGTGGACGGTGTGATCTCGGCATATCAAAAGAAATTACCGCCTAAGGGCGACATAAGACGTATAAAGCAGACAAACGGATAAATAAAATTGAAAGGTCCTACTTATTATGACTGTTAAATTCAAGAAATTAAGAGAGGGCGCGTGTGCGCCGATATATGCAACGGGTGGTGCGGCTGCGGCTGACCTGCACGCACTCACCGATACTCCTATAGCAATAAAGCCACTCGAAAGAGTACTCGTGCCTACGGGGATAGCAATATCGCTTCCCTCAAAGGATACCGTTGCGCTTATATGCGCAAGAAGCGGACTTGCTTCCAAAAAGGGAATAACCATGGCTAACGGAATAGGAGTTGTCGATTCCGATTACAGAGGAGAGATAAAGGTGCCCGTCGTAAATCTCGGCTCTGATACCTTTATAGTCGAGAGCGGTGAGCGTATAGCTCAGCTTATGATAATGCCTGTGCTTACACCCACGTTTGAAGAGGCAGACGAGCTTGACGAGACTGCAAGAGGCGAGGGCGGCTTTGGCTCGACCGGAACGGGTAAGCTCTGATGGCAGATTCAAAAAGACTTATACTTGCATCAGCGTCGCCGAGAAGGCGTGAAATACTTTCAAGATTCGGCATTCCCTTTGATATAATCCCTGCCGATGCAGATGAGAGCACTGTTGCTGATATGAAGGCAGACGAGGTTGTAAAAACACTCGCAAAGCGCAAGTGCGACGCAGTATGCGCTCTGCAGAAGGATGATGGCTATATCGTTATATCGTCCGATACGGTAGTATCCTGCGACGGTGCTGTTCTCGGGAAGCCTGCTGATGAGACTGAGGCAAGACAGATGCTCCGAATGCTGTCGGGCAGAGAGCACGAGGTATACTCGGGCTATGCGATATCCGACGGAGTAAAAACAATTGTCGGATGTGAGGTAACAAGCGTCTGCTTCAGAGAGCTGAGCGATACCGATATAGATGCATACATCGCCACGAATGAACCGTTTGACAAAGCCGGTGGCTATGGGATCCAAAGTCTCGGATGCGTTTTCGTTTCGGGTATAAAGGGCGATTACTACAACGTTATGGGATTTCCGATATTCAGAATAGCGCAGCAGCTTGAGAGCGATTTCGGCATCTCGTTGCTTGCGAAGAAAATATAGCGTTACTCTTTTCATAAATTGACGGAGGATGAAATGGCTAAGAAAATTGCGATAGATCTTGGCTCTCAGCGTACGAGAGCGTACATACCGAAAAACGGAATAGTTCTTGATCAGCCCACATGCGCTGCAATTGGACTTGCAGATAACGAGCTTTACGCAATAGGAGAGGGCGCAAATGCCTTTGCAAAAAAGACCCCGGGAGCTCTTTCGGTGCTGAGTCCCGTATCGGCTGACGGCATACTGTCAACCGAGATGACGGCTGACATTATCTTCGGACTGCTTGAGGAAAGTATACCTAAATTCAATCCGTCAAGCTACGACGTTTTGATCTCCATTCCCACAGATTCCGACAAGGCAGACGAGTCCGATTATTATGAGGTTCTCAATAATATAGGATTTCACAGAGTCAGCTCTATCCGTTCATGCCACGCATTAAGAGCGTGGACGGGTGGCAATAGAGGACTTTATTTTGCAGTCAACTGCGGAGCATCACGGTCTGAGGCACTTTTGCTGTCCGACGGTAATATAATTAATTCGGTTACCACCTATTACGCAGGCGATTCTGCGGATGCGGCAATAGCGAATTATTTCAAGGAAAGATATAACGTATACGTGAGTGCTGAAACGGTAAAGAGCCTAAAGCACGAGTATGCCTTTGCATATTCACAGCTGCCGGGTGAGACGGATATAATCTGCCGCAACCTCTCCACAGGTCTGCCGGTATCCGTTCACGTAACGGGAGCAGAGCTTGCAGCTGCTATTGATCCTACCGTTGTCGGTATAGCAGATATGCTTGTTTCGGTGCTTGAAAGCGTCAGCGCTGAGGTGCTTGATACGATATATAAGACCGGCATTTCTCTGTGCGGAGGCTTTGCCGCACTTGAGGGTCTGGCAGAAAGACTTACACGTGAAACTGGTGTTACCGTAAAGAAGGAGGCATCGCCCGAGCACTGTCTTATAAAGGGACTTGGACGAATACTCGCAGATCCTATCGAATACGAATCGGACGTGAACCGCATATGAAAAAGACCGAGCTTGCAAGGATAGTCGTACAAAGGCTTGAAGAGATCTATCCCTCTGCCGAGTGTGCGCTTGAATATAAGGGAGACCCCTGGCGCCTTTTAGTTATGGGAAGGCTTTCGGCACAGTGCACGGATGCGAGGGTAAACGAGGTCTGCAAGACCTTATTCGTCAAATATCCGACAGCCGCCGATATGGCGCAGGCTGATATAAAAGAGCTTGAAGAGGCGGTAAAGCCGTGCGGACTTTTCAGGGTAAAGGCGCAGAATCTCAAAGATGCTTCGGCAATGCTGATAAACGATTTCGGCGGAGCTTTGCCCGATACTATGGAGGAGCTTCTTCTGTTTCCCGGCGTTGGCAGAAAGATAGCCAATCTTCTGCTCGGTGATATATTCAAAAAGCCTGCCGTCGTTGCTGATACGCATTGTATACGCATAGCAGGAAGGCTGGGATTTTATCCCGAAAGCAAAAAAGATCCGCTCCAAACGGAACGGATACTTTCATCTGTAGTTGATCCCGAAAAGCAGTCTGATCTCTGCCACCGCATAGTGTGGTTTGGAAGAGAGGTCTGCACTGCACGCTCGCCGCAGTGCACCTCATGTCCGCTTGCCGATATATGCAAGCATAATAAGGACGCACAAAAGAGAAAATAATATAATTACTGCCAGCGTGCGTAATAGAACAGATACTGCTGTATAAGACCTGCATATTTTCCGAGAGAGGCAATATCAATTCCATCGGGATAGTACTGCGCAAGTATGCGCTTTATCCATACGTCTATCGGGAAAACGTCGGTCTTGTCAAAGCCGAAGAGAAGTGCGCAGGATGCCACCTTAAGTCCTATACCCTTGACGGTGCAGAGCATATCTATAGCACTCTGCGTATCTGATGCATATACGCTCGCAAGGTTGAGCTCTCCGGTGTGCACCTTTTTGGATGCATCGTAGATGTATTTAGCTCTGAATCCGGTGCGAAGGGCGAATATCTCGTCCTCGCCTGCGTCGAACAGCGCTTTTGCACTTGGAAAGGCGTATTTTACGCCGTAGGGCGTTTCTATCTCATCGCCGTACCTCTCGGACATTGCGGCAATTATCTTCTTTATACGGGGAATATTGTTGTTCTGAGAGACTATAAATGAGCAGACTGCCTCCCATGGATCCTGTCGCAGAATGCGTATACCGCGCCCTTGCTCCATAGCCTTTGACATAACTTCGTCACCCTTGAAGATGGAGGCTATCTCGCTTCTTACTGCGTTATAATCAACGTCAAGGGCAAGATATCTCAGCCATATGCTCTCAACGTCCTGCCTGCAGGTGTTATGTATGCGTATGGCATCGGGAGATAGCTGCTCAAAGCCGACGTATCTGCCCATAGCCTCACCCCAAACGATTCCGTTTTCATCGGGATCGAAGCGGAAGGTCTGACCGCAGTCGAAGGTCTGCTCTATCAGTATACCGTCGGTATTTGTTATTTCAACGCTGTCTTTAAATTCACTTATTTTCATAATATGATAATTCCTTTCGGTCGCATTGACCGCTTGATATAAAAAACTCGGAGGATATAAATGGAGACCATCTATACCATACCTGTAAATGAAGCCTTTGAGAGCTGTGCACAGGCAGAAGCGCCCGCCTGTCCGTTCTGCGCTCTTTATTCAAAGCTTGAGGAGAATGAGCTGGAGCTTATTCTCGGCGCATCCATGATGGAGCCCGACGTTCGCATAAAGACCAACGAGCAGGGCTTTTGCAGATCGCATTACGATATGATGCTGACACGCAAAAACCGTCTCGGCCTTGCGCTGATGCTACAGAGCCATCTTGATAAGGTAAGAGGCGATATCGAGCCTTCAAAGCTTACCGAGATGATAAAGGGAAGCGGAAACACCGCTCAAAGCAAGATAGGCAAGCTTTCCGACAGCTGTTACGTATGCTCAAGGATAGAATTTTCAATAAATAAGATGTTTGAAAATGCGGCTCTTCTCTGGGGAGCGGATAAGGAATTCAGAGCAAAGCTGAAAAATCAAAAGATGTTCTGCCTTCCTCATTTTGCACGCTTCACCGAGACTGCGAGAAACCTTATTCCCAAAAAGCAGTTCGGAGATTTTTATTCCGATCTTTCACGTGTGACATTTGAGTATTTCGATTCGCTCAGAGACGATATCGATCTCTTCTGCAAGAAGTTTGACTACCGTTATCAGGATGAGCCCTGGGGCAATGCAAAGGATTCTCCTGACAGAGCAGTCAGATTCTTATCGTCAGAGCAACACAATTAATTATATAACAAAATACGATTTTTTTCAACAATAATATGCCTTGAATCAAAGAAAGGATTGCAGTATATGAAATTAGGAGTTTTAACCAATCTGTACGGCGCACTTGCGCTTGACGAAACGCTTGATAAGCTTAAAGCACTTGGAATAGAATCTATAGAAATAGGATGCGGTGGCTATCCCGGTAAGGCTCACTGTGACCCCGAGGTACTGCTTGCAGATCCCGAGCAGCTGGCAAAATTCAGAGCTATCATAGCAAAAAAAGGATTTGATATATCTGCTCTTTCGGTGCACGGAAATCCCGTTCATCCGAATAAGGAGATCGCCCACTCGTTTGACTGCGATTTCAGAAATGCAGTGCTTCTTTGTGAAAAGCTGGGCGTTGACACGGTGGTTACCTTCTCGGGATGTCCAGGCGACAGCGAAAACGCTCTTTATCCTAACTGGGTAACCTGTCCCTGGCCGGAGGATTTTCTCAAAATTCTTGACTGGCAGTGGAACGAGGTGCTTATTCCTTACTGGAAGGAAGCGGCTTCATTTGCGCTTAGCCACGGCGTTACTCATATCGCATTTGAGATGCATCCCGGCTTTTGCGTTTACAATCCCGAAACGCTTCTCCGCTTAAGAGAGGCGGTTGGCGACGTTATAGGTGCAAATCTCGATCCTTCTCACCTTATATGGCAGGGAATAGAGCCGATAGACGCTATCCGTGCGCTCAAGGGAGCTATCTACCATTTCCACGCAAAGGATACGAAGATCGATCAGTATAACTGCAAAATAAACGGGGTTCTCGATACAAAGCACTACGGAAGAGAAGCTGAAAGATCGTGGATATTCCGTGCAGTCGGATACGGTCACGACGCTCAGTATTGGAAGGATATAGCCTCTGCACTCCGTCTTGCAGGATACGACAAGGTCATGTCAATAGAGCACGAGGATTCGCTGATGTCGGTAGACGAGGGACTCGCCAAGGCGGCGGCATTTCTTAGCGATATAATAATAAAAGAGCCTAAGCCCGGTGAGATGAGCTGGGCATAAAACGAGATATAAAAGAGGTACTTATTATGAAAAAGAATCTTGCAATCGTAGGATTTGGCGGCATGGGCGGATGGCACGCCGATAATGCGCTTAAGAGCGACGTTGTTGAGCTTGTCGGTGTATACGACATAAAGCCCGAAAGACTTGCTGTGGCTCGTGAAAGGGGCATACACGCATATTCCTCGCTTGAAGAGGTGCTCTGCGATCCTAAAATAGATCTTATAACTATAGCAACACCAAACGACGTTCACCGTGAGATAGCCATAAAGGCGCTTGAGGCAGGAAAGAACGTTATATCCGAAAAGCCGGTAACTCTTTGTTCATCCGACCTTGAGGAGATGATAGCGGCATCTGAGCGCACGGGTAAGCTGTTTACCGTTCATCAGAACAGAAGATGGGACGGCGAGCTTCTCGTTATGAAAAAGGTGCTTGAGTCGGGCGATCTCGGACCTGTTTTCAATATTGAGTCGAGAGTTCACGGCTCAAGAGGTATTCCGGGTGACTGGAGAGGAATGAAGCGCCACGGCGGCGGAATGATGCTTGACTGGGGAGTTCATCTGATCGACCAGGCAATGCAGATGCTGAAGGGTAAAAAGCCTTCTCGCATTTATGCAAGATACGATCACGTTACCAACGCAGAGGTTGACGACGGCTTTAAGCTCGATATGATGTTTGACGACGGACTCGTTTTCAGAGTTGAGGTCGGCACAAGCAACTTTATAAATATGCCCAGATTCTATATGCAGGGCGAAAACGGAACGGCTATCATACCCGATTGGTGTCAGAGCGCCAAGGTCGTATGCTGCAAGAATTGGAACGAAAAGGATGTTGTTCCGGTCGTTACAGCCGCAGGCATAACCAAGACCATGGCTCCAAGAGACGAGAGCAGTATAGTTTCTTATGAGGTACCTCAGCCTGAGTCTGACGTTCACGATTTCTACAGAAACTTCTGTGCCGCAATAGACGGCCGTGAGGAGCAGATAGTCAAGCACGATGAGATGCGTCTCGTTATGAAGATAATGGAGGCTGCAAACGAGTCCGACAGACTTGGCACGGTCATAGATTTTGAATAAATTTTTGAGAGGGGTAATATAAATGGCTTATATTGAATGTGAATTCAGAACGGGTAACTTAGGGGCACCGTCAACCTTTATTGCGATAGTTCCCGAGTATCTCGGCGACAACGCAAAAACGCTTTATCTTCTTCACGGACTTACCGACAGCCACAAAAGCTGGATGAGAGGAACGTCTATTGACAGATACGCACACGAGCACGGTATGGTCGTCATAATGCCCGACGGCGGAAGAAGCTTCTATACCAATATGAAATACGGTTGGAACTATCTTACATACGTGACCGAAGAGCTTGTCGGCTATACGAGATCGCTCTTCAGACTTAGTGACAAGCGTGAGGATACCTTTATCTGCGGTAATTCCATGGGCGGATATGGCGCATTCAAGAGCGCACTCACAAGACCCGATATATTCGGTGCGGCAGTAAGCCTTTCGGGAGTTATGGATATCTCCGAGAGATTTGACAAAATGAACGAATGGGACGTTGACAAGCGTCTTATATGGGGGCTCGACCATACGGTGAAGGATACCCGTGACGATCTTTTCCGCTTGGTCTCCGACCTTGAGGGCTCGGATATAAAGCCTCGCCTTCTTCAGATATGCGGCACGGAGGATTTCCTCTACGATGCAAACGTTAAATTCAGAGATTTTATGAAGGATAAAGACTTTGATTATACCTACCGTGAGGGCGAAGGAATACACTACTGGCCCTACTGGGATTCGCAGATCGGATCCGCTATGGATTGGATGCTTCAAAAATAAAAAAATACCGACAGATCAACGATCTGTCGGTATTTTTTTATTCAAACTGTTCGTTCAATGCTTCAACGTCCTGCTTTGCGGATCTGAGAGATCTCTTATATGTAGATGCAAATGCGGGAGTTCCGGTATTTATCATGTTTCTGATGTTGCTTGAAACAGAGCCTGCATTATTTACAAGTCCGAGGTCGATAACTCTGTTCTGGATTATGTATTCGACCATCTCCATCGAAGCTGTGTCTCTTACGTATTTGCCTTCGATAGCAAGACCGAAGTATATCGGTTCAACGTCCTTGTAGGACATAAATGCCATGTCTTCAAGAATAATGCCCGTCATTTCAATGTCAGAGCACTGTGTGGGAACGGATATTACCGTGCCAAGACCGTGCATAAAGCTGGTATATTTTTCTGTTTTTTGATCGTACTTGGGCAGCGGAACCATTCCGAAATCCGCTTCCATATCTCTGAATGCCTGAGCCGATCCTATGGATTCGGTAAAGAAAAGCGCTCTATTTTCGATGAAGAGAGTTCTTCCGTATTCCGATTCGGTGTTTATCTTGTCGTTATCACCGTCGTAATGGGAGTTGAATGCGTTGTTGCAGATATTGTATACCTTGTTGAGTATATCGAGTGAGCGGTCGTCAAGCTCCTGGAAGATAAGACGGTCATCTTCGTCCTTGGTAATGTATCTCAGACCCGCGCCGATAAGGAATCCGTCGGGGCCGGAGCCCTGATAAGCTGTTCCGTAGGAATCTGCAGTGTTCATATAGCCATCCTGATTCAGATCCTTTATAAACTGACGTGTGATCTCCGTGTACTTGTCGAGAGTCCAAGTGCCGTTCTTTACGTATTCGTAGATATCGTTTTCATCAAGTCCGGTGTCGGAGAGCATCTTCTTGTTGAACATTGCGATCCAGGTCGTTTCGTGAGCCTTGAGTGTCATCGAGTTTGCAACGTAATAAAGCTTATGATTTATCGAGCAGTCGTTCCTCGTGCCCTGATCCCACCAAGGATTATCGAGATTTATATAAGGAACTTCACTTTCAAGGTCAAGCAAAAGATCGGATGCCGCCATCTTATATGTCTGGTCAAATCCGACAACCAAAGCCTGATAGGGCAGCGATCCTGCAGCTGAGAGGTTGTACACCTCGTTATAGCAGTTGGCAAATGGGATCTGATGCATAACGATATCTATACCGTATTTTTCTTCGATTGCGAGGTTTCTTTCAATTATAGCATCCTGAAGAACGTCTCCGTTTGATTCGGAGTTATAAAGATCGATGTCGAAATAGTTTCCGTCATAGGTCAGAAAATTCATCTCGGCATTGGGGAAGGTCTTTTCGGGGAGATCGGGATAAGGACCGGTATATTCTTCAACGGTTTCCGCAGTTGATTCACTTCCCTGGGTGCTTACCGGAGTATTCTGTGGCTTGTCATCGTTGCAGGCCGCTACAGTAATAAGAATAAGTAAAATTGCAAGAAGTAAAAATGTTTTTTTCATAATTAATTCTCCTTGAGCTGATTTATAATATCTTGTTCAAATATCACGGTTATTTTCCCAAAGGTGAAAAAATATGTTGGTCGTCAACACACCAATATGCGTGATCGGGGTCTGACTCCTCTGCATAGAATACCATATATTCGCAACCGGCAGGGCTGATAAGAGTAAGCTGTATTCCGGAGTACCAGCTGCCGAGTGATCCGATAGATTGAGTAACACGTGCTTCTCCCGTGCCTTCCTCTCCGTCAAAGCGGTAATCGTAGGATATATGCGAGTCTGAAATATCCTTTACGTTGAGATAGCATCCGTCATCATCCTCCCACTCCCCGAGCAGGTAATCGATGTTAACGAAGGAGCCGAGCGTGTGCGAGTTGCTGTGATGTATCCATTCACCGCTTGCACTGTCAAGCGTATATAATACGTTTACCTTCATTATTGCTGTGATGGGTGAGAATCTCTCGGATTCGGTATACTCATAAGAAAAAGTGAAGCTTTCATCAGAATAAGCAGAATAAGCCGCATCTGCAAGCGTGAGCTCCGAGATGTCTAATTCCAGATCTTCTGCAACCATTGCACGCACTGTTGCCTCATCCACAGGTGGAGGAAGCTCAACTGCCTCGGTCTCGGTCTCCTGCACGTCTGTCTCGGATTCGGTGCTTTCATCTGGTGCTGAGGGCAGCTCCTTTGCTCCGCAGGCAACTAAAGCGACCAATATAAGCAAAGCTGTAAGCAGTAAAAATAATTTTTTCATAAAATGCCTCCTGAAACGGTCGTAAAATCTATTTTTATTTTATATAAAAAACAAAGGTTTGTCAATCATTTTTTGCTAACCCTTCAACTGCTCTGCTTTCATACAAAAAAAGAACTCAGCCCCCGGGCTGAGTTCTTTTTTTGTATGAATATTATTCAAAAAGGTCGTTGATTTCGTTAACAGCCTGAACTGCGCTTCTGAGAGATCTCTTGTATGTGGAAGCGAATGCGGGCTGACCGTCGTTGATCATCTGTCTTATAGTGCTGCAGACAGATCCAACGTTTGTAGCGATACCAAGGTCAACTACACGGTTCTGGAGTATGTATTCAACCATTTCCATAGAAGTGGTATCTCTTACGTACTTACCTTCAACTGCGAGTCCGAAGTAGATGGGCTCAACGTCCTTGTAGGTCGTGAACGCCATATCTTCAAGAAGCACGCCTGCCATCTCAACGTTCTTGCAGAGTGCGGGAACGCATGTGAATGTTCCGAGACCGGCGTGGATTATACTTGTGTAAACTTCTGTCTTTTCGTCATACTTGGGAAGCGGAACTATACCGAAGTCTGCATCCATATCACGGAAGCCCTGAGCGGAGCCGAGTGATTCGGTGAAGAAGAGAGCTCTGTTTTCAACGAAGAGAACTCTACCGTATTCGGTTTCTGTTGCTATCTTGTCGTTTGTTCCTGCATAGTGGGAGTTGAACGCTGTACCACCCTTACAGATTGCGAATACCTTGTTGAGTATATCGAGAGAACGGTCGTCGAGTTCCTGGAATACAAGGTTGTCTTCCTCGTCCTTTGTAACGTATCTGAGACCGCCGCTTATAAGGAATCCGTCAGGACCGGAGCCCTGGTAAGCTGTACCGTAGGAGTCAGCTGTGTTCATGTAACCGTCCTGGTTGAGGTCCTTGATAAACTTTCTTGTGATCTCTGTGTACTTGTCGAGAGTCCAGGTGCCGTCCTTTACGTACTGATAGATATCTTCATCGGAAAGACCCTCGTCAGCGAGCATCTTCTTATTGAACATAGCTATCCATGTAAGCTCGTTTGCCATGATATTGGTAGAGCTTGCAACGTAGTAAAGCTTATCCTTTATTGAGCAGTCGTATCTCGTACCCTGGTCCCACCAAGGATTGTCGAGATTTATGTGGGGAACCTCTGTCTCAAGGTCGAGAAGGAGGCCTTCTGCAGCCATCTTATAGGCATTTTCTCCACCTGCCATTATAGCCATGTAGGGAAGATCGCCTGATGCGGAAAGATTGTATACCTGAGTATACATATCAGCATTGGCAACGGTGTACTGAACGATATCGACGCCGTACTTTTCCTCTAAAGCCATGTTTCTTTCAAGGATAGCATCCTCAAGAACCTCACCGCTTGACTCGGAATTGGGAAGGTCTACGTCACGGAAGTTTCCGTCAAAAACGAGGAACGCCGCTTCTTCGTTGGGAAACGTTACCTCGGGAAGCTCCGGATACGGACCTTCGTATTCGTCCTGTGTTTCTTCGACTGATTCGCTGCCCTGTGTAGAAACGGGTGTGTTCTGCGGCTTGTCATCATTACAAGCAACGACCGCAAGCATTACTACAAGTAAAGCGATCAGCAAAATTGCTAATTTTTTCATTTTGCCCTCCAAAAATTCACATTGTGATGTAATATTAATTATAAATCCTAAACGGAATTATGTCAATAATAATGCCGATTTTTATATGTAAAAATTACATTCTGATGTTATATTGCGCTGCGTTTAACAAAATCAGCCCTTAAAGCTTAAGCTCTCAAGAAGATCTGCGTATTCTTTAGCGTGCTTTTCGTACTGTTCGTTCTTTTCCTTGTTGGGAGCTACGGTTACGGTGCCTGTTATATGGCGCTTTGCAGCCTTTGCAAGATCGCCGTAGATGCCAATAGCAGCACCTGCAACGAGTGCGGCTCCGTAGGGAGCTGTATCACGAAGGTCGGAAACCGAGTAATTTATTCCCAGAACGTCTGCCTTGATCTGATTGAAGCAAGCGCTCTTTGCTCCGCCGCCTATGGCGCATACCGAGGTTATATCGCTTGCAGCTCCGTTTTTGCGGAGTATGTCAAGATACATCTTGTATTCGTAGGCGATGGATTCCATTACTGCCTTGAACATAGCCGCTCCGTCGTGATTCCAGGAAAGATTTGCAAACATGCCCTTGATCGAAAGGTCGGAGGGGCAGGTGCGTCCTGCAAAATGGGGGATGAACAAAAGTCCGTCTACTCCTGCAGGGAGCTTATCAGCCTGCTCTTCAAGCTCTGCATAGGAGAATTTATCCATAAGAAGCGATTCCTTCGCCCACTTCACGCAAAGTCCGCCGCCCGATATATAAGCCATCGGCTGCCACAGACCGTCGATCACGTGACGGGCGTAAAGTATGGTGCGGTTTTCAAGGTCGGGGGAGTAAACGTCAGTACAGCAGGAGAATACCGATGCCGTACCTGCAACGTCAAAGCAGTCACCCTTCTGAGAAACGCCTGCACCGAGAGACGACGCCGCCTGGTCGCCGCAGCCTGCGGCGACCGGCATGCCCTCGCAAAGACCGCTTTCCTTAGCCGCCTTTGCGCTGATTTTTCCGATTATCTTTGTCGGTGCAACTATATCGGGCATCTTGCTCTTTTCAATATCGAAGATAGAGAGAAGCTCATCAGACCAGCACTTGTTTTTGTTGTCTGCAAAGCCCGAGAAATGTATATTCGTATAGTCTATAAACGCCTGATCGCTCTTCAGTGCACACAGACGGCCTGCAACGTATACCGACGGAAGAACGAACTTTTCTATACGCTTGTAAACGTCCGGGAACTCCTTTTTCCAGCGGAGTATTTTTGCTCCGTGAGCCGCAGTTACGGGACAGCCCGTAAGCGATTCGCTGAGGGTGAGCGCCGTATTCTTTATCTCGTCAACGTAGGGCGAGCATCTGGTATCGAGCCAGGAATCGTAGGGCGTAACTGCCTCAAAATCAGCATCGATGCCCATTATTCCGGACATCTGACCGTCTATCGAAAGACCGCCTATCTCCTCGCTGTTTACCCCCGATTTTTCGATAACCGTCTTTACCGTTCTTATAACCGAGCCGTATATCTCGTCGGGATCCTGCTCTACCGTGCCGGGCACGGGGCTTATAAGGTTAGAAGCCTCAAACGCATCAGCCACAGCTTTTCCGTCGATGTCGAAAAGCACGGTCTTTGTGCCCTGCGTGCCTATATCACAGCCTATAAGATATTTTACTTCCATAAGCTATCGCCTCACGCAAGCTTTGAGCGGATGAACGCAAGTGCGTTTGCCGCATCGATATCAAGCTTTGCCTCATCAGCATTGTCGGAAAGATCTCTCCATACCTTGATATCTCCGCCGACACCGCCACCCATCTTAACGAAGGGCTCCATAACGACGTGCTCCTTGTAGCCGACTTCCCTCAGTGCGTTTGTTATGGTATCCCAATCCATCTTTCCAAGACCTGGGGTCTTGCGGTTGGTCTCGCCTATGTGGAAGTGACCGATGCGGTCGCCTGCCGTAAGGATAGCGTCTCTGAAATTATCTTCCTCTATATTCATATGGTACGTATCAAGGAGTATCTTGCAGTTGGGGCTTTCAACGGTATCAACGTAGGCAACTGCCTCCTTTGCTGTGTTGAGAAGTATCTGCTCGAAGCGGTTAACGACCTCCATACAGAGCGTAACACCGCAATTTTCCGCTGTCTTTACTACCTCTCTCATGCTCTCAATAGAGCGGTCAAGCACGTCCTGCTTTGAATCTATACCGTAGGAAAGAGCACCCGGCCATGCAGAGTAAAGTATACCGCCGAACACCTTTCCGTCAAGAGCACCGACCGTTTCGATGTTCTTCTTCATATATTCACGGCCTGCAGAGCGAATGGAAGCGTCAGCAGAAGCCATATCGTACTGCGGAGGTACTCCGAGGCAGTAGGTAAGGTCTATACCGCAATCGTCTGCCGCCTTCTTTATATCCTTTACCTTATCTCTGGGAAGGTCTATCAGCGGAGAGGGACAGATCTCAAGGGTGTCAAAGCCCAGCTTTGATACCTTGTTTATGTAATAGATATAATCTGCGTCCCACTCACGGCACCAATATGCAAAATAAATACCGACTTTATTCATGATTATCTCCATTCCGCCGTATATAACGGCACTATAATTTTATCAGAATACGAAAATGTTTTTAAGATAGGTTCCTGCCTTAGCGGCTTCAAATGCTTCCTCATACTGATCGAGCGTAAAGGTCTTTGAAACTGCCATTATCTTGTCAAGGTCGAGCGCTCCGGATTCAACCAGTCTTACGCACTTGCGGTACTGATCGAGATTTGCTCTCGTGCTTCCGGTAACGGTGAGCTGCTTGTAATGGATGGTGTTTGTGTTGATGGCAACCTCTGCCTTTGATGCGGGAAGACCGCCGAAGAAGCAGACTCTTCCGTTCATCGAAAGAAGATCGAGAGAGGATGCCTGAGCATCGGGAGCAGGGCAGGCTGTAATGCAAACGTTAACACCCTCGCCGCCCGTAATTTCAAATATAAAGTCCTTGATATCGCCACCGCAGGTGATAAACGAAGGATCAACGCTCTTAGCCATATTGAGACGGTTTTCGTTTAAGTCAGAAAGGATGACCTTGGATGCGCCTGCAGTCTTGGCAAGCATAGCGTGGAGTATACCGATAGGGCCTGCGCCGATAACCAGAACGCTGTCACCGGGGCGGACGTCTACGTGCTCAAATCCGTTGTAAACGCAGGAAAGAGGCTCGATAACAGATGCCTTTTCAAACGACATATCGGTAGCAAGCTTAACTATGTTACCCTGAGCGATAGCTGCCTCGGGAATAACGGTATATTCAGCAAATCCACCGTCAAGGTTTATGCCGAGAGCCTTGTACTCAGCGCAAAGATGGGTGTTGCCCGATGCACAGAAGTTACACTGTCCGCATCCCATGTTGGGAGCGATCGCAATGCGATCTCCAACCTTGTAGGATCCCTTGACGTCTGCACCTATCTCTGCTATCGTACCTGCGATCTCGTGTCCGTATATACGGGGAGTTTCACGGGATACGCCCTTGTATCCGTTTGCGATCATACGCATATCGCTTCCGCAGATAGCTGCAGCGTCAACCTTTAAAAGTATCTGCGAGCTTGTTATTTTGGGAGTTTCTACTTCCTTGAGTTCATATTCGTTGGGTCCGTAAAAAAGCAATGCCTTCATTGTTATCTCTTCCTTATTATATATGTATTTTAATATTATGCGAGTTCAACTATTCTCTTTTCGGTGATGGAGGTGTTTCCTGCAACTGTAACTGCAACCGCCATTCTTCCGTCTATACCGGTAACCTTGGGCTCGCTGTCCTCAAGGATGCAGGAGATAAACGCTCTGTCCTCATTAAGATATGCCGAAGTGAACAAGCCCTTCCAGCTTTCCATATGCTGAGCCTCTACTATCTTATCCTGACGGCAGAGGATAACGCTGTTTTCTCTTGTGTTTCCGAGGGTTATAAGACCGTCGGTGCCGAGTATCTCAACTCTTGCATCATATCCGTATTTAACGTACTGCGCACCGTCGATCACACCCTGCGTGCCGTTCATAAACTCGGCGTTGAGTATAACGTTATCGTAGAAATCGGGGAAGTCAGCCTTTGCATCGGGGCATCTGAAGTTACCGCCGATAGCGAAAAGACGCTTGAATTCACTGCCGGTCATCCATCTGAGAGTGTCTATATCGTGGCTGCATACCTCGGCAAGCGGTCCGTTACTCTTCTTTATGTCGTACATCCAGGGCTGAGGCTTGCTCGGTCCTCTTGTGTTGGATTTTACCATTACGACGTCACCGATATCACCGTTCAGTATATGCTGCTTTGCGCACTGGAAGCTTGTGTCGAAGCGGCGCATAAATCCAACCTGAAGCTTTACCTTGTTTTCGCTGCATGTGGCAATTATCTCGTCGCACTCTGCAACTGTCATAGCAAGGGGCTTTTCGCAAAGGATATGCTTTTTAGCCTTTGCAGCCGCAACGCATATATCACGGTGGAACTTGGTGGGAGAGGCAACGATTATAGCGTCTACCTCGCTGTCCTCAAGCGCCTGGGTATAATCAGCGTATGCCTTTGTAACGCCAAGCTCAGCCATAGCGGCATTTCTCGATTCCTCTACGGGATCGGATACTGCAACTATCTTTGCAAAGGGTACGTTTGACACAAAATTTCTGGCGTGGATCATTCCGGCTCTGCCTGCGCCAATCAGACAGATACCGACAATTCCGTTTTTCATTATCGAAAGGCTCCAATCTATAAATTTAATTATTTTGACTGCTTTGGAAAACGTATCGTATATTTTCGTTTGTTTGCGTTTTCTATCTTTTATTATAAATGATATTGACATATATGTCAATAACACCTTGATAAAAAACTCCCTCAAAAAGCGTTTTTGAGGGAGTGAATTTTACATCTTATCAAGTGTATTTTCGTATGACGGAAGGATATTCTGCATAAACCAGGAAAGCTCCTCGCAGTTTTGCTCCTTCAGCTTTGCGTAGGTCGAGATGCGTGCATCGGAAAATTCGGAGTTGCCGCACTTTTCCTCCTCAACGCACTTTATGTATGCACAGAGCTTGTCGGCAGATTTTACAAGGCGGTGTATCTCCTCGTCGTCCTCGGAGAGAATGTCGCTGTAATCGTCCTTGAGCTGCGACGGAAGCTTGGTCAGCAAAAGGTCGATGGCGTTATTCTCGATTGTCTTATAGCTTTCCTTTATGGAATCGTTATAATATTTTACCGGAGTCGGCAGGTCGCCCGTTATTACCTCGGATGCATCGTGATAAAGGGCGGCGGCAAGAACTCTGCCTTCATCATAATTCTTATTGAATATACGATTGCCTATAAGTGCAAGTGCGTGTGCAATGACGGCACACTCAAAGCTGTGCTCGGAGAGCGTTTCGGGGATATTGCTTCGCATAAGTCCCCATCTGCGTATATATTTCTGACGGAATATCAGTGAAAAAAAGCTGTATGACATTTTAATT
Organism: Eubacteriales bacterium; assembly: GCA_045535815.1. Lineage (GTDB taxonomy): Bacteria > Bacillota > Clostridia > Oscillospirales > CAG-272 > JAZSMJ01. The sequence goes on from JAZSMJ010000041.1 coordinate 63,102, forward strand.
GTCCTTTCGTTTGGTGTGATTTTATTATAACATCATTCTTGACACAAAGTCAAGGAGTGTGCTATAATTGAGACGTATATTGAATTTTGTTGAAAACGAGGGCGTGAAAAAATGAAGGTCGAGCTTATAACCTATACTCCCGAGGCGGATAAGATAGTAGCCGCGGCGGCAAAGCTTTGCTACGCAAAAAGCGATATTGATACTCTTCTTGAAAATCTCACTCCCGAAAAAACGGAAAGCTTTCTTTCCTTGCTCTCAGAGCTCGGTCATCAGAGCCCGGTCGAGCACGTCAGCTTTACGTTCGGCATAGAGGGAGTTTCCCGTGCACTTCTTGCACAGATAACCCGTCACCGTATTGCATCGTTCTCGGTACAGAGCCAAAGATACGTTGATAAGAGCAATTTTGAATATATCACACCGCCCGAGGTGGCCGACATTCCCGAGGCTTTGGAGGAATTCGAGAGGGCGATGCGTGAGGATGCAGAGCATTACGAAAGGCTGAAGGCAATACTCACCAAGGCTCATAAGGAAAGATTTGTGGCTGAGGGTAACTCCGAGAAAGAAGCACAGGCAAAGGCGGAAAAGATGGCAAACGAGGATGCTCGCTTCGTTCTTCCCAATGCATGCGACACCAGAATAATTATGACTATGAACGCTCGCTCACTCTACAATTTCTTCAGACTGCGCTGCTGCAACAGAGCACAGTGGGAGATAAGAGAGCTTGCGACACTTATGCTTGAAAAGGTAAAGGAAGCGGCGCCCATACTCTTCAGATATGCAGGTCCTGCCTGCCTTACCGGTAAATGCTCCGAGGGAAGCTATTCCTGCGGAAAGCAGCTTGAGGTAAGAAAGAAATTCCTTTCATAATAATTAAATATTAAATGGCGGTCGTACGACCGCCATTTTTATATGCTTACCGTTTTGCCAATCTTTTGCGAATTCGGCATACGGTATCACGGCTTGTGTTCATTGCCTCGGCAGTTTTTTCTATACTAAGACCGAGTATGTAATAGTTTCTGAGAAAAAGCCTCTCCTGGTCGGTGCGGTATTCCTGTCTGCGTGAGGATAGGGAAGAATGAGAATTTATGAGATCTTCTATTTTTCTCATTTTGCTTCGAATCGACTGTATCTGCTCTACGGTAAGATCGTACTTGGGATGATCGTAATATTTTTGTGCAAGATGGTTTTCGGTCAGCTTGAGCTGAAGCTGATCCTTGAGTTTGGGATACTGCGAACAGAGGTCGAGTATATTATCTTCAATTTTAACGGTCGCTATCAATTTAATGCCTCCATTTCGTTTTCTTTGTTATTCTTTTGTTTTGCGGATGGTGGATACAGATCAGAAGCCAAGCTCACACAGAAGCTGATGAACGTCGGAGAATTCGCAAAGACGAATTATATCGTCGGTTGTGAGACGCTCAACGCAGTCCGGGCAGTAGACCTCATCAGAGAGTATCATATGATCCTTGTAGATCCTTGATCTGCAGGACGAGCATATTCTGAAATTGCTTTCCTGCTCGTAGTTGTCGGTGTAATCGCTATACATATAACAGCCTCCTTGAGATAAAATGAGAGATCCGAGCATGGCTCTGACAGTGGAGAGGCATCAGAACTTATGTTCGTAATCTTGCGAGCTGAATTATAACATATATTCGCATCAATGTCAATAGCAGTTTGAAATTATTCTAAATTTGTTAAAAATGTCACCATTTTAACAAAAAAATCGGTATTTGATCTATTTTTGTGCAACTTGTATATGTGTAGAAAAAAATAGTTGTTTTTTGTTAAAAATGCATAACAAAACTGCGCTTTTCGCTTGATATCAACGGGAAAAGCGGTTGTTTTCCAAAAAAGCGGCTTACGTAAATAATATTTACCTAAACCAGCGAGTTGTGGCAAAATGAGCGAAAAACGCAGATAAAGCACACTGTATTGTACGAAATACGAGGTATGAAAGTAAATTGAATTTACCTTATTTTCACGGCGTGAAAGCGTGGTTTTTTGGACGAATAAAGGGAGAAAACGGTCTGTTTTGCGGGCCGTGAGCGCTGGGGAGGAGGCGGCTTAAATGCGGATTTTTTTGAATTGTGATGGATATGGAGACTTCTTGACTTTTAATTGGGTATATGGTATATTTATATATGTAAAAAATACGGTGACCGGTAGACGAAGTCTCTTGATGTGAGCAGTCGGGAGACTTCTTTATTTTTGCCCTCACCGTTAATAGAAACCTCTTATGCGATTTTCCTTGAACCCGGGGTTTCATATAGTAAGTTACGGGTAAATATAATTCATTTGATAGCGAATGCAATTTATTTCTTTTAAGAGAATTCCAGCGCAATAAGAGCGGTTTTGCTGACCGGTTCAGAGGAACGAATAAGCTTCATTCCGTTTTTATTTTTTATATATCTAAAAAAATTGGAGGAACGAATTTCAATGGAAAACCGGAAATTAGTCAAATGTCTTGCACTGTTTCTTGCGATCCTTACCGTGTTCGGTTCGACTTCATTTGTCTTTGCTGACAATGAGAATGCCGATGCAGTGATCGATGAAGCGGATGCTGACGTAGTTGAGACCTACACTCAACATATTGACGCAAACAATTCTCTGATAGGAAATATGTCCTATACCGACTACCGTGAAAGATATTCGGACGTTACAACGTCGGGCGACAATATCGTTATTGACGCTGCTGATTATGACGCTGAAAAGACCGATGCAGCGGTAGAAATACTTACCGATTACGAAGGTATGGCAGGCGACTCGCTGCTTACTCCCGCATCGGGTAAGACCTCTTGGACATTTGAGGTCGAGACCGAGGGCTGGTATGCGCTTGACGTTACCTACTATCCTTATCCCGGAACAAAGACAACTATAGAACGCTCAATGTTCATCGACGGAAAGATCCCCTTCTCCGAAACGAGATATCTCTACTTCCCCAGATGCTGGGAATACGAGTATACGGAGGAAGAGGGTGTGTTCTCGAAGGATATCAACGGAAACGATACCCGTCCGAGAAGACAGGAAGCTCCGCAGTGGACGACATACTTCGTGCGTGACTGGCTCGGATATACGCTCGAACCCTTCCAGTTCTATTTGACTGCAGGAACTCATACCATAACTCTTCAGGCAAACAGAGAGCCTATGCTTCTCAAGACCTTTGAGTTTTATGAATACAAGCCCGGAATTTCATACGAGGATTACATAAACGCTCATACCGCTGCAGGCGCTAAAAACGTTGCAGCAGGAACTGAGCCTATAGTAGTTCAGGCTGAAAATCCCTCGCTTATTTCAATACAGAACCTTTTCCCTGCAAACGACAGAACCTCTGCTCTTACGCAGCCCCAGGATCCGACGGTTATCAAGTATAATATGCTTGACTGCGGTACCGTAGGTCAGTGGATGAGATACGAGGTTGAGGTTGAAGAGAGCGGATTCTATACGATAGCTGCCCGCTACCGTCAGAACTCACTCAACGGTCTGTTTACATCGAGAAGAATAAGAATAAACGGCGAGATCCCGTTTGAGGAAGCAAGCTATCTCAGATTCCCCTACAACACTGCATGGCAGTGCGATGCTCTCAACGACGGTGAGCATGATTTCCTCTTCTACCTTGAAAAGGGTACGAACGTGATCGAGCTTGAGGTCGTTCTCGGAGATATGACCGATTACGTATATCAGGTACAGCAGATAATCGAGGAGCTCAATGCGGATTATCAGAAGATACTTCAGATAACAGGTCCTTCTCCCGACGCTTACCGTGACTACGGCTTCAGCACGATACTTCCCGAAACTATAATCAATATAGCTCAGAACGCAGACAGACTTTACGAGATCGCTGCTGAGCTTAAGGCTGTTACCGGCGAGACCGGTGACCAGGTGCAGACTCTTGAGACCATCGCTCTTCTTCTTGAAACGATGTCCACAAACGAATATGAAATAGCTCCTAACTTCATTACATTCAAAAACTACATAATCTCTCTCAGTAACTGGCTTTATGCGGCGCTTGCTCAGCCCCTGAAGCTCGACTACCTGTCCGTACAGTCTCCTGAGGACGATCTCCCCAAGGGTGCTGCAGGCTTCTTCCAGGCAGCTTGGTTTGAGACAAAGGCCTTCATAGGAAGCTTCTTCATGGACTACACGACCATCGGATTCAGCAATGAGTCCAAGGACGTTGTAAACGCTGAGACGGATACAGAAGAAGAAACGGTTGTAATGTGGGCTATCTCCGACCGTGAGAACTCGCTTATCTTGCGTTATATCATAGATAACTACTTTACTCCCGAATCAAATATAAACGTTACCATTAAGATCGTTACAGCGGGTCTTACCGAGGCGATCCTTGCAGGTATCGGACCGGACGTATCGTTCATGACCGCAACGGATACCGTTACCTGGGGTCTGCGTACAGCAGTTGAGCCCTTGAACGACTTTGAAGGCTTTGACGAGATAATTGCAGAGTTCAGCGAAGCAGCTACAACTCCGCTTACGCTGTACGGCACGACCTACGGTCTGCCTAACACCATGACGTTTGATATGATGTTCGTTCGTACGGACGTTATGGAAGAGCTCAATCTTGAGCTTCCCGAAACATGGGACGACCTTTACGATATAATGCCTGCACTTCAGAACAGATATCTTGAAATCGGTATACCCTCTTCGTTCATAGGAACGGTAGGAACCGTAACGGTATCTAAGAACACGCTTAACGTTCTTTCTTCAATGATCTATCAGGCAGATTCTACGCTTTACGCTGATGACGGAAAGCTGGTAAACCTCGATTCCAATGAAGCTCTTTCAGCGTTTGAACAGCTTACAGGCTTGTTCAAGAACTATGACAACAAGATCTCCTGGGAAATCTCCCGTTTCAGAACCGGAGAGCTTCCGATAGTTATCGCTGACGCAATCACAACGTATAATCAGCTTATGACATTCTACGAGCTCCGTGGCCTTTGGAAGATGCTTCCGATACTCGGAACCGAAAAGGCAGACGGAACAATAGATATCACGTCTACCGTTACACCTCAGGCAATCGTTATCCCGAGAGGTGCCGCAAATCCCGAGGCATCATGGCAGTTCGCTAAATGGTACGTAAGCGCTGATACGCAGGCTAAGCTCGCAAACGAGCAGGTTGCTATCGCAACGCCTACCACAAAGTATGCTACGGCAAATACTGAGGCTATGCTCGGACAGCCGTGGACAGACGAAGAATATGCAGCTATCAGCAAGCAGATGGAATACCTTGTAGGTAACCCCGAGTATCCGGGACAGTACATCGTAAATACATACGTTAACAATGCGTTTGCTGACGTTTACAATAACTCGACCGACCCCGTTGACGCAATGCTCGACCGTATTCTTGATATGAACAAGGAAATTACGAGAAAACGCGGAGAATTCGATATGGAGCAGTCCGAGACCTACTATTCGTCAAATTCCGTTACCGCTAAGGGTAATATGTCGCAAGACAACTGACGGACTGTTTCACAGCGAAGCAGATAACTTTTAACTTATATTATAATAAGGAGAGAAAATCCAAATGGACAACACAGCTGTAAAGAAGCAAAAGTCCAAAAACGGAAACGAAACGCGTGAGCTCACCAAACGTCAATGGCTTTGGATCGAGATGAAGCAGAAAAAAGCCGGATACATAATGGTATTACCCTTTCTTCTGATGTTCTCGGCATTCACGCTTGTTCCGGTTGCACTTTCGCTTGTTCTTAGTTTCACGTCGTTCAATATGTTGGAGTGGCCCGAATTCCTCTTTTTCGATAACTACATCCGCATGTTCCTCGATGATGATCTGTTTATTACTGCATTTAAGAACACATTGATCTTTGCTATCGCAACGGGTCCTACCTCGTACATGCTTTCCTTCCTGATCGCATGGTTTATAAACGAGCTTCCCCCCAAGCTCAGATCTGTGGTTACACTTATATTCTACGCACCGAGTATCTCGGGTGCCGTTTACATGGTATGGTCACTTATATTTAAGGAAGATATCTACGGTTACGTAAACGGTTGGCTTATCAAGATGGGCTTTATTACGACGCCTATAGCCTTCTTTAAGAATACCACCTACATCATGCCTCTGTGTATCCTGGTTGCTCTTTGGACCAGCCTTGGTACTGCGTTCCTTGCATTCATCGCCGGTCTTCAGGTCGTTGACAGATCGCTTTATGAAGCGGGCGCAGTTGACGGAATCAAGAACAGATGGCAGGAGCTGTGGTATATCACGCTCCCCTCAATGAAGGAACAGCTCCTGTTCGGTGCCGTGCTTGCTATCACAGGCTCGTTCGGCTTCGGTGCAATAGTTGACGCACTCTGCGATAACCCCTCGGTTGACTACGCTGCGTGGACCATGACGCATCACCTGCAGGAATACATGGGTATAAGATTTGAGTTCGGATATGCATCTGCAATTTCCACCGTGCTCTTCCTTCTCATGTTCGGTTCAAACATCCTCGTACAGAAACTTCTCAGAAAGGTTGGTAACTAACGCATGAAAAAATTAAGAACCAGAAAACACGCGGTAGTACTTAACCGTTCTGCGGGAGGAGACGCCGGCATAACCGGTCTTCTCATCATTCTCGGAGCATTTATGTTCCTTCCTATGTACTACGTTGTTATGACATCGTTCAAGCCTCTCGGTGAGCTGTCAATGACACCTCCGAAGCTTTACGTTATGAAGCCTACTCCCAAAAACTACGAAGACCTTTTCACAAACCTCAACGCTACTTGGGTACCGATTTCAAGATATTTCTTCAACACGGTATTCATCTCGGTTATGGCCGTTTTCGGATGTCTCGTATTCGGATCACTTGCAGCATACGCAATTTCGAAGATAAGATTCCCGGGCGCTCAGGGTGTGTTCAAGGTAATTCAGTATTCACTTATGATCAGTGCCACCGTTGCAGCTCTTACAAACTTCATTATTTACGTTGCACTCGGATGGCTCAATACATACTATATTTCCATCATCCCGGTATGGGGCTCGACGCTGGGTCTGTACCTGATGAAGCAGTTTATTGACTCGAGCGTCTCGGACGCAATGATAGAGGCCGCACGTATTGACGGTGCGGGTGAGTTCAGAATCTATTGGAAGATAGTAATGCCTCTCGTTAAGCCAGCTTGGCTTACACTTATCGTTACCACTTTCCAGACCGTATGGAATTCTCCGGTATCTCCCTACGTATGGAGTGAACAGCTCAAGACGTTCAACAGCGCTATCGCAAACATCCTTCTTGTAAGCCCCGGTGCAGGTTCTGCCTCGGTTGTTATCATGATGGTCGTTCCGATAACGGTATTCGTATTCTCACAGAGTAATATCGTTGAAACGATGGCAACGTCCGGTATGAAAGACTAAGGGGGTAAGACATAATGAAGAAAAGCTTATTCAGAATTATTCTTGCCGTCCTTTGTGTCATAAATATAGTTTCGCTTATTCCGGTATCTGCTTTTTCCGGATACAGCACCTATACTTATTCGATCGACGGTTACTCGGTTGATTCGCCCGATGCGTATACTCCCGACGTCAGCCTTAACTCTAAGGCTATGGGTATCGAAACTCCTATCGATACTCCCACCGATCTCTTCGTTGCACCCAATAACTACGTATATATCGCCGACCCCGTAAATAACAGAATTGTCGTTCTCGACAGCGCACCCTGGTTCAAGTTTGAGATTGACGAATTCGTTAACAACAACGGTGTTGAAGACTCTCTATTAGAGCCTAACGGTGTATTCGTAAACGAAGAAAAGATATACGTTGCCGATACAGGTAACAAGCGTATAGTAGTATTTGACCTTGAGGGTAACTATCTTACTACATACGAAGAGCCCAGCTCCGATATTATCGAAGAGGGCGAGATCTACAGACCTATATCCCTGGTTGTGGACAACTCCGGACGTATGTACGTTGTTTCTTCAACAACGTACAACGGAATTATCGTTCTCAACAGCGATGGCGTCTTCCAGTCATATATCGGTGCTCAGAAGGTTACTTACAACGTTCTCGATATATTCTGGAGAAACTTCCTTACAGCTGAGCAGCTCGCTCAGCAGGAACAGATAGTTTCCACTGAGTTTAACAATATCGCTATAGATAAAGACGGATTTATCTACGCAACCATTTCATCAATCGATGAAAATACTCAGCAGACAAGAATACTTCAAAAAGATAAATCTGGTGACTATGCTCCCGTTAAAAAGCTCAACTCTGCCGGAACCGATATCATGCACAGAAACGGTTTCTATCCTCCGTCAGGTGAGGTAAGCGTTTCGTGGATATCCTTCAACGGTGAAGTTACCGGTGCGTCAAAGATAATTGACGTTGCGGTAGGTCCCGAAGGAACATGGTCGATAATCGACGAAAAGAGAAGCCGTGTTTACACCTACGACGATGACGGTAAGCTTCTGTTCATCTTCGGTGATAAGGGCTCTCAGCTCGGAAACCTTAAGAGCATTCAGGCTATTGCTTATCAGGGCGACCGTATCCTTGTAATGGATAAGATCGATAATAACGTTACTATCTATAACAGAACCGAATACGGTGACATTATAATCCAGGCTCTTAAGAATAATAATGAAAGAAACTATAACCTCGCAGTTGCAGACTATCAGAAGATACTTCAGAGAAACAATAACTTTGACGCCGCTTATATCGGAATAGGTAAGGCTTATTACCGTCAGGGCGAGTGGGATAAGGCTATGGAGTACTTCAAGTATGCTTACGATACCACTAACTACTCCAATGCGTTCAGTATGTGGAGACAGGACTGGGTATCAAAGTACGTTCTTGTTATTCCGTTGTTTGTAGTCGTTGTATGCTTCCTCGTTTCCAAGTTCTTCGGCTATGCAGGCAAGGTCAATAAAAAGACCATGCTTTCAACCTCAAAGAGCACCTACAAGCAGGAAATACTTTACGGCTTCCACGTTATATTCCATCCGTTTGACGGCTTCTGGGATCTTAAGCACGAAAAGCGCGGTTCCGTAAGAGCTGCACTTACCTTCATGATTATCGCTATTGCTTCGTTTACATATCAGGCGATAGGACAGTCATATATGTTTAATCCCCGCGGAGGATTCTCAAGCGTTCTTATTCAGACTGTATCGATACTCGTTCCCGTATTCCTTTGGGTAACGGCTAACTGGTGTCTTACAACTCTGTTTGACGGTGAAGGAAGCTTTAAGGATATCTTTATAGCAACGGGTTATGCGCTCGTTCCGATGCCTTTGTTTATAATCCCCTGCACGCTGCTGACTCACGTTATGACTCTCAGCGAAGGAAGCTTTATAAGCATGCTTCTCACAGTTGCGTGGATATGGGTAGGACTGCTCGTATTCTTCGGTTCTATGATAACTCACGACTACACGCTCGGTAAGAACGTTCTTACCAGCCTTGGAACTATAGTCGGTATGGCGTTTATAATGTTCGTTGCACTTCTTTTCTCGACGCTCGTCGGAAAGATAATCGGATTTATAACAAGCATAATAACAGAAATTTCGTATAGATTCTAATGTACAGAAGGAGAACAAGACAATGAAAAGATATAGATTTTTATCTGCACTTCTTGCATTGCTTATGTTTATGAGTGCATTTTCGGTTCTTCTTCCTGTATATGCTGCAGAAGAAGAAACCGAAGCCGAGGCTTCCGATGCTGAAGCAACGGATGTTGAGGCAACAGAAAGCGAAGAAGAGTCTGAAGAAGAAGAGGGCATGAAGGACTATTACACTGAAAAGTATAATAGCGCCGAAGAAAAGCTCGCTACTATGAAGCTCAAGGTTGAGGATTACGGATATCAGCTTTATTACCAGGAATATACCGGTGAGATAGCTTTCGTTAATACCAAGACCGGTCAGATACTCTTCTCCAATCCCTACGACGTAGGTAAGACAAATTCATCTGAAGATATTAAGGCAGAGCTTTTGTCACAGGTAGTTATTCAGTATTCTGAAAACAGTACCAACAAGTACATGTACAGCTACAAGGATGCTGCTCTGTACGGTCAGATCGCTACTAAAAACGTTAAAAACGGTCTTCGTGTAGAATATACTCTCGGTAAGGAAGAAGCAAGACAGCTCGTTCCGAGAATGATCGAAAAGGAACGTTTTGAAACACTCATTTACGAGTATATCAAGGATGATCCGCAGGCAAAGCTTAAGTTTGATGCTTTCTACGGCGACGCCAAGGACCCCTTTGATCCCAGCATTACAGAACGTGTAAAGGCTCAGATGGAATCGGCATTCCCGATAACAAAGAAGTATGCTATATACGTTCTTGACCCCACGATAAGACAGCGTGAGGTTAACATTCTTGAAGAATATATCAAGTTCTATTGCCCTCATTATACGTATGAAGAGTGTGCAACGGACGAAGAAATGGTGGAATTTGAGAGCACTGCATCAGATCCCGCAATCTTCAAGCTCGCTCTTGAATATTATATCAATGAAGACGGACTTCAGGTCAAGCTTCACTCAAACGGTATAAGATTCAGCGAGTCCTCATATCAGCTTAACTTTGTAGAAGTGCTTCCTTTCTTCGGATGCGGCTCTACAGACCACAAGGGATATGCTATGATTCCTGACGGAAGCGGAGCTCTCGTCAGATTCGAGGATATCAAGGGAACTCAGGTTGCTCTGTCCGGTAAGATCTACGGTCAGGACTATGCTTACCATACAGTTTCCGGAGCTCACCAGCAGGTAATGAGATTGCCCATCTACGGTGTGCTTGAAAATTACGAAACAGTATTGACTGTCGTTACAGAGGAAGAGGTTCCGGCTTATATCGATGAGGAAACGGGAGAAGAGGTTCCCGCAACCACAGTCGAAAAGAAGGAAAAGGTTCCTTATGCCGAGGATATCGGATTTGTTGCTATCATTGAAGAGGGCGAATCTATGGGATTCATTACCGCTGAATCAGGCGGAAACCTCCACAAGTACGTAACAGCATTCCCGACCTTCTATCCCAGACCTAAGGACTCTTACAACCTTGCTCAGGCTATATCAGTCGGTGAAAATACTGCATGGACAGTCGTTTCCAACCGTAAGTATACAGGAAGCTACACCATTCAGTACGTTATGCTTACCGATGAAGCTAAGGCTGAAGAAAACGGTATTACCGAATACTACGAGCCTTCCTACGTTGGTATGGCTAAGGCTTACCGTGATTATCTCGTTAAGCACGGCATGGAAGCTCTTACGGATACAAACGACGATATACCGCTTTACATCGAATCGTTCGGTGCTATAAAGGCTCAGGATACATTCCTCAGCTTCCCCGTAACGGTAACTAAAGAGCTTACAACCTTTGACGACCTCAAGACAATGTATGAAAAGCTGGCTGAAGCAGGAATCACAAACGTTGATTTCAGACTCAACGGCTTTACAAACGGCGGTCTTTGGTCCACAGTTCCCGCAAAGGTCAAGTTCGTTAAGGAGCTTGGCGGAAACGCAGGCTTTGAAGAATTCCAGGCATATGCAATTGAAAAGGGTATAGACGTTTATACAGATTTCGATTTCGCATATCTTGAAAGAGCAGGTTCGTTTGACGGCATAAGCCTCAAGAAGACTCTTGCAAGAACCATCGACAACCGCTATACATCAAAGCAGTATTACGATGCAGCATTCCAGTCGTTCTATTCTTATGGTAGCGCAGTTATAAGCTCTAACGCTTATAAGGATCTCTATGCTAAGTTCCTTGAGTCAACCGAGGATATGGCAATGGAAAACATCTCCGTTTCTACTTTGGGTTCGGATCTTAATACAGACTTTAATGAAGACGATCCTATGACCAGAGAAGATTCTAAGGAAATGGTAACCGACGTGCTTGCTGATATGAGCGATAAGTACTCAAGCGTTATGATAGATGCAGGTAACGCATATGCAATACCTTATTCTGACGTAGTGCTCAACGTACAGCTTGACTCCAGCCAGTACACCTATGCAAGTGAAGCTATACCGCTCTTCGGTATGGTATTCCACGGCTATAAGAGCTTTGCAGGTACCGCTACAAATATGGCGGGTGACGTAAACTACGAGATACTCAAGATGATAGAAAACGGTGCATCACCCTACTTCTATCTCTCATATCAGAATCTTGCTGAGCTCAAGGAAAATTGGTATGAATACTATTCAGTATCTTACGATATATGGTATGAAGATCTTGTTGAGGTCTACAACGAGATCAATGAAGCTATAAAGGACGTTAAGTACGCAACTATAGAAGATCATGAATTCCTCGCAGGTATGCGTGTACCTTCCGATCAGGAGCGTGCAGAGGCAGAGGCAGAAGAGCTTAAGCTTCAGCAGGAGCTTGAAGAGGCAGACGCCGAAAAGCTTGCAAAGGAAGAAAGAGCTGCTATCCGTGCCGAAAGACTTGAAAACGATCCTATTTATGAGATTCTTGAACAGCCCGAGGTTGAGCTTCCCGAAGACGAAGAAGTAGTTGAAGGTGAAGTAGAAGCTGAAGGCGAAGAAGTAGCTGAAGGCGAAGAAGCAGCCGAAGGTGAAGAAGCAGCCGAAGGCGAAGAAGCAGCTGAAGGTGAAGAAGTAGCTGAAGGTGAAGAAGTAGCTGAAGGCGAAGAAGTTGCCGAAGGCGAAGAAGAAGTTGAAGAAGAGGATATAACTCTTTCCAAGTACTACGTTGACAACGGAAGAATAGTTCGCGTAACATACAGCAATGGCGTTACGTTCCTCCTCAACTATAACAGCTATGCAGTCGAAGCTGACGGTTACGTAATCGAAGGCCTTGGCTACGTAAAGATAACGGATTAAGGAAAGGGGTGTTTTTTAGATGAATAATGCAAATACAGCAGCTGTTGAGAAAAAGAAAGCAGCTCCTAAAAAAGTCAGAAGAAGAGCAGCATCCCTTGATAAGCGTAAAGCAAGAATGGGTTGGTTATTCGTACTTCCTTTCGTTCTTGGATTGCTTATAATCTATCTCCCTGTTATTTTTGACTCGATCAAGTTCAGCTTCAACCTCGTAAACATCCTTCCTACGGGTGGTTATGAGCTTGAATACGTAGGCTGGGCTAACTACACAGAGGCTCTGTTCGTTGATCCTACCTATGTTCAGGTGCTTACATCCAGTGTAAGACAGCTTATATTCGATATCCCTGCGATAGTAATATTCTCACTGTTTATGGCAGTTCTTCTCAATCAGAAGATGGTTGGAAGAGCAGCATTCCGTGCGATATTCTTCGTGCCCGTTATTCTGAGCACGGGTATTATAGATACCATTGACCAGAACAACATCCTTCTCCAGTACATGGGAGATACATCATCATCCGCAGATACAGGCATTGAGGGCGACTCTGTTGCAGAGATCGTTGCAATGTCAGACTTGACTTGGCTGTTCTCGAGTATGAAGGTCGGAACAGAGCTCGTTCAGTACGTACTCGGTATGATCAACAACATTTACAACATCATCAACCGTTCAGGTGTTCAGATGCTTATATTCCTTGCAGGTCTGCAGGCCATCTCTCCCGCAATATACGAGTCTTGCTCGATAGACGGTGCGACCGGTTGGGAAACATTCTGGAAGATCACCTTCCCGATGATAAGCCCGATGATCCTTGTAAATACAATATATACGGTTATCGACTCGTTCACTGCGGCATCAAACGGAGTTATGAGCTATATCAGCCAGGTTTACAGTCAGCCTGACGGTAACGTTCTTTCAACCGCTATGTCGTGGATGTACTTCCTGATAGTTATAGGTATAATCGCAATCGTTGCCGGTGTGCTTTCAGCCTATATCTTCTATCAGAAGAGAGACTAAGGAGGTGCTGATTAATGAACGCTCAAACATCTTCTCCTAAGATAAAAAAGGAGACTAAAAACAAGATCAAGGTCGAGTTTGAGGGCAGAACCTCCAGATGGACCAAGTTTAAGATCAAGTATTTATCGCTGAACTTCCTCGGAACAGTAGTATGGACTCTGTTCAGATACCTGCTTCTCCTTGGAATTTCCTACGTAATACTTCAGCCGTTCTTCTCGAAGATAGCCTCGTCCTTCATGGGTCAGGCAGACTTCGTTGACGTTACGGTTAAGCTCATTCCTAAATATCCGACGCTCGATACCTACAAGGCTATCATAGTAGACAACAAGTATTTTGAAGCTTTCATAAATACTCTGATGCTCTCACTTATGTGTGCTGTTTGCCAGACGTTTATCTGTAGCTTTATCGGATACGGATTTGCTAAGTTTAAGTTCAAGGGCAGTAAGATACTGTTCATGCTCGTAATTCTTACGATGGTCGTTCCTCACGACACACTTCAGCTTTCACTCTTTATGAAGTTCAGATATTTCGATATCTTCAATATCATGAAGCTGCTCGGAGGCGGTGTTTCCGAAACCATCAACTTTACGGACGGACTTCAGTTTATCCAGCTTAATAACAGCTATTGGCCTATGTTTATTCTTTCCATCACGGGACTTGCATTTAAGAACGGTCTTTACATATTCATGATGAGACAGTTCTTCAGAGGCGTTCCGGATGAGCTTGAGGAATCTGCATATATCGACGGTTACGGCGTTATTAAGACCTTCTTTAAGATCATTCTCCCACTTTCCGTGCCTATGATGATCACAATATTCCTGTTCTCATTCTCATGGCAGTGGACGGATGACTTCTACACGACTCTGTTCTTCACAACTCAGTCGATGAGACTTATGCCCGATATCGTTGAGATCCCGTCATCTCTTGCAACGGACTATGCGGCTAAGAATATGTATGAAGCGGCTATTACCAATACCTGCGGTCTTATGATAATTATGCCTCTTATCATTATGTATCTCTTCTGCCAGCGTTACCTCATCCAGGGTATCGAACGTTCCGGTATCGTTGGTTAATACCACGCACTTTAAAAATGTGGATAAATTTTATGGGGGAGACCTTTTTACAAAAAGGTCTCCCCCATACCCCTTTCCAAAAACTTTCGGGGCAAAAACAAAACTATGAAATATTCCTTTGCAAGGCAAAGGAATATTTGGGTAGGTCGCAATCTGTGTTTGCACTATTTAGTGGCGACCTACAGCGAACTTAGTGCGAAAGTTTTGGTCAAGCTTTTTCAGACGATTAGACACCGAAGGTGGATATTCGTCCGTGCTTGCGAGTTCAAGGGCGAGTAGCCCTTGGTAACGGCGTTTCTTTTTAGAGTTCGAAGAACTCACGTGCTTTTTTCAAAAATCGGAAGAAATAAATTATTGCCGCCTTCTTGGCGGTAAGCATTTTTTTATGAAAAAGCGTCATACTATTCTTGCGTTGTTAGAACTTAAAAGGGTATATTCCCAAAAGTTTTTGGGTGGGGTACAGGGGAGTCCTTTTTGTAAAAAGGACTCCCCTGTGCTAAAACTGTACTAACACTTATGTGACGATATCACACAAGGGAAAAATATTTGCAGAATTGCTATTGACATATTATACGGTGTATGATATATTATTTTATACAAACGCAAGATATAGGATACATAATATATAACGACCACAACATATAGAAGGAGAGCGAATATGAAGATAATCAAGAGAAACGGTTCGGAAGCTACGTTTGACCGCAAAAAAATAGAGCAGGCGATAAGAAAAGCAAACGCCGAGACGGATGGCAGACCTGAGCTTACCGAGCGTCAGATCGAATATATTGCCCTCGTAATAGAGGATCACTGCAGAGAGCTTGACCGTGCTCTTTCAGTCGAGGAGATTCAGGAGCTGGTTGAGACTCATATCATTCTTCAGGGTGCGCCCGAGACGGCAAAGAGATACATCCGTTATCGCTTTACCCGTAACCTTGCCCGTGTTGCCAATACTACCGATGACAGAATTCTTTCCCTCATCGAGTGCAACAACGAAGAGGTAATGCAGGAAAACTCAAACAAGAATCCTACCGTTAACAGCGTTCAGCGTGACTATATGGCAGGTGAGGTCAGCCGTGACATTACCAACCGTATACTGCTTCCCGAGGATATCGTTCAGGCTCACGAGGCGGGAATCATACATTTCCACGATACAGATTATTATGCACAGCATATGCACAACTGTGACCTCGTCAATCTTGAGGATATGCTCCAGAACGGCACCGTTATAAGCGGTACAATGATCGAAAAGCCCCACAGCTTTTCAACCGCCTGCAATATTGCAACTCAGATTATTGCGCAGGTTGCATCCAATCAGTACGGCGGACAGAGCATAAGCCTTACCCATCTTGCTCCCTTCGTTCAGGTGTCAAGAGAAAAGATAAAAAGAACCGTTTCTGCCGAGTTTGAAAAGCTTGGTATTAAGGCGAGCGACGAGCAGATCTCGGCTGTGACCGAGGACCGTCTGCGTGAGGAGATCAACAGAGGCGTTCAGACCATACAGTATCAGGTCGTTACACTCCTTACAACAAACGGACAGGCTCCGTTCGTTACGGTATTTATGTATCTTAACGAGGCTAAGGATGAGCAGACAAAGCACGACCTTGCTCTTATCATCGAGGAGGTTCTCAATCAGAGATATATCGGTGTAAAGAACGAGTCGGGCGTGTACGTTACCCCTGCCTTCCCCAAGCTGGTTTACGTGCTTGAAGAGGATAATATAACTGAGGATGCTCCCTATTGGTATCTTACCGAGCTTGCCGCTAAATGTACGGCTAAGCGCATGGTGCCCGACTATATTTCCGAGAAGATAATGCTTGATCTCAAAAAGGACTCAAACGGAAACGGAAACTGCTATACATGCATGGGCTGTCGCAGCTTCCTTACTCCCTACGTTGATGAGGACGGCAATCCCAAGTATTACGGCAGATTTAATCAGGGTGTAGTTACGCTCAACCTGGTTGACGTTGCCTGCACGGCGTGTGAAAACGGAAGGGGCGTTGACGGATTCTGGCGTGTGCTTGACGAGCGACTTGAGCTCTGCCACCGTGCGCTTCAGTGCAGACACGAGCGTCTTGAGGGCACCGTATCCGATGCCGCACCTATACTCTGGCAATACGGAGCACTTGCACGTCTTAAGAAGGGCGAGCCTATTACAAAGCTTCTCCACGGCGGATATTCCACCATTTCTCTCGGATATGCAGGACTTTGGGAATGCGTATACGAGGTTACCGGCAAGAAGCTGACCGAGCCCGAGGGCGAGGCTTTCGGCCTTGAGGTAATGCGCCGTATGAACGAGGCTTGCATGAAGTGGAGAGCAGATGAGAACATCCACTATTCGCTCTACGGAACTCCCCTTGAATCGACTACCTATAAGTTTGCTAAATGTCTCCAGAAGAGATTTGGCAAGATAGAGGGCGTTACCGACAAGAATTATATAACGAATTCCTATCATATACACGTAACCGAGCCTATTGATGCGTTTGATAAGCTTGCCCTTGAGGCAAAGTTCCAGGAGCTTTCTCCCGGCGGTGCTATCAGCTACGTAGAGGTTCCGGATATGCAGAATAATCTTGAGGCTGTGCTTCAGGTTATGAAGTTCATTTACGATAATATCATGTATGCCGAGCTCAATACAAAGAGCGACTACTGTCAGTGTTGCGGATTTGACGGTGAGATGGAGATAGTCGAAAACGACGGCAAGCTGGTATGGAAATGCCCGAATTGCGGTAATGACGATCAGAATAAGATGAACGTTGCCCGCCGCACCTGCGGTTATATTGGCACGCAGTACTGGAATCAGGGCAGAACTCAGGAGATCAGAGAGAGGGTACTTCACCTATAATGTATTACGGAAATATAAAAAAACGTGATATTGCAGACGGCGTGGGCGTCAGAGTAGCTCTGTTCGTATCGGGCTGTACGCATCACTGTAAAAATTGCTTCAATCCGGAAACTTGGAGCTTTGAATACGGTCAGCCGTACACAAACGAGACCGAAGAAGAGATACTTTCGCTGCTCGAGCCGTCCTATATAAACGGACTTACTCTGCTTGGCGGAGAGCCGTTTGAGGTGCAAAACCAAAGGGTGCTCGTTGGCTTGCTCCGCCGTGTGCGTGAGAAATTCCCCGGCAAGAATATCTGGTGCTATACCGGATATACCCTTGAGGAGCTTCTTTTTGGCAGCCGTGCGAGATGTGAGGTCACCGACGAGATGCTGTCTATGATCGACGTGCTTGTTGACGGTGAGTATATTGACGAGAAGCGCAATATATCCCTCAGCTTCAGAGGCTCTGAAAATCAGAGGATAATAGACGTTAAGGCTTCGCTTGAGTGCGGCAGCTGCGTCACCCTCGACCTTGACCGCAAACGCTGATACGGCAATGCATCAAAAAACAAGCACAAAAGAATAAAGCGTGAAAAATATCCCCTGCAGTTACATCTGCAGGGGATATTTGTATAAAAAAAAGACTGTGCTAAGGGGATATTTTTGTGAAAATACCCTTGCTAAAAAGGATTATGTATGGTACAATAAAACCAATAAATCTACTTTAATTCGAAAGAGGAAAGAAACATGAAAACTGATATCGAAATCGCTCAGAGCACCAAACTTCTTCCCATCACTGAAATTGCAAAAAAGCTCGGTATAACCGACGACGAGCTTGAACTCTACGGAAAGTATAAGGCGAAGATAACCGACGAGTTTATCGCACGCAATGCAGGTAAGCCGGACGGAAAGCTTATACTCGTAACTGCAATAAATCCCACTCCTGCAGGAGAGGGTAAGACTACCACAACAGTCGGTCTCGGACAGGCAATGTCCATAATAGGCAAGGATTCAATAATCGCACTTCGTGAGCCCTCACTCGGCCCGGTATTCGGTGTTAAGGGCGGTGCGGCAGGCGGAGGATATTCTCAGGTCCTTCCCATGGAGGATATCAACCTCCACTTCACAGGAGATTTCCATGCGATAACAGCCGCTAACAATCTCCTTTGCGCAATGATAGACAACCACATCCAGCAGGGAAACGTTCTTGGCATCGATCCCCGCCGTGTTCTTTTTGCAAGAGCAACCGATACTAACGACAGAGCGCTCCGCAATATCGTCGTAGGTATGGGTGGCAAGGCGGACGGCGTCGTCCGTGAGGATCACTTCCTTATAACCGTTGCAAGTGAAGTTATGGCTATACTTTGCCTTGCTTCTTCTCTTGCCGATCTTAAAGAGCGTCTCGGAAACATTCTCGTTGCGTATACCTACGATAACAAGCCGGTATACTGCCGTGACATTTCTGCTCAGGGCGCTATGACCGCACTTTTGAAGGATGCAATGAAGCCTAACCTCGTTCAGACTACCGAAAATACTCCTGCGCTTATTCACGGCGGTCCGTTTGCAAACATCGCTCACGGCTGTAACTCTGTAAAGGCAACTAAGCTTGCTCTTAAGCTCGCCGATTACGCTATCACAGAGGCAGGCTTCGGTGCTGACCTCGGTGCTGAAAAATTCCTTGACATTAAGTGCCGTAAGGCAGGTCTTACACCGGCTGCAGTCGTTCTCGTAGCAACCGTCAGAGCTCTTAAGTATAACGGTGGCATTCCCAAGACAGAGCTTGCCACTGAAAACGTTGATGCTCTCAAGCGCGGTCTTTGCAACCTTGAAGCACACATAGACAATATAAAGAGCTACGGTCTGCCGGTAGTAGTTGCTATCAACCGCTTTGGCACGGATTCTCAGGCAGAGCTTGACGCTGTCCGTGAGGCTTGCGAGGCAAGAGGCGTTGAGGTTGCACTCTCCGAGGTATTCGCTAAAGGCGGTCAGGGCGGAGTTGAGCTTGCTCATAAGGTAGTTGAAGCCTGCGAGAAGGAAAATAACTTTACCTTCTCTTACGAAGACGAGCTTTCAACGGTTGAAAAGATAAAGAAGCTCGCAAAGAAGATATACGGTGCTGCTGACGTAAACTTCAGCGATGCCGCTCTTAAGCAGATAGCTTCCATTGAAGCTCTTGATGAAAAATATAAGAAATATCCGATATGCGTTGCAAAGACGCAGTATTCACTCTCCGACGATCCTACTCTTCTCGGAAGACCGACAGGATTTACAATGAACGTTCGTGAAGTGAAGCTTTCCGCAGGTGCTGGCTTTATAGTAGTGCTTACCGGTGCTATTATGACCATGCCCGGACTTCCCAAGGAGCCTGCGGCATTCAGAATAGACGTTGACGATAACGGAAATATTACGGGACTGTTTTAAAATATGCTTATTTTTGACCGCATAACTACGTCGGCACAGATGACCGAGGAATTGGGCGCTGAATTTGCCGAGGAGCTGAAAAACAACGGAATAAAGACGGATGACGGAGTTATGTTTGCCGCTCTTTACGGAGATCTCGGCGCAGGTAAGACTGCGTTTGTTCGGGGGATGGCAAGCGTGATAGCTCCCACCGCTCAGGTGTTCAGTCCCACCTATACCGTGGTGAACGAATACAGAAGCGAGGACGGATGTCTTTGCCATTGCGATATGTACCGTATAAGTGATGAGGACGATCTTATGTCTATCGGCTTTTACGACTATACCGACTGCGTTATTGCTGCAGAATGGTGCGAAAATATTCCGTATGCTCTACCCGACGTTCGCTATGAGGTCAGAATAGAAAAAGATATTCTTGACGATAACAAAAGAAGAATAACCGTAGAAAGGGTAGGGTGCTGAATTGAATATACTTGCTATAGATACAACGGCGCTTACCTCCTCTGCGGCAATAGTATTTTACGATGGGTGCAAATCGCCCGGGAGCGCAAAGATAATTGCTCTCTCGCAGCTGAACACGTCAGCCAAGCACAGCGAGGCTATGCTTCCCATGATAGAGTCAATGCTCAAAAGCGCAAAGATGAGCATATCCGATATAGATATGTTTGCTCTGTCTGAGGGCCCCGGCTCCTTTACCGGTGTCAGAATAGGCGTTTCGCTTATAAAGGGACTTGCGTTCGGTACGGGTAAGCCCTGCGTTGGAGTTTCTACCCTTGATGCTCTTGCACGGAATCTCTCGGGATACGACGGGGTCATATGTCCGGTTATGGATGCCCGTCGCTCGCAGTTTTACACTGCGCTCTACAGAGGCAAAAGCAAGCTGACCGAGGATGACTGCATAAGCGCAGACAGCCTAAGAGAGCTTATTATTCAAAACGGCTCGCAGGCAGTCTTGGTAGGCGACGGAGCAGAGCTTGCCGAAAGGCTTATCGCTCTTGACGGCGTTAAGAGAGTAAGCGAGCTTCTCGTATATCAGAATGCATATTCGGTGGCGGTATGTGCTGCTGAAAAATTTCAGAATAACAAAAATCTTGATTTCTCGGACTCGGCGCTGTCTCCGGTGTATCTGAGACTGCCTCAGGCCGAGAGAGAAAGACTTGAAAGGATGAATAATAATGAAAACAACTAAACCCATCGCTATAGGCTGTGATCACGGTGGCGTGGAGCTCAAGGATGCAGTTGTCCGTCACCTCGAGGAAAAGGGCTATACCGTAAACGACTGCGGTACCTATAATAAGGATTCCGTTCACTATCCCGTTTATGCCGACAAGGTATGCAAGGAGATACAGAGCGGAAACAGCGAGCTCGGTATACTTATCTGCAGCACCGGTCTTGGTATGAGCATTGCGGCAAACAAGCATAAGGGCTGCCGTGCATCTCTTTGCGCTGATACCTACAGTGCAAGACTTACGAGAATGCACAACAATTCAAATATTCTTTGCATGGGTGCTCTCGTTACCGGAAGCGCACTTGCAATGGATATAGTTGATCAGTACATCGAATCCGAATTCGAGGGTGGAAGACATGCAACAAGAGTTGATATGTTTACTGCACTTGAAGAGGATTGGAAAAATTAAAATAAAAAATATTTATTTTAAAGAGGTATTTTATCATGACAGGTAAGGAAAGGATTACCAGAATACTTAACAATCAGCCTGTAGACCGTATAGGTGTATACGAGCATATTTGGTCAGATGCATTCATTCGCTGGTTCAACGAGGGACATATTAAGCCCGGTGATCTGTTTGAAGACGTTTTCGGTTATGATATGCTTGATTTCGGTCTTATCAACTATGATCTGGACCTCGATTATATTCCTCAGACCATTGCGGAAGATGAAGAGACCGTAACAATGAAGGACCGCAACTATGCGACCATGAGAAGACACAAGCTTCACGATGCAACTCCCGAGCATATCGGCTACGACATAGTTGACAGAGAATCGTGGGATAAGGTAAAGCATCTTCTTACTCCCGATCGCCGCCGTATGAATTTTGAAGGCTACCGTGACACAAAGAAGAGATGCGCAGATAAAGGCTTGTTCTTTGCTTGCTCAAACCTTAACGTTTTTGAATGTATCCATCCCGTAATCGGACACGAGAATATGCTTGTAGCTATGGCTCTCGATCCCGAATGGATAAAGGATATGGCAGATACATATGCTGATCTTATGATCAAGTGCTGGGATATCGCTTTTGCAGAAGAGGGACAGCCTGACGGTATGTGGTTCTTCGAGGATATGGGCTTTAAGGAACACCCCTTCATGTCTCCCGAAATGTACCGTGAGCTTATTATGCCTGCTCACAAGAAGACCTTTGATTACGCTCACGACCGTGGAATGAAGGTTATTATGCACTCCTGCGGATTTATTGAACCCCTTCTTCCCGACGTTTTCGAAGCAGGCGTTGACTGCCTTGAGGCTATGGAAGTCAAGGCAGGAATGGACCTTGTAAGAATCTATAACAATTTCGGTAAGAATCACTCGTTTATGGGCGGATTTGACGTTCGTACTCTTTCCTCTAACGACAGAGAAAAGATCGATCAGGAGCTTTACGCTAAGATACCGATAGTTATGCAGAACAACGGTTACGTGCTTCACAGTGACCACTCTATTCCCGGTAACGTAGATTTTGAAACCATGAAATACTTTATCGAGAAGGCAAAAGAGATCGGTACGTATCACGATTTCAAGGAATAATAACATAATAAAAAGGCTCTGCCCGAAAGGGCAGAGGCCTTAGGTTAAAACATCATATTATCAATATATTTTTCCATAAATACCGCACTCTCGGAAAGCTCAATTGTCTTTGCGTTTGCTGCGATATCCTCGGAGATCGCTTCAAGAGACGGGTTGCAGGCTATCATGATAGCTCCGCTTCCTGCTCCGTTTCCGATAACACGTGCCTTTGGCAGCGCTTCTCTTGGCAAAAGGCCTATTTCGGCACAGCTTTCAAGATCGAGATAGCTTCCGAAGCCTCCTGCTATGCAGAAATCCTTTATATCGTCAATGCTAGTGCCGCTCTCGTACAAAAGGGCGTCTATACCGGCTCTGACGGCCGATTTCGCAAGCTGTATCTGACGTATATCGGCAGGCGATATCGATATTCCGCTGTCGCCTATCTCAAACGGCTCTTCAAGGTATCCGGTCTCGTCTATGACACCTGCTCGCTTCATTGAGGCGATAGCATCGATAAGACCGCTTCCGCATATGCCGATAGGCTTTGCGTTTCCGATGGTGGTATAGCTTATAGTTTGATTTTCGTATTTGACGGTGTTGATAGCACCCTCCTTTGCGGTGCATCCCATAGATATGCCGGCTCCCTCAAAGGCAGGCCCTGCCGCAGTGGAGGCACATATCAGGGTGTTGTCCTTGAAGATGGCCATCTCTCCGTTAGTGCCGATGTCAACGAGAAAGCTGCCGTCCGTTTCGGTCATTTTACTTGCAAGCACGGCGCAGGTTATATCTGCTCCAACGTAGGATGATATGCAGCGTGGGAGATAAGCTCCGTTTCTCTCTTCACCGAAAAGGCTTTGCGGTGTAAACGGATAAACGGCTATCTTTTCGGGATCAAGTCCGCACAAAAGGTGAAGCATTACGGTGTTTCCGGTGATTACCGTGCGGTCTATCTTCTCGCCGAAGCTGTTGACAAGACTATTTACGCAGTCGTTTATCACCTCTTGAAGCTTTGAAAGTCCACCCGAGGTGGAATAGGTTATTCTTGAGATAACGTCTGCACCGAACTGAGTTTGGGGATTGAGAGCGCATGCACTTTTAATTATCTTGCACTCGGGAAGCTTTACAAGGTATGCCGCAACGGTGGTAGTACCGATATCAACGGCGGCACAGAAGCCGGCCGTGTTATTGTCGGATGAAAAAATAGAAGTATCCATTTTTTCACTTGAGATGACGTTTATCTGCCTGTCTGAGTTGAACTCTACGGTGCAGTCACCTAAGGCAAAGGTCTCGCAGGCAAGGCGCACTGTTGAGGATATCTCCTCGGCGGTAAGAAGCTTTTTCTCAGCGTCGCTGAGAGGGGAAAGCTCGCCCGTGGCGCTTACCTTGCATTTTCCGCATTTGCCGACTCCGCCGCAGGGCTTTGCAAGATACAGATCCTGCTTATCAAGAAGCTCGGACAGCTTTACAGGCTCTTGGAAATTATATTTACGGATCTCTCCGTTTGATAATATTTTGATTTCAAACATAAAAACAGACCTCACAATTATTTACATATTAATAATAACAAAAAAATTATAAATAATCAATATTTAAGGAGAAAAACTATGTCAGTACTTAATGAAATCAGTATGTACGTTGAACAGGGTAAGGTGCCGATGGTAAAGGAACTCGTACAGAAGGCACTTGATGAGGGTATGTCTGCTGAAACTATTCTTAATGAAGGTCTCGTTACCGCTATGACCAGCGTTGGCGACAAGTTCAAGAACAATCAGGTATTCGTTCCCGAAGTTCTTATTGCCGCTCGTGCTCTTAAGGCAGGTACGGATATTCTTAAGCCCCTTCTCGTTGCAGAAGGCGTTGAAAGCAAGGGCGTTATCGTTATCGGTACAGTTAAGGGCGACCTTCACGATATCGGTAAGAACCTCGTAAAGATGATGTATGAGGGTAAGGGTCTTACAGTTATCGACCTCGGAGTTGACGTTTCTGCTGAAAAGTTCGTTCAGGCAGCTATTGATAACAATGCAAACATTATCTCTTGCTCCGCTCTTCTCACAACAACTATGGACGAGATGAAGAACGTCGTTGACCTTGCAAATGAAAAGGGTATTCACGGTAAGGTTAAGATAATGGTCGGCGGTGCTCCGCTTACTCAGGAATTCTGTGACCTCATCGGCGCAGACGTCTATACACCCGACGCAGCTTCCGCTTCTGACGCAGCTCTCAAGATCTGCACAGGTTGCTAAGGTATTTGCACGGCTTAATTTATTAGAAAAAACGGGGGATGGGATATTCGCCGCGCCCAGAAGGGCGTGACGAACTCTCCCCCCACTTTTTTGTAAAAAGCCGGGAAAAGCTTTTATAATACAAGCTGCTTGCTGATAGATATAACAACTTCATTCAAATGTGGATGCACTCCACCCGCGATATACGGGTGGAGTGCGTTTTGCTATGTTATGGCTTCCGATTACACAAATAGAAAGAAATTTAAAAACAAGCTGTAAAGCGTTTGATACAAAAGTGCTAAAAATCGATAACGTTTTTATCATTTATTAGTGAAAACAAACAAATTGCGTAGAATTTTTTGTTTAATCGCTATATGTATTTTTCCAAATGTCTATGATAAAATAAAAACAGTTATAGTTGTTAAATTTTAAGAAAGGATACCTTATCAGATGAAAAAAACATTAGCCGCGCTTTTCCTTTTGTCTATACTTATCACAGCACTTGTATTAACATCGTGCAACGGAGATACAGAAAAGATACCCGATGAAACAAGAGGTGAAACAGTGGAAAAAGTTACGGAGGCAGAAACACTTTACGCTCCTCCCGAAAATCTTCCGGATGCTCTTCCTGCAACAAGCAAGACTACTATGACATTCCTCAAGAGAAACGGTTGGGGCGGTCCCGATATCTGGGTCGAAGAGGATGACGGTGACACCATCAACGCCGCCATTTTTGCACGAAACCAAAGGATCTACGAGGATTACGGTGTAACAGTAGAGCAGGTTCTCGTTAACGATGACGAGGTTTACAATAGCCTTTACAATGCGATTGCAGGCGGTACTGCAGCATACGATGCTGTGGATCACTATATCAGCGGGAATTTTACCGCAGCGGCGGCAGGACTGCTCCTTGATCTTGAAACTGAAGTGCCGCACATTGATCTTGATAATCCGTGGTGGGATCAGAGCACGAGAGCAGATTTCTCGGTAAAGAATAAGCTATATCACACTTGCACCGATATAAATCTCACCGCTAACTATGCAACCTGGGTCGCAGTTTACAACAAGGACGTACTTTCTGACCTTGGATATCAGGATTCATATATCTACGACCTTGTTCGCGACGGCAAGTGGACTCTCGACGAGTACTACAATATCGTTAAGACCTTTGCCAAGGACTTAAACCAGGATGATAAAATGACCAGCGTTGACCAATACGGGACGTCCTATCAGGGCTCGGGTCCAGACGGATTCCTTCTCTGTGCAGGGCTTCGCTACTGTACCAAGAATGAGGACGACGAGCTGGTATTCAACGAATTTAACGATGAAACTCTCGATCTTCTCACAAAGGTCCTCAAGATATGCAATCCCAATATTGCATACAACTCTCACAGCTCTCAAAACGAGGTGATGAGCACCGCATCAGAAAACGGACGTTCTATGTTCACAGAGCAAAGATCAATATTCTTCACAGAAACGCTCGGCTCTGTTGATTCGTTCAGAGATAATGAAAGCGATTTCGGTATCATCCCGCTTCCAAAGTACAGCGAAGACGGAGATTATACCACGTTTATTCACCACTGGGGTGGCACGTCTATTTCCGTTCCGATAAACGCTCCCGATCTTGAAAAGACAGGTATCGTTCTGGAATATATGTCATATCTTTCGGCTGAAATGGTTACTCCCGTATACTTTGACATGGTTGTTGAAGGTAAGTATATGAGAGATACTGACTCTCTTGATATGATAGAGAATTACATAATGTCCAACCGTATTTTTGATATCGTTATGTCCAACCGTATAGGCGGTCTGCCGGATATGATACTGAATCTTATTAATACCAATCAGCCGGCATTTGCTTCTACTTATAAGAGAAATACAAAGCCCGTAACAACAAAGATCGACGAATATAACGAAGCTTTTGAATGATCACATACACTCTGTATTTAAAACGACCTCAACCGAGGTCGTTTTTTATCGCTTTTTTCAACGATTAGACACCAAAGGTGGCTATTCGTCGGGGAGCCCCCGATAAATTTCCATCAAAAATTAAATTTAATTTTTTTATAATGCTTACATAAAAGAAAAGGATATGATGAAAAATAATAGAAACGCAAGGCGTGGTTTCACGCTTATATACTGCAAAAAAATATTACAGAGGTTTTATTATGAAAAAAATAATATTATCGGTGCTTATCGTATCGCTTATGCTTTTATCTGCGGTATCTCTCACATCCTGTGCAAACGGTGAGGGAACTGCAAACGTTCACGTCTTTTACTACACCTACAGCGATCCTTATATATCAAGTGTGCGCAGCGCGCTTGATAAGAGGCTGAGTGACGCAGGAATATCCTATCAGGATTATGACGGAAACGGAAATCAGACCACTCAGACCGAGCAGATACAGACTGCGATAACCAAGGGTGCCGGAGTTATAGTTGTAAATATAGTAAACACCGGCTCGGACGATGCGGCAAACGAGATTGTTTCACTTGCGAAAAATTCAAGCATACCGGTCATCTTTTTTAACAGAGAGGTATCTGATGAGGTAATAAACAGCTATGAAAACTGCGCTTTTATAGGTACTAAGGCTGAAGAAGCGGGCATACTTCAGGGTGAGATGATAGGCGAATATCTGCTTGCAAATTACGATGAGGCAGATATAAACGGCGACGGCGAGATATCCTACATTTTATTCAAGGGTGAAGAGGGAAACAACGAGGCTATATACAGAACGCAGTACAGCGTTCAGGAGGCAAACGCTCTTCTTGAAGGGGCAGGAAAGAGGCCCCTTCGCTTTTACGATGCAGGAAACCCCAACGGCTATCTCGTTGACAAGAACGGACAGTGGTCTGCGGCGGCATCGAACGACTATATGACTACTGCTCTTACGTCTCATAACGAGGAGCACAACAATATGATCGAGCTTGTTATCTGCAATAACGACGGTATGGCGGAGGGTGCAATTTCCGCACTCAATGCGGCAGGCTACAATCAGGGTGGTGATTCCAAAAGCGTTCCTGTTTTCGGGGTTGATGCTACCGATGCCGCCCGTGATCTTATTGCCGAGGGGAAAATGGCAGGCACGATAAAGCAGGATGCTGACGGAATGGCTCAGGCTATTACGAAGATGACACAGAACGCAGTAAGCGGCACCGATTCGCTTATAAGCGGAATGGACGACTACAATATAGATCAGTCCGTAAATAAAGTCAGAATTGCCTACGCAAAATATCTTGGCTGATACCGATAAAGGAGGAAGATAGCCGTGTCCGATAAAATACTGCTTGAAATGAAAAACATCAGCAAGGAGTTTCCCGGAGTAAAGGCTCTTGATAACGTTTCGCTGACTGTAAGACGAGGCACGGTACACTCGCTGATGGGTGAGAACGGAGCAGGAAAATCCACTCTTATGAAATGCCTTTTCGGAATATATTCCAAAAGCTCGGGAAGCATATATCTTGACGGGCAGGAGGTGTCCTTTAAAAATCCGAGAGATGCTCTTGACCACGGCGTTGCGATGGTACATCAGGAGCTGAATCAGGCGCTCAAGCGCAACGTTATGGATAATATATGGCTGGGCAGATATCCCAAAACCGCAGGAGTGATAGTCTCGGAGAGGACTATGCTGAAAAAGACCGAGAAGATATTTGAAGAGCTTGGTATAAGCATGGATCCCCGTGCTGTAATGAGCACCATGTCGGTCGCACAGCGACAGATGGCAGAGATCGCCAAGGCTGTGTCCTACGATGCAAAGGTCATCGTGCTTGACGAGCCGACCTCTTCCTTAACGGAGCACGAGGTAGAGCATCTTTTCAGGATAATAAATATGCTTCGTGACAAGGGATGCGGTATCATCTATATATCGCATAAAATGGAGGAGATACTCCGCATATCCGACGATATCACAGTTATGCGTGACGGCACTCACGTTATAACCGACAGGGCATCCAATTTTACTATGGACAGGATAATCAAGCTGATGGTAGGTCGTGAGCTTACCGAAAGATTTCCGCCAAAGGATAACAAGCCGGGCGAGGTCGTGCTTGAGGTGAAGGGACTTTCCTCAAAATATAATAAGGTAAAGAACGTATCGTTCAACGTTCGCAGGGGCGAGATAGTCGGCATTGCAGGACTTGCAGGGGCAGGGCGCACCGAGCTTATCGAAAACATTTTCGGAATCTCTGCAAGAGAGAGCGGAGAGATATGGCTTTCCGGTAAAAAAATAAGAATAAGAAACGCCGCAGACGCAAAGCGAAACGGCTTTGCTCTTTTGACCGAGGAGAGAAGGGCAAACGGTATATTCGGCATACTCGATATATGCGAGAATACCACTATTGCCAATATAAAAAAATACATGACGGGCGGCATCTGGCTGAGCAACTCAAAGCGCAGAAAGGATACCGACTGGGCAATACGTTCAATGCGTGTCAAAACTCCGTCTCAAAGAACCAAAATAAAAACTCTCTCGGGCGGAAATCAGCAGAAGGTCATTCTTGCAAGATGGCTGCTTACAAAACCGACCGTGCTTATGCTTGACGAGCCCACCAGAGGTATTGACGTCGGTTCAAAATATGAGATATATCAGCTGATAATCGAGCTTGCCAAGAACGGAAGGTCGGTAATAATGGTATCGGGAGAGCTTCCGGAGCTTTTAGGTGTCTGCGACCGCATATACGTAATGTCCGGCGGAGTTATTACGGGAGAGCTTGATGCGGCAAATACGACGCAGGAGGAGATAATGACTCTTGCGGCTAAAAACGCATAACAGCGTCAGCTTTTGAAAATCAACGGCGGTGCGCCGGGAAGGTATGGTAATCAAATGACGAGCATAAAAAGATTTAAGACTATGGAGAAAAACGAGCGGGCGAATTATATAAAGGAGCTGATAATAAACAACTCGCTTTATATATTCTTAATTGCCGCAGTTGTAGTTATACAAATAATAAATCCCCGTTTTCTGTCGGGCTCATCGATAGTAAACATAATATCGCTGTCTGCGGCAAATCTGCCTATCGCTCTCGGTATTGCCGGAGCTATTATTCTGACCGGCACCGACCTTTCGGCAGGCCGTATAGTAGGTGCGGTTGCCTGCGTTTCCGCTTCGCTTCTTCAGGCGAGCGGATATGCAAATAAAATGTTCCCGAATCTCGGAACTATGTCTATACCGGTGGTCTTTCTGATAGCGATAGGAATAGGTGCGATAGTAGGCTTTGTAAACGGCTTCTGCACTGCAAAATTCAATCTTCATCCCTTTATCGTAACGCTATCAACTCAGCTTATAGTATACGGTGCGCTTCTTATGTATCTTATGCTCGGCAACAATAACGGACAGTCGATATCGGGACTTGATAGGGGCTTCAGCGATTTTATAAAGGGAAGCTTTTTATCTCTTGGCAAGACGCCTATACCCAATTACGTCTGGTATGCCCTTGTCATAACGGTTATAATGTGGTTTATCTGGAACAAGACCGCCTTCGGTAAGAATATGTTCGCCGTCGGCTCCAATCCAGAGGCGGCAAACGTTTCGGGTGTAAACGTTACCAGAACCATCATTCTCGTTTTTATGCTTGCAGGTGTAATGTACGGTATCACCGGCTTTATCGAGGCGGCAAGAATAGGCTCTAACTCTGCGGCGACCGGTCTTAACTATGAGCTTGACGCTATCGCCGCCTGCGTTATCGGCGGTGTATCCTTCGTAGGCGGTATCGGTAAGATAAGGGGCGTTATTATGGGCGTCGTACTGCTCAGGCTGATATTCGTCGGTCTTACCTTCCTCAGCATTGACTCAAATATGCAGTATATCATAAAGGGTCTTATCATATTGGTAGCCTGCGCTGTTGATATGAGAAAATATCTTGTGAGAAAGTGATAGAGTATGGGATATAAGAAATTCAATATATACAAGAACGTCAGCATACCGATAAAGGTGCTCGATATATTTATTATAGGCGGTATTGCGGCAATTGCCGTGCTGATAACGGTATTTGCATTGATTTAGGTAAACAAGCGGTAAAACCGCTTGTTTACTTTTTTTTACGGATATGTTATAATCTTACCGTAAACTTATCCGAAATGAAGGTTTTTGTATGAAAATATATCTGAACGATTCTATCGATCCGTATTTTAATCTCGCCACTGAGCAGTATCTTCTCGATTCAGAGGATAAGGGAGATGTTTTTATGCTGTGGAGGAACTCTCCGTCGGTCATAATAGGAAAAAATCAGAATGCGTACGGTGAGATAAACCTCGGATTCGTCGAGGAAAATAAGATAAAGGTGGTCCGCCGTCTTACAGGCGGAGGCGCAGTCTTTCACGATCTCGGAAACGTGAATTACACGTTTATCACCTCGTCTTCAAATGACGGCATAAATTTCAAGCGCTTCTGCGAGCCGATAATAAAGGCTCTTGAAACGCTTGGCTTAAAAGCAGAGCTTTCGGGCAGAAACGATCTTATGTCGGACGGCAGAAAAATATCGGGCAACGCTCAGTGCGTATATAACGGTAAGACCATGCATCACGGAACGCTTCTGTTTTCTTCCGATATGAGCCGTCTTGCAGGTGCTTTGAACGTAGATCCCGAGAAGATAAAGAGCAAGGGTATAAAGAGCGTCAGAAGCCGTGTTGCTAATATAAAGGAGCTCGTAGCGGAAGAATACAAGGATATGGATGCTCTTGCCTTTAAGCGTTATCTTGAAGAGTATTTTTCAGAAGGGGCTGACACGGTGCGGTTTTCGGAGCAGGATAAGAGGATGATACAAAAGCTTTCGGATGAAAAATATTCGAGCTGGGAATGGAATTTCGGACGCTCAAAGGAATATCAGACAAGCAAAAGGAAGTACTTTGAATTCGGTCTTGTCGAGCTGCATATGAGCGTTAATAGCGGAGTGATATCGGAGATCTCGATTGCAGGGGATTATTTCGGTGTCAAGGATATAGCTGAGCTCGAGGCGTCGCTTGTCGGATGCAGGCTGATAAAGGAAGAAACAGAGGCACGCCTTGGCTCTATCGACTCCTATATTATGGGCGCCGAGCCTTCGGATATTGTGAATTTGATTTTTAGTTAAAAATTTTGTTCAAAAGCACTTTACTTTATGAAAAAAATATATTATAATGATACAAGACTAATCTGATAAAGTGAAACGGAGATCGTGAAATGGCAAAGAATACGAGAAACGAACAGACAGAATACCTTTTCAGAGCAATACTTCAGCTTGAGAATATCGACGAGTGCTATGCGTTTTTTGAAGATATCTGCACGATAGCAGAGCTTCAGGAGATGTCAAAAAGACTTCAGGCGGCAAAAATGCTGTACGATAACTATATATACGTAGACATTGCGGAAAAGACAGGCCTCAGCACCGCAACCATCAGCCGTGTCAACAAGTGCTTGAAATACGGCAACGACGGATATCTCAAGGTTCTTGAAAGACTTGATTTAGAGGATCGCAGAAAGCAGTAATAGAGTCGGAGGCTTTTGTGAAGGATACGCAGTATACGGCTATTGCCGGATTTTACGACGAGATGAATCCGGATGCCGATTATAAAAAATACGCTGCCTTTGCCGATAGGGCAATAAGGAAATATTCAAGAGGCGCAGAGATAGTGCTTGACGCCGCTTGCGGTACGGGTAAGATGATAATAGAGCTTTCAAGGCTTGGATACGATCTTATCGGAAGCGATATTTCCTACGATATGCTGTCCGAGGCCATGATAAATACGGCAAACGAGGGGATACATCCGCTTCTTCTCAATCAGGATATAAGAGAGCTCGACCTTTACGGTACGGTCGATGCGGCAGTCTGCTGCTTTGACAGCCTCAATTATCTTATAGGCGACGGCGATCTTGAGAAATGCTTTAAATCTATCCATCTGTTTATGATGCCCGACGGTATCTTTGTTTTCGATATGAATACGCCGTATAAGTTTGAGAACGTGTACGGTGATAACGATTATATTCTCGAGTCGGACGGTGCGCTCTGTGCATGGAGCAACAGCTACGATAAGGAAAGCGGTATATGCGAGTTTTCACTTTCCTTCTTCAGAGAGGAAGAGGACGGCAGATACAGCCGAAGTGACGAGGTGCAGCACGAGCGCTCGTACAGTCTCGATCACGTAAAGAGTGCGCTGGCGATTTCAGGCTTTGAGCTGATAGAGATATCGTCCGATCTTGACGGAGCTGAATGCAATGAAAAAACAGAGCGTTGGTATTTCGTCTGCAGGGCGAAAAAGGACTGAAAAACAGCGATAAATAAGGCGTTTTTCAGAGTCGAAAAAAACTTTTAAAAAATTTGAAAAAAGATATTGACAAACCGATATCTATGTGATATAATAAACAACGTCGCAGGGAAACCTAAGACAAAACGGGAGCATAGCTCAGCTGGGAGAGCATCTGCCTTACAAGCAGAGGGTCATAGGTTCGAGCCCTGTTGTTCCCACCATGCACCGGAGAAATCCGGTGCACACTTTACGGCCCGGTAGTTCAGTTGGTTAGAACGCTAGCCTGTCACGCTAGAGGTCATGGGTTCGAGTCCCATCCGGGTCGCCATTTTCTTTTTAGGGATTATAAGTCAGATTCCCTGGATGCATTTTATGCCTCTGTAGCTCAGTTGGTAGAGCAGGGGACTGAAAATCCCCGTGTCGTTGGTTCAATTCCGACCGGAGGCACCATAGTGTGCGGATTTAGCTCATTTGGTAGAGCGCGACCTTGCCAAGGTCGAGGTGGCGGGTTCGAGCCCCGTAATCCGCTCCATGCGCTAAAGCGCAGCAATAACCCGCATCAGCCGATGCGCGTTATTTAATCTCCGGCGCCATAGCCAAGCGGTAAGGCAGAGGTCTGCAAAACCTTTATTCATCGGTTCAATTCCGATTGGCGCCTCCAAAAATTAAAGCGACCTTTCGAGGTCGCTTTAATTTTTATCCAATCCTAAGGATTGGTATGTAATCAACGGGCAAAGCCCGTTGTATGTAATCTGTGCGCCCCGCACAGTATATCATCACGCGTCAGCGTGTATATCATCGCCGAAGGCGCATCTCATCACGCGTAGCGTGCATTTCTGCGGCTTGATGATATACAATGCTTCGCATTGATGATATACCGCAACAAGTTGCGGATGATATACACGCCTACGGCTTGATGTGCGCTTCGCGCAAACGGATTTTCCCCCTCGGCCTTGAAAAATACCGGAAACTGTGCTATAATAAACCCAGAAAGGCGGTGGAGTTGTGAAACTTTCAAAAAAACACTTAATTATCGGTATTATATGCTTAATATCGGTGATTTTGCGTAACGTATCTGGCATTTCCGTAATTATTCCGTATTTAGCTTTTTGCCTGTGCTCGTTTTTTGTTGGTTTGAAGGGCAAAAAAACTTTCGGAATTATTATTGTTTTACTGTTTGGACTTGTTGGTTTGCCTGTGTTTGAATTTGTTTATTCAATGCTTACTGCATCCTTTACGACAACGTTGCTTGCCAATGTTTTGATTTTGTTTGTGCAGACCTGTGTATATTTCGGTTTGTTTGTACTTGTTAATTCTTGGATCAGAAAAGAAAGATTTTCCTTCTCATTGATTACCGGCGTATTGACAATTTCTTGCATTGTGGTATATTCTATGCTTGAAGGGTCACAAGCATTTGCGCTTCTTAATGCTATGAATCAAGCTATTGAACAAGGTGCTTTGATTGATTGGTTGAATGTGATGGATAGTGGCAATCTTTTTGTCAACATCCTTTCCGGAATTGTGTTTTATGCAGCACTTTGGTGTGTTTCCATAAGACATATTAAAGAAAATTAGTTGGCATCTTTTTTATCAACACGCCTCCAAAAAATTCCGAAAGCAAATGCTTTCGGAATTTTTTTATCCAAGCCGCAGGCTTGGTATATCATCACGCATCAGCGTGTATATCATCGCCGAAGGCGTATCTCATCACGCGTAGCGTGCATTTCTGCGGCTTGATGATATACAATGCATCGCATTGATGATATACCGCAACAAGTTGCGGATGATATACACGCCTTACGGCGTGATGAAAGTATTTTTCCCCAACCAATTTCTCTCCATGTAACAGTATTGAAAAATTGTGATAGATATGCTACAATAAATTCAGAAAGGCGGTGGAAATATGGATTATGCGCAAAAATTAAAATACCACTACCGTCCGGCAAAAGGATGGGTAAACGATCCAAACGGCTTGGTCTATTTTCAAGGATATTATCATGTGTTTTATCAACATGCACCTGATTTTGAGATTCCGTGGAAACAACCGATGCATTGGGGGCATGCGCGCACAAAAGATTTTCTCACGTGGGAAGAGCTTCCTGTTGCTCTCTATCCTGATCAAGAATACGATAATAATGGCTGCTGGTCTGGAACTGCAATCGTAAAGGATGACGTGCTGTATTTATTCTACGCATCTGTTGGAGGAAAGGAAAACAAACAGACGGTGAGTGTAGCTTATTCCAAGAATGGTATAATTTTTGAAAAGTATGAGGGCAATCCTATAATTGATCTCTATCCCGAAGACGGCGGACCCGATTTCCGTGATCCCGCTGTGTGCTTTATCAACGGTACCTATTACTGTGTAATGGCCACGGGAAATCCTAAGGATAAAGCGGCTCGTCTGCTTCTTTACAAGAGCGATGATCTTTTCAAATGGACTTATATCGGAATAATGAGTGAGTGGGATGGGTGTAGATATGCGGAATGCCCTTCCTTTGTTTGCGCAGATCAACTGTATTTACTTACGGCTTCGGTATGCCCTTTTGAACGCAGACACTATTTTTCTGTTATGTACGGTGATTTCAAAGATGAAAAGTTCAATTTAAGATATATCTCTGAGGTGGACAAGGGTCCGGATCAATATGCAGGGCAGGTCTTCAGAGATCATCTTGGAAGAAACATTATGATCTCGTGGACACCGGGGTGGAGATACGGAGGATTTGCCGAAAAGGATATAGGCTGTATGTCTGTTCCGAGAGAATTGAAATTGGAAAACGGAAGAATCACGGCATATCCTATCAAAGAATTGCAGCACCTTTTAAAAAATGAAGATGAGTCGGTCAGGAGAACCGAGAATGGTTTTGTGATTGAACGTGCGGGGCGAGACCCTGTCGTTTATGATGGCGAGATAAGCAATCTTAAAATTCTCAGAGATGGGTATTTGGTTGAGGTTTTCGTAAACGGCGGTACTGAGGTGTATACGGCATTGTTATAATTTGTCATCTTTTCTGTCAACACACAACAAACAAAAATCCGCCCACTTTTGTGAGCGGATTTTCGAATGAACAATGAAGTCGCTCCGCTGATGAATAATGAATAATTTTGGTAGCTTTTCGCTTAGGCGAAAAGCTATTTTTATTGAAAAATATCAGAAGGCGTGCTATAATAAATTCAGAAAGGCGGTCGGACAATGAAAAAGGAACAGATCAACATACGTGATCCTTTTGTCGTATACGAGAACGGAATCTATTATCTATATGGTACAAGAGCAAAGAATTTCGGATGTGACGTTGGCGGAGTGGACGTTTATCTTTCTGAAGATATGGTAAATTGGAGTGAGCCGGTCGAGTGCTTGAATTCTGAACGATACGGTCTGAACCGTGGAGTGAATTGGGCGCCGGAGGTCCACAAATATAAGGGTAAGTACTATATGTTTGTCACGTTTACGCAGGAAAACGGCTTGCGAGGCACTTATTCTCTTTGCTCGGATAGCCTGCTCGGTCCGTTTGTTCCTCATAGCAACGGTGCGCTGACACCAAGCGATTGGGAATGTCTTGACGGAACGCTGTATATCGATGAGGACGAGGTGCCGTATCTTGTTTTCTGTCATGAGCATACGCAGATCACCGACGGAACGATATGCTATGCAAGGCTGAGCGGATCGTTGGATCGTTTGGACGGAGAGGTGGTTACCATGTTTTCCGCCTCATCGTGTAAAGGAGTCGATCCTCTTGGGAACGGTAACTTTGTTACGGACGGACCTTTTATGTACTGTTCAAAAACGAATGACCTTTTTATGATATGGTCTTCCTTTATAAAAGGAAATTATGCAGAATTTGTGGTAAAGTTCAAGGACAAAAGGCTGGGGCTTGAGTTTGAGCATATGACGCCGCTGCTGGATAGCGACGGTGGACACGGTATGATATTCTCTGATGGGAAAAAGAAGTATTTTACCTACCATACACCAAATCAGCAGCTATTGGAACGCCCCGAATTTTGTTTGATAGAAGATCACGGTGATTTTATTA
This sequence comes from Eubacteriales bacterium, assembly GCA_045535815.1. Taxonomy (GTDB): domain Bacteria; phylum Bacillota; class Clostridia; order Oscillospirales; family CAG-272; genus JAZSMJ01. The sequence goes on from JAZSMJ010000041.1 coordinate 100,405, forward strand.
AAATAAAAAATGACAGGCGTTAAATAAATCTTTCCCACACATTTTTTAGGTAGATATTTGCGATTTTCATAGCAGATATCTACCCTTTTTGTTATTGTAGCCTAGAAGCTGTATCTTTTTGCACCGTTAATACATACTCCCTCGGTGAAATGCCGACGGTTTTCTTAAATATATTGGAAAAATACAACGGATCTGCAAATCCTGATAACAAAGCCACGTTTTTGATAGAATCGATTCCTTCGTTAAGCAGTGATATTGCGTATTTGATCCTTAGATCTCTCAAATATTCCGAATAGGTAACGCCTATCGCTTTTTTAAAGACGTGTGACAAATACTTGGAATTGTAGGAAAGAGAGTCTGCGATCTTGCTTATCGACAGCTCAGGATCGTTGAAATTCCCCTCCGAAATTTCTAATATCTTGCCCACGACGTTGCCACGTTCCGCTATATGAGAGGAAAGACGGGAAAAGGAATACAATAGGATGCTTTCGGATGCGAGATCGACGGTATCCTCGTTAGCTCTGGATAAGCTGTCACGCCAAAGCGGGATCAGTCCGTCGTATCCGTCAAAGGTACGGTTTCCCTTGTGGATATTAAAACGGTGAAGCAGATCGTCTGCCCGTCCGCCGCTAAAGTCAATATACAGATATATTGCATCCTGTGCCTGATCTACCGAGAATGTCTCATTTTCAAATCCAAACAAAAGGGTTCCCGAACAGCAGTGAAATTCCTGACCGTTGAATTTAAAAGCTCCCTGTCCCTGTACCACGAGGATCATACGGTGCTTTTTTAGCGATACGTTTTGCTTCATGATCTTGGTATCGGTTTGCATTACAAAGCACGAAACAGACAGCGGACTGTGCAATGATGGATTTGGAAATTTGCAGATGTTCTTCATACGCATTCTCCTGATTTGCTTTTTGTTATTATGAATTGTATCACGAATTTTGAACGATTGCAATACAATTCAAACTATTTTATATAAATTCATAGATTTTTTCCATTGCGTCGAAAAGCAGATATGTTATAATAAAAGCAACAAATAAAAGCTGTTGTTTTTGGGGAATGTTATGTACTACGGGTTGATCATTTTATCTGTGCTGATGTTTGGCGGATGCTATGCATTGCAAGACGCTTATCGTAATATGAGAGGAAGCAAACTGAATATCAGTATGGAAAACTCGTTTGTAGGCTCGGTTGCCGGTTTTGTTGTGCTGCTGATCTTCAACGGATTCAAAATTGAGTTTACTCCTTTCACGCTTTTGATCGCCTTGCTTGCCTCATTAAACGGCATAGCGTTTGCATTTTGCAGCTTTAAAGCGCTTGATACGATAAATCTATCGTTATTTTCGTTATTTTCAATGCTGGGCGGTATGGTCCTGCCCTTTCTTCAAGGAATTATTTTTTACGGTGAAAAGCTCACGCTTGCCAAAATTCTCTGCTTTTTGCTGATCGGCACGGCGCTTAGTCTGACGGTTTCACGCAATGAAAAAAAGAAAGGAAGTATCTATTACGCAGGTGTTTTTGTACTGAACGGAATGTCCGGTGTGCTGTCCAAAATCTTCACCTCCTCTCCCTTCGAGAAAACGAGCAGCCTCGGATATTCGATCTGGCTATCCATCTGTATGGCGGTTATATCCGGCCTTATATTGCTTATCCTTTTACGCAAGCAAAAAGCGCAGACACCGTATTGTCTTAAGGCGTTTGGTATAAGCGCAACTCAAGGATCTGTCAATCGAATCGCAAATTTTTTATTGGTGGTTGCTCTGGCACACGTTGATGCATCGGCACAGTATCCGATGGTTACGGGCGGTGTCATGATCGTATCCACGCTGTTATGCTTTTTCGGACCTCGAAAGCCGAGTAAAAAAGAGCTTATATCGGTAGCGCTTGCTTTTATCGGAATGCTGACATTGTTTGTAGTACCGATGTAAAAAATATATAGATCAAAAAAGGAGAAAAGTTATGGAAAGAATTAAAGTCGGCGTATTTGGCGGTAACCGAGGTGTCGACATTGCAAAGAATTTTATGATGCTCAACTGCGATATCGTGGCATTGTGCGACAAACGCCCCGACCGTCTGGAGTGGGCTACTAAAAATCTCGGGGAAGACGTTGCCCTCTACGATGATTTCGATAAGTTTATCGAACACGGAATGGACGCTCTCATTCTCGCAAATGATTTTCCGGAGCATACGCCTTATGCCATTAAATGCTTTGAGCGCGGTATCCACGTTTTTTGCGAATGTATCAGTAACGGAACTATGGCAGAGGGTGTTGAGCTGATCCGTGCTTATAAAAAAAGCAGCTCTATCTTTTTCCTTGCCGAAAATTATCCTCAGCTGATCTTCAACCGTGAAGCTAAGCGTGTTTGGGAAGGCGGAACTCTTGGCAAATTGCTTTATGCCGAGGGAGAATACAATCATCCTCACGACCCGTGGGATTATGAATTCCAAAAGACTTACTGCTCCACTCATGAGAGCTGGCGCAACCATTGCCCGCGTGTGTACTATATTACACACTCTTTGGGACCGATTATGTGGGTTACCGGTGCGACACCCAAGCGCGTGACGGCACTTGCCTGCTTCTCTCCTGTCGAAGGTGACGTTCCGGTAAGTAGATATACCGGCGATAAAGTTGCGCAGGTCATGACACAAAACGATGACGGCTCGATCTTCCGCATTGCTCCTGCTGTCGAATACGGTGCTCACCACAATTCTTACCGTTTTTGCGGAACAAAGGGTCAGATCGAGAACCTTCGCGGCATGGGCAATAAGATGATGCTTCGCTACAGCGACTGGGATAAGCCGGAAGGTGCGGAAGCTGAAAAGCTTTACGAGCCGACCTGGAATGATAAGGATGAGGCGCTTATCGCCAAGAGCGGACACGGCGGCAGCGACTACATTACAGCCAGAAACTTCCTTGACTGCATAAGAGAGAACAGACAGCCGGAATTTCCGTTTGACATCTATTCTGCGGTTACTATGTCCTCTGTCGGAATTCTTGCACATAGATCGATACTTAATGGCGGTATGCCTTACGATATTCCCGATTTCCGTTTGGAAGAGGATATGAAAAAGTATGAAAACGACAGATTAACTCCCTTCTACGGACCGGACGGCAGTGAACCGACGTTGCCTTGCTGCTCTCACCCCGATTATAAGCCGACGGAAGCTCAGCTCAAAGCATTTGATGAGCTGATGAAGTCTTGATTATAATGATTTTTTCCTTGTATTTTTTGTGATAACTCCCATCAAACGAAGATCAGCTCACGAAAGTGAGCGGATCTTCGTTTGAATAATGAATAATGAATAATGAATAGTGAATAATTTTGGTAGCTTTTCGCCGTGGCGAAAAGCATTTTTATGTTACAAAGCATTCCTCAACCAAATAACCTTCAAAACATATCTATTTGCGCAGCTCATTTTTTTAATAAAATATTATAATTTTTTAATAAATATACAATAAATTGTTGACAAATGTCGATATGCGTGATAAAATATGATAAAGTGCTAAAGGCATTTGAAAAATATTAATTGTGAGGTACATAAAATGGACAATCAGAATCAGTTCAACCAGGCTCCTGTTCCCGCAAATGATGGAAAGAATCAGTCCGTGCTTGCTCTTATTTGCGGTATCGTAAGCATCGTTCTCGGATTATTCAGCGGTCTTATTCCCTTTGCAGGAATCATCATTCTCGTTGCAGCTATCCTCGGCATCGTTTTCGGTGTTAAGGGTCGTGGCGCCTCCATCAAGGCATACGGCAAGGCTTCCGGCATTGCTACCGCAGGCTTCGTTCTCGGTATCGTTGCTCTCTGTCTCTCCCCCATCACTCTCATCTGCAACATCTGCGCAACATGCACAGCTTGTGCTGCATGCGGTGCTGCTAATGAACTTGGTGCTTTTGCATCTGCTCTTGAAGAACTTGGAGGTATGTATTAATCCTTACTTTGAGTATATAGCGCCACAGAAATTGTGGCGCTTTTCTCATAATATGCCGAAGCTTTTCAGATAATGAATCTCATATAGGGGGATAAAATGTTACCGTTTTTGAATCTGCCGGGAAAAAGCATTCCCACGTATATGCTTATGGCTGTCATAGGCGCACTTGTCGCCGGACTTCTCGCCTGTCGTTTAACGAGAAAAAGAAATCTCAACGATAACGATACTATAATAGTTATGCTGTTTGCCGCCGTAGGCGTTTTTGTCGGTGGAGCTATATTATATGCTATAACGAAAATCAGATATATACCGCTTTTGTTTTCTGCCGCTGATTTCTGGGAATTTGTTTCCGTATTGGGCTATATTTTCGGCGGATCAGTCTTTTACGGCGGTCTTATCGGCGGAACGGTATCCGCACTGATAACAATAAAGGTCAAAAAAATGCCGCTTCCGATAATTGCGGACATACTTGCCGTTTGCATACCTCTTTTTCACGCATTTGCACGTGTCGGGTGCTTCCTTGGCGGATGCTGCTACGGAATCGAATGCGAGTTTGGATTTACTGCACACGGAAACACGCTCGTGCCCGATCTGAACGACGTTTCACGCTTCCCGGTACAGCTTCTTGAGGCCTCACTCAATCTCGTGCTTTTTGCAGTATTGCTTATGCTTTATAAAAAGATATCCGGCAAGGGCGGATTCTTTGACGGCAAGCTTATATTTGTCTATCTTATGAGCTATGCGGTAATTCGCTTCTTTGACGAATTTCTGCGCGGAGATGCTATTCGAGGCTTTATATTCGGTCTTTCTACCTCACAGTTTATAAGCGTGCTTATAGAGATAGTTGCTGTATCGGTTCTTGTATTCAAGTTTGTTAAGTGGAAAAAAGAAAAAGATTTATAAAAAATACTGCCCGTCATCGCTGTGCGAT
>JAZSMJ010000064.1:0-6106 GCA_045535815.1 Eubacteriales bacterium
GTGCAGTAATGTATTTAGCTGACCGATACTAATAGACCGAGGGCTTGAACTTTCATCTCTATAGAGACGAGAGCTTTGTTATGAATACTGTTCACATTGCTGCTTATCTTTTCCTTGTTCGGTTTTTAATGCACATTTGCAGTCTTAAGAAGGATTTAAAGTCCTTCTTTTTTTATTTTATATTAAATTTTGTTATATTTTTATTTGTTATCATTATCAGAGGATAAATATAAAGCATTTTTGTTATATGTTTTTAATACAAAATATGCTATTCTCAATATAGAAAGGGTGTGTTAATATGATCATAACCGATAAAAAAGAGCTTGCGAGGTATTCTGCTCCGTATAGAATATGGCAGGGGATCGCAGGCATAGAGATCACATCAAACGGTCGAATCTTTTGCTCATTTTATTCCGGGGGAACTGAAGAGGATTATAAAGAAAGTTTTTGTCTTCTTGTAAGATCAAGCGATGGCGGTATGACGTTTGAAGATCCGGTAACTGTTATTTATGATAAAGGATACAGATGCTTTGATCCGTGTATATGGATAGATCCTATCGGCAGACTGTGGCTTTTTTGGACCCATGCTCCCGATCAATCGGTATATGCAGCTGTTTGCGATGATCCTTGTGCCAATGATTTGGTCTGGAGCTCTGAAAGAAAGATTGCAGACGGTCTCATGCTGAACAAACCCACCGTTTTGTCTACCGGCGAATGGCTTTTGCCCGTTGCTATATTCAGAAAGGGCTTTTTCGTGTGTGATACCGATTATGAAAAAAATCTGTCTTGTGTCTACAGATCTTCAGATAACGGTGACACATTTGAAAAGATAGGACAGGCTGATTTTGGTCCGCAGTCATTTAATGAGCATATGATCCTTGAGCTTAATGACGGAACGCTTGCTATGTATGCAAGAACAAGCTACGGCGTAGGCATATCATATTCATATGACAGAGGAAGAAATTGGCTGAACGGAGTTGACAGCCGCATCCCAGGACCCTGCTCAAGATTTCATATCAGAAGACTTCCAAGTGGAAGAATATTGATGATAAATCATCACGATTTTACCGGAAGGAATAATCTGACTGCATTGCTTTCTGAGGATGAAGGCAAGACTTGGAAATACAAGCTTTTACTTGATGAAAGAGGATGCTCATATCCTGATGTTTCGTTATCTGGAGACGGATATATCTATATAAGCTACGATCACGGAAGAGGAGCATATATGCACTCACTTGATGAGTTGTATTCTCTTACCAGAGAAATACTGTATGCAAAGATCACTGAGGAAGATATAATTGCAGGAAAGATTCTGAGTGGAGAAAGCTCTCTCAAAAATCGTGTGGTAAAGCTTGGCAGGTATATATATGAATCCGATAATCCGTATGATGAGACCGTCAGATATTCAGAGGATGAGCTGGTGTGCAAATTGAAGGATATGTCGCACGATAATATCAAACAGGTTCTGTTTGATTATTACGGTGTGAACTGTATCAATATGCATAAGCTTGATCGTGACAAATTAGACTCTCTTATGAACGATCTTGATCAAGATGATACGGAAAAGGGAAAGACCGTTTTAGAATTAGTACAGCTCGTTCGCTCGGTTTCTGACGATGCCGTTAAAGATATTCCAGTTGTAGAGAGGGTAAAAGCAGAGATTCTGAGCAATTTTAAGGAAGACGTTTCTGTAAAGGACATTGCCGAGAAAATAGGTATCAGCTACTATTATATGATGCATATTTTCAAGAAAAAGACCGGCATTACCGTAAATGAATACAAAAACTCTTTAAAGATCATCCGTGCAAAAGAGCTTATTATCAATACCGATATGAAGATCGCTGATATAGCTTACGAGTGCGGATTCGGAAGCGAAAGTTATTTTTCAAAGATGTTTTCGGAGTCCGAGAGTCTGTCTCCTGCACAGTACAGAAAGATTTTAAAGAGGTAAAAGCATTTAATTATAAAGGTCGATACGGATTTTTTCGTATTGGCCTTTGTAATTTTACTTATTTTTGTAGTGAGGAGAAAATGCGTTTCTTGACTTTTTTGAGGGCTTGTGATATAATTCCGATAAAATAATTTTAGTGTCGAAAGGAAGCATAAAATGACCGAAACGACTCGTGAAATATTTGAAAAATATCAAGTAAGAAAAAATAAAGCTCAAAAAAGGGCGTTTGCTTCGTACGTTGAAAGCCTTGCAACCGATTACGGATATTCATTTAAGATCGAAAAAGGGTCATTCGGAGTGAAAAATTTGGTGGTAGGAGATCCTTCAAGCGCAAAGGTGGTATATACCGCGCATTACGATACGGCTCCCGTATTGCCTTTCCCGAATTTTATTACGCCAAAAAACATTTTAATTTATATACTTTACAACATCGCAATTGTAATGGCTTTTTTTGCAATGGCGTTTGCGATAGGCTTGGTAGTTGGGATCATATTTGCAATGTTTGAGCTCACCGAATATGCATATCTGGGAATTGAAGCCATATGTTTAGCTTTGCTGCTATTGATGTTTGCAGGTCCTGCCAATAAGCATACTGCTAACGATAACACCTCCGGCGTAACATTGCTTATAGATATTATGAGAGAGCTTCCTGAGGATCGCCGTGAAGACGTTGCGTTCGTGTTCTTTGATCTTGAGGAGATGGGACTTTTCGGTTCGTCCTCTTTTGCAGTCGCACACAAAAATGAAATGAAAAACCGTTTACTCTTAAACTTTGACTGTGTTTCAGACGGTGAAAATATACTTTTCGTGCTCCGCAAGGGTGCTAAAGCTTATCGTGCTGCTATAGAGAAAGCATTTGCCGAGAAGGATGGCTTTAAGGTAGAGGTTGCGGATAAAGGGGTATTCTATCCATCTGATCAGGTGAAATTTAACTGCGGTGTCGGAGTTGCCGCATTGCGTTCAACCAAAGGCGGATTGCTTTTTATGAATCGAATTCATACCCGCCGAGATGTTATTTACCGTGAAGAAAATATTGAATTTCTCAAGAACGGTGCAATCGAACTGCCGGTATTAATGTGAATCGAATAAAAGTACAGCATTAATTGCACTACTTATAAATAAAAGGGTGGAGAACTTGCTTTTTCTGCCCTTTTTTTATCGTTAAGATATGTGCTGTTTTACCTTGTTTGTTTATATCTTGATTTCACAAAAGCAATTTGGTTATATACAAAGTATTGTTAAACTGATATTATAGTCACAGAAAGGTTGTGATCTGATGCTTATAACTGATAAAAAAGAACTGAAAAAATATTCAACACCGTATAGAATATGGCAGGGGATACCCGGTATAGAGGTAACGAAAAAAGGCAGAATCTTCTCCACCTTTTACTCGGGAGGAGTGACTGAGCAGATAGGTAATTTCGCTGCTCTGATTATGTCTGATGACGGCGGTGAGACCTTTAGCGAGCCCATCGCAGTTGCATACGATGATAATCACCGCTGCTTTGACCCGTGTCCCTGGATAGATCCGCTTGGAAGACTTTGGTTTTTCTGGGCATATTGTCCCGATCATTCGGTTTATGCCGCAATATGCAACGATCCCGACGCACCGGAGCTGGTTTTTAACGAAGAAATAAAGCTTCCCGGAGACGTTATGATGAATAAGCCCGTCGTTCTGACTACCGGTGAATGGTTGTTCCCTATAGCCGTATGGAAGGCAGGAATACGAATTTTAGACAGCAAATATGATTCAAAAACAGAGGACAAAAGAGCACTTGTTTATAAGTCTATAGATAACGGAAAAACATTTGAAAAGCTTGGCGGCTCTGACGTTGAAGGCAGAATTTTCGACGAGCATATGGTTATCGAGCTTAAGGACGGCAGCCTTGCAATGTACGTTCGAACCTTTTACGGAATAGGTGTTTCATACTCGTACGACAGAGGAAAGACATGGACAAAGGGTGGAAATAGCGGAATTCCCGGTCCATGCTCGAGATTTTATATCGGAAGATTAAAATCCGGCAGAATTCTTATGGTCAACCATCACAATTTCAACGGAAGAAATAATATGACCGCACTTATATCCGAAGATGAGTGCAAGAGCTGGAAGTACACGCTTTTGCTTGATGAAAGAGGATGCTCTTATCCTGACGTCAAGGAGGCTGACGACGGTTACATATACATTTGCTACGATCAGGGGGGAAGAGGCTCGTTCCTCAACTCTATTGATGATGTCTATAAATGTGCAAGAGAAATTGATTTTGCAAGAATAACCGAAGAGGATATTATCGCAGGCAAGATAGTAAGCCCCGGAAGCTTCCTTAAGAAAACCGTATCCAAGCTTGGAAAATACGCATTGGAATATGAAAATCCGTATAATGAAATAGGAAGATTTTCCGATGTAGAGCTTGCGAAGCATCTTTCTGACAGAGCGAGCGATGATATACTGTCTATGCTGTTTGACTATTATAAGATAAACTGCGTTAACATGCATAAATTTGACAATAAGAAGCTTGATTCCCTGATATCAGACCTTAAAAATGATGGGGTGGACAAAACAAGTACAATTCTTGAAATAGTAAGGCTTATTCGTTCTGTATCTGACGTACCGGGTAAGGATATGCCTATAATAGAGAGAATAAAAGCTGAGATCGATGCTACGCTTAAGGAAGATATTTCTGTGAAGGAAATTGCTGAAAACGTTGGTATCAGTAACTTCTATATGGCTCATCTTTTCAAAAAGGAGATGGGTATAACCGTATCGGATTACAGGAATTCAGTTAAGATGAGCCGTGCAAAGGACCTTCTTATACATACCGATATGAAGATATCAGACGTTGCGTATGAGAGCGGATTCGGAAGCGGAAGTTATTTTGCAAAACTGTTTGCTGAGCATGAAAAGGTTTCTCCGTCTACATATCGAAATCTGCTGAAAAACAACGATAAGCACGACAAGGACGTTATATATTCCAATATGCTTGAGCGCATTGATATTTTGGGCGATATAGACATAGGATTGCTTGAAAAGGACAAAAACGTAAGGACGTATGCAGTCACACTTCCGCCTACAGACGGATACGAATTCCTTCACGAATCGGCAATTATAGAGTACAACGGCAAGCTTATCGCTACGTGGTACAACAACGTAAAGCCGGTAGAGCTTATAGGCGAAACACCTATACGCTTTGCTGTATCAGATGATGACGGTAAAACGTGGAGCTCGCCCACAACAATTGCAAACGACGAGAGTGGCAAGATTCTATTCTGTCCTCCTGTTTTCGGAATTGACAACGGGAAGCTGTATATGCTTATGAATCAGATGGTATATCCCGACCATATTCATTCACTTGATCTTTATGAATACAATGAAGAAAAAAATGAATTCAATATGCTGTGGTCGAGACCTATACCGTTTAAGCTCAATACAAACGTGTACAAGCTATCAAACGGCAAGCTTATACTCCCCGGAAGAGTAGGAGAGCTTGACAGATTCCCCAATACTCCTGCGGCGCTTATCTCCGATTCGGGACGTATAGATGCTGAATGGCGACTTGTAAAGATGCAGGAAAACGGCAATCTTGCTGACGGATCGAGGCTGATATATCCCGAGGTATCTCTTATCGTTGAGGGTGAAAAAATATACGCATTTACAAGAAACGATGAGAGAAACGTGCCTCTTGTATATCTTTCGGAGGATAACGGAGAAAGCTTTAGCGGACCTTATACGCACGATATTCCGCTCTCAAGCTCCAAGATCTACTCCGGAACCTTATCAGACGGCAGAAATTATATAATCGGTAATCTTGATTTTCCGAGGGCTAAGCTTGTTATATTATTCAGCGAGCCCAGTGAGGTTAAGTTTACAAAAGGCATGGTTTTACAGGACGGTTACAGTGATGAGCTTGGATATGGCACGAGATGGCATTATCCGTGTGCTTATGAGAGCAACGGTAAATTATACATTATATATACCGTGAGCGTTGACCATCAAAATCGCAGAGGCGCAGTTTTATCGGTAATAGAGCTTGATAAAATATAAAAAATCAAACCGATCATTGATCGGTTTGATTTTTTTTGTTGTAATAGGTAAGATTTAGTGGTATAATATAGCTATCAATTTATTTGGGTGATAATATGAATATAAACGATTATAAA
>JAZSMJ010000053.1:0-5617 GCA_045535815.1 Eubacteriales bacterium
CCTTCTCCCGCTGGAGAAGGCTCACCATCTATGTTCGCACCTTCTCCGTAGGGGCGAACATCCCCACAAAACAAAAAACACTGACCTTTCAGATCAGTGTTTTGCAAGTAAAATCTTCTCTCAGTTGGGCACTACGGTTCCGGTAAGCTCGGTCACCTTAGCGATACCCTTGTCGATACAGAATTTCTCTATACCGTCCCTCACGGTGATAGGCGTATACGGATCGGTAAACGCCGCCGTACCGATGGCAACGGCATCAGCGCCTGCCATCATCATCTCAACGGCCATATCGGCGTCGCAAACGCCGCCCATACCGATGATAGGCAGATCCACCGCATTTCTCACCTGCCAGATCATTCTGACGGCGACCGGGAATATAGCAGAGCCCGACAGACCGCCCACGTTGTTTGCCATAATGGGACGGCGCGAGTTTATATCTATCCTCATGCCGAGCAGCGTGTTGATCAGGCTGAGCGCATCCGCACCGCCTGCCTTAGCCGCCCTCGCCATCTCGGTGATGTCGGTAACGTTAGGCGAAAGCTTAACGATAAGCGGCTTAGAGGTCGCCGCACGAACTGCGCTGGTCACCGCCTCGACCGAAGCGGCGCTCGTGCCGAAGGCAACGCCGCCCTCTTTGACGTTGGGGCAGGAGATGTTCATCTCTATCATATCTATATCCTGACCGTCAAGTCTTCTCGCAACGGCGCAGTACTCGTCAACCGTCCTGCCGGCGATGTTAACTATAACGGTCGCACCCAATCCCTTGAGATTGGGGATCTCATTCTCGATAAAATACTCAACACCGGGATTCTGCAGACCGATGCTGTTGAGAATACCGCCGGGAGTTTCGGCAATTCTCGGGGGCTTGTTGCCTGCCCTCGGCTCAAGCGTTACCGCCTTAACGGTGATAGCGCCGATATCCGCAGGCGAGTAATAGGGCATGTATTCCCTGCCGTATCCGCAGGTGCCCGAAGCAGTCACAACGGGGTTCTTGAATCTGACCCCTGCTATCTCAACACTCATATCAGGCCTCATTACCATACTATCTCCTCCGCTGAAAATACCGGTCCGTCAACGCAGACTCTCTTGTATCCGCTGCCGTCAGCCGCCTTGACCTCGCAAACGCAGGCCTCGCAGGCGCCTATACCGCAGCCCATTCTTTCCTCCATGCTGACCTCGCAGATAACGCCTGCCTCACGAGCAAGCTCGGCAGCCGCACGCATCATGACCTTCGGACCGCAGCAGTAGAGAACGTCGTAGCCGCCGCCTTCAAGCTCCGCACGAACGATGTCGACCGCAAAGCCGTGATGACCGGCGCTGCCGTCATCGGTGGCGATCTTAACGTCGATGCCCGCCGACTCGAAAACGCCTATAGAATTTACAGCCTCAGCGCATCTGAAGCCGAGTGCCGCCGTCGCATCAGCGCCGTATTTAGCGCCGATCATAAGCAGAGGATAGATGCCGATGCCGCCGCCGCACAGAAGCGCACGCTTGCCCTCGTAGAAGGTGTAGCCGTGCCCGATGGGGCCCATAATATCGACCTCGTCACCCGACTTTAGTGCGGATAGCCAGTCGGTGCCCTTGCCACGAACCTCGTAGCAGATGCGAACTATACCGTCAGCAGCGTTGAAGATGCTGATGGGACGGCGGAGCGTAAGCGCCTCGCCGCACTTTATGTATACGAACTGACCCGGAAGCGCAGAGTGCGCTATCTCAGGGCATTCGATGCTCATGTCGTAAAGACCGCCTCTTTGCGAGGACAGCATAACGTTTGATATTATCTTACCGATCATACGTCAAACTCCTATGTCAAACTTGTTATAAATACGGGGGAAGAAGAAATTTCAAGCGCCACAAGGCGCTGGAAATTCTCTTTCACGCTTTTTGAAAAAAGCGTGGCAAAAACTTTCATAATACGCTTGTACAGCCTAACGGATAAAGCAACTGCTTATATTTTTTTGCAAGGCGCTTCAAAAAGCACGACAAGCGCCTCGCTGTGCGTACATCATAGCTGCACTTCGAACACAGTGCTTATATTTTTTGGCAATGTTCGCACCATCTCCGTAGGGCGGTGGCTTGCTGCCGCCGTTTGCCTTCTCCAGCGGGAGAAGGTGGCAGGCGAAGCCTGACGGATGAGGTGTTGCTATGCAAACGATTTTATCTATAGCGAAAATGTTGATGTTTTTTTGACACCTCATCCGTCGCCATACGGCGACACCTTCTCCCACTGGAGAAGGCTCACAACCTTCGTTCGCATCGTACCGTATGGCTCCCTTGTGCAAAGGGAGCTCCGCCAAAGGCGGTGAGGGATTGTCCTAACCGCTCCTATAGGGCGGTACGGGGGAACACTTTTTACAAAAAGCGTTCCCCCGCATATATCCATTACTTATTCTTTGTCGTTCTTATCGTTTCTGCGGAAGAAGGGGAGACGCTGGGGGCGTCTGGGTCTGTCGTCCTCAACCTTGGGCTCTTCCACCTTAGGCTCTTCAACCTTTACCTCCGGCTTGGGCGCATCTCTGCGTTCGGGACGGGGACCTCTCGACTGATCGGGGCGTCTGTTGCCGCCGTCACGTCTGGGAGCTCTCTCTCTTTCAACCAAGCCCTCGGGCTTTTCGAGAGTATCCTTTCTCGAAAGGTTCATTCTGCCCTTTTCGTCAACGCCGAGGAACTTGACCGAAACGGTATCGCCCTCGCTGACAACGTCCTCAACCTTTTCAACTCTCTCGTGAGCGAGCTTGGAGATGTGGACCATGCCCTCCTTACCGGGAGCAAATTCAACGAATGCGCCTATCGGAATGATTCTGGTGACCTTACCGGTATAAACGGCACCAACCTCGGGCTCGAATACGATATTCTTGATTATCTGCTCAGCCATATCGCCGCTTGCACGGTTAACAGCCGCAATATAAACCGTTCCGTCATCCTCGATGTCGATCTTAGCGCCTGTGTCGGCAACGATCTTCTGAATGACCTTACCGCCGGAGCCGATAACCTCTCTGATCTTATCGGGATCTATCTTCATAGTGATGATCTTGGGAGCGTACTCGGAGATCTCGGGACGGGACTCGGGAATAGCCTTGAGAATGATCTCGTCAATGATGTAGTCTCTTGCGGTATGAGTGGTCTCGAGAGCAGTCTTGATTATCTCGGGAGTAAGACCGTCGATCTTGAGGTCCATCTGAATGGAGGTGATACCCTTGTGAGTACCTGCAACCTTGAAGTCCATGTCGCCGAAGAAGTCCTCAAGACCCTGGATATCGATCATGGTCATCCATCTGTCGCCCTCAGTGATAAGACCGCAGGAGATACCTGCAACGGGCGCCTTTATCGGAACACCTGCGTCCATAAGAGCAAGTGTGGATCCGCAAACGGAGGCCTGTGAGGTAGAGCCGTTGGAGCTGATTACCTCAGACACGCATCTTATGGTGTAGGGGAATTCCTCGGGAGTGGGGAGCACGGGAACGAGCGATCTTTCAGCAAGAGCGCCGTGACCGATCTCACGTCTGCCGGGAGAGCGCACCGACTTAGCCTCACCCGTAGAATAGCCGGGCATATTGTAGTGGTGCATATAACGCTTTGTTTCTTCCTCGTCGATATCGTCGAGCATCTGAGCATCGCCTATCGGACCGAGTGTAGCTATGGTCATGACCTGAGTCTGACCTCTTGTGAACATACCGCTTCCGTGAACACGGTTGAAGAGTCCAACCTCAGCGGCAAGGGGTCTGATCTCGTCAAGACGTCTGCCGTCAACACGCTTGCCGTCGTCAAGCAGCCAGCGGCGAACGACGAACTTCTGAAGCTTGTATAAGATCTCATCGAACATGGGATGAGATTCGGGATAAATCTCGTCAAATTTTTCGTAAACCTTTTCGGTAACCACGCCCATTCTCTCGTCACGAACAGTCTTATCGTCCGTGTCAAGAGCGGCTCTGATGTCCTCGATGCAGAATTCCTTGATAGCCTCGTACATCTCGGGATCAACGTCGCAGGACTGATATTCAAACTTGGGCTTGCCAATTTCTGCAACTATGCCGTCGATAAATTCGCAGATGCGCTGTGTCTCAGCGTGAGCGGTCATGATAGCGTTGTACATAACGTCGTCGGGCACTTCCTGAGCGCCTGCCTCGATCATAACGACCTTGTTCTTGCTTCCGGCAACGGTAAGCTCAAGAGTGCTCTTCTCGCGCTGCTCAAGCGTGGGGTTGATAACTACCTCACCGTCAACCAGACCAACGAAAACGCCGGCAATCGGACCGTTCCACGGAATATCGGAGATAGAAAGGGCGATAGACGCACCTATCATACCTGCGATCTCGGGAGAGCAGTCGGGATCAACGGAGGTAACGAGAAGGTTGAGAGCAACGTCGTTGCGGAGATCCTTGGGGAAAAGGGGTCTTATAGGACGGTCGATAACTCTCGAGGTGAGTATCGCCTTTTCGGTGGGTCTGCCTTCTCTGCGGTTGTAGCTTCCGGGGATCTTGCCTGCAGCGTAAAGACGCGCTTCAAAATCAACGGATAAGGGAAGGAAATCGATACCGTCTCTGGGCTTGGCAGAAGCGGTAGCGGTAGCGAGAACGGCGGTATCGCCGTATCTGACAAGGCAGGAGCCGTTAGCGAGGCCTGCCATCTTGCCCGTCTCGATAATGAGGGGACGGCCTGCAAGAGTGTACTCAAAGGTTCTGAAATTGTCGAACATTTTAAAATCCTCCTGTGTTCGTAAGCCCTGCCCTACCTGAATTTTAGCACTTAAATAACGTCCGATACACGCTCGGAAATTATTTAATGGCTAATAACCCCGGCAGCAGAGCAAATTTTGTGATAAATATACTCAAGGGGCGTTAATAACGCCCCTATGCAGCAATATTACTTTCTGAGACCGAGCTTTTCAACGATAGCACGATAGCGGTTGATGTCCTTCTTAGCGAGGTAGCCGAGAAGATTTCTTCTGTGACCAACCATCTTGAGAAGGCCTCTGCGGCTGTGGTGGTCCTTCTGGTTCGCCTTAAGATGTTCGGTAAGATGGTTAATTCTCTCTGTGAGAATAGCGATCTGAACCTCGGGAGAACCTGTGTCGCCCTCGTGGGTCTTGTAAGTGTCGATAATTGCCTGTTTCTGTTCCTTAAGCATGATAATTCACCTCATAAAAATATTATTTCTCGCAAAAGACTACAGCAAACGGGAGGTGAAACACCCGAAAAACCGTGTCCGCGCGGATTACCTTTGACATTATACCATATTTATCCCCGATTGTAAACAGCTTTACAAATATTAACATTTTATTTACAATATTACACCATACCCGTAGGGCGACCTTCCATATCCGCCCGAGATGCGTTCGTTCGCACCATCTCCGTAGGGCGGTGGCTTGCTGCCGCCGTTTGCCTTCTCCAGTGGGAGAAGGTGTCGCCGTATGGCGACGGATGAGGTGTGGTTATACAGGCGATTTAATCCGAGGCATAAATGATGTTGTTTTTTGACACCTCATCCACCACTATCGTGGTCCCTGAAGTATGCCTGTGGCAAACTTCTCTCCCACTGGAGAAGGCTCACAAGCTATGCACGCACCTACCTCGCACTACTCTCGTGACGTCGTGGGTGCCGTCCCCTACGACGTTTG
>JAZSMJ010000049.1:0-64486 GCA_045535815.1 Eubacteriales bacterium
CTCAATTCTTGCGGGATGAATTCTTCCGTCGGAAATAAGCTTTTCGAGAGTGATTCTGGCAACCTCGCGTCTGATGGGATCAAAGCCCGAAAGCGTAATAGCCTCGGGAGTATCGTCAATAATAAGATCGACTCCCGTCAAAGTTTCGATAGCACGGATATTTCTACCCTCTCTGCCTATGATCCTGCCCTTCATATCGTCGTTGGGCAGAGGAACAACAGAAACGGTAGTTTCGGAAACATGGTCGGCGGCACAACGCTGAATGGCAAGAGAAATGATATTTCTCGCCTTATCGTCAGCCTCTTCCTTAAGCTGAGCCTCGATCTCGTTTATGCGGATAGCAGCCTCGTGCTTTGCTTCCTCTTCAATGCGGGAAACAAGCTCTTCCTTTGCTTCGGAAACCGAAAGCCCTGCAAGCTTTTCAAGCTTTTCGAGCTGCTGCTGCTTGATCTGCTCGATCTCTTCCTTGAGATCGGTGTTTTCCTTGATCTTTTTGTTTAAGGTCTCCTCTTTTTTCTCAAGAGCCTCGTGTTTGCGGTCAAGTGTTTCTTCTTTTTGCATTACACGTCTTTCAAGACGTGTAACTTCGTTTCTGCGTTCCTTAACTTCGCGCTCAAATTCATTTTTGTTGCGTAAGATCTCTTCTTTTGCTTCTATCAAAGATTCTTTCTTCTTCGTTTCAGCCAGCTTGATGCTTTCGTCAACTATCTTTTTAGCCTGAGCCTCAGCAGAGCCTATCTCTGCTTCAGCAACCTTTTTGCGGTACATTATACCGATGAATATACCAAGCGGAAGTGAAAGGAGGACAGATACGGCTATGGCGATAATTATCTCTACCATAAGTACCTCCTTCAAACTGTCCGGCGGCTTTAGATGCCGCACGATTTTGTTTAGGCAAGGCACTCCCACGAAAAATACTGAGACGCGCATAAAATGCGCATAAATTCTCCTATGATCTATTTTGAATGCCGTAAACGGCGGTTATTCAGAATAAATATTTAACAGAAATTTATATAATAAGTCTACAGTTCAGCCGTGAGCGGTCCTTGCTGTTTACTTCACATAAAATAATTAATTTATAAACAAAGCCTTATAAAAACAGCTATGTCATTTTATTTTATATATTATTATTGTAAACTTATTTTTATTGTCTGTCAAGGGTATATTTTGAATTATCCACCCTTTGGGGAAAAATTTAACATTTTACTATAATAAAAATTAAAAAATTGAGCATAAATGAAAAAATCCGCCACGTTTTTACGTAGCGGATAACGTTTTTCATTTTTTATCCCAGTCATGCTTATCCTTTATCTCTTTATAAATTTCAAGAAAGCTGTCGTGTCTCTCACGGGGGATGTCTCCGCATCGCACAGCCTCAAGCACGGCGCATCCCTCCTCCTTCAGATGAGTGCATTTGGTATATCTGCATTTGGTGAGAAGCGGAACAAACTCACGGAAGGTAAGCGGAAGCTCCTCCTTTGAGTAAAAGTCAAATCTTACGAAATCAAGCATTGCAAATCCGGGGGTATCCGCAAGATATCCCGTAGAGTCCTTATCCTCAAAAAGCTGTGAGAAGGGATAAAGCTGAACGTGACGAGTGGTGTGCCGGCCTCTTTCGGTCTTGAGGCTGACGTCTCCGGTCGCAAGCTCAAGCTTTGGGAAGAGCGAGTTCATAAGAGTTGATTTTCCAACACCCGAAGCGCCTGCAAAGGCACATATCTTACCGCTTGCCTTCTCCTTTATATACGAAAGAAGCTCCGCAGTGCCGCCTCCGTCCTTATCGGTAATAAAAACGTCAAATCCGGAGCGGCGGTATATATCTGCGATATGCTCTGCACCCTCTCTGTCAAGGTCTGCCTTGCTTACGATAACGACAGGCTCTACTAAGAGCGCCTCTGCCGAGGTTATAAGCTTATCGGCAGTCAACAGCGATGGCTGAGGCTTTTTTGCGGCGATGACCGCAAATATTATGTCAAGATTTGCTATCGGCGGACGGATGAGAATATTTTTTCTGTCAAATATCTCGGTTATGGATTCTGCTCCGTCCGATGAGCTGTCTTCAAACGACACCTTTACTCTGTCACCTATGGCAGGCGTGATATTTTCATGTCTGAAAAGTCCGCGCGCCTTGCATTCAACGCTTTCTCCGCCATCAAGCAAAACTGTATAAAGTCCGCCAAGACCCTTTACGATAATGCCGTTTTCTTCCCTCATCCGACTTTTACCTCATCAAAAAATTGTATCTTCTGAAATATTATACCACCAAATTCAGATTTTTTCAATAAGTAACGTCGATGTTAGCACAAACCAAAAACGACCTCGGAGTTTGAGGTCGTTTTTTTAATGAAGCACTGTGTTTGTACGGCAGTTTGCAGTATGAAAGTTTTTGCCACGCTTTTTTCAAAAAGCGTGAAAGATATCTTCCACCGCTTTTGGCGGTTGAAGATTCTTTTCTCCCCGTATTTCTTCGTAAAATCAGCAGAGCACAAAACCCCTTCATTTCAGCTTTACTCTGAAGAGAAGGCGCTTCATAGCTTGTGAATTCCAGGGTATGAGGGGATAGAGATAGCTTCTCTGTCCGCTCACGGTACGGTTGGTTGCAATAAAAGCAAGCGATATCACAACACCTGCGACAAAGCCCCACACGCCGAAGGCGGCGGTCAGAATTATTATCAGAGTTCGCATAAATTTGAATGCATATCCAAGCTCGAAGCTGGGCTGTGCAAAGTTTGTTATAAGGCTTATCGCCATATAGAATATTACCTCGGGCAACAGCCATCCCGTATCTACGGCAAAATCACCCAGAATAAGTCCCGCAACTGCGCTGAGCGAGCTACCGAGCATTCCCGGCGTGTTCATTGACGCAAGCTTGAGGGCGTCAACCGCAAGCTCGACCAGCAGTATCTGCGCAAGTATGGGTATTGCCGGGACCTCGTCAACCTTTATTATATCAAGCCAGGGCGGTATCACCTGCGGATAGCTTATCAAAAGATACCATATCGGCACCAGCAGAAAGGTAACGAGATAGGACAGTATTCTCACTATCCTCATATACGAGCCGGTAAGAGGCGGAAAATAGTAGTCGTTGGTCTCCTGCATGAAGTCGAAAATTGAGGTCGGCAGTATCATGACAGAGGGTGAATTATCGCAAATTATAATAATACTGCCCTCGAGAATATGCGCCGCTGCGGCATCGGGCCTTTCGGTGTAGCGTATCTTGGGAAACGGATTATACCATCTGTCCTTTATCAGACACTCCGAGAGCGTTTCCTGACCCATAGTCAAGGCATCTATCTTTATTTTATCAAGCTTGCTTTCTATTGCGGATAAGAACTTGGGGTCAACTCTGTCCTTTATATATGCTATCACGACGTCCGTGCGGGACGCACTTCCTATATTTTTTATCGACATGGTAAGTGCAGTATCACGTATACGTCGGCGTATCAGAGCTGTGTTAAAGACAAGCGTTTCGGTAAATCCGTCACGGGAGCCACGCATCACCTTATCGTTTTCGGGCTCCTCTATGCTCCTGGTCGGATATGAACGGGTATCTATTATATACGCCTCGGAAAGCCCCTCAATAATATACACCGCCGCTCCGCTGAGCACCGAATATATCATCTTATCAAAGCTTGACGTGCGCTCCACCTCAACGTACGGCAGAGTTTTATTTATACTGTCAAGCGACTTTTCCTTTGTGAAAAACTGCATAAGACGGAGCATTATCGCATCCTTGACAAAGCCGTCGATATAGTACATCGCACTTCTTGAGCCTGCGTCAAGATAGAGATTGCGGCGGATAATGTCAAAGCTTTCGCCTAAATTCAGCGCATTATCCATAAATCTCGTATCGCTCTCGTATATTCCAACCATCTTTTTATCCTGAATATTCATCAAAAAGTCCTCCCAAAATTTTGTATCGCTTTTAGTATGCGCCGCTAAGCAATTTTTATGTTGTTTGCCTATAAAAAAACAGTTTTTGAACTTTTATCTTTTTTTATTTACAAATCTGAGTATATAAGTTATACTGATACTGTAAGCAATACAATAAACCGAAGTGAAAGGAGCTTTTATGTTTAACTTGTTGAAAAAAATATCCGTCTTGTTTCTGATAGCACTCCTTGCTCTTTCCATATGCGGATGCGAGGAGCAGCAGCTTCCCGATAACAGCGAGGCCGTATCTGACGAGGGTGAAAGCACAGACACAGACGTAACGGAGCAGTATTGGGATTTAGACGCCCTCTACCTCAAGGGCAAAAGCGATGATATCCACTTCTTTATATACGAGGGCGGTCCCGTGCAGATGAGCGCAGCAGACGAGAGCGTTTCGTTTGAGGGACTTACCGACGGTGACGCTATCCGTGTCTCTGTCTATACCATAGAGGAGACCTACCCCGGACACGCTAAGGTCTACGCTATCGAAAAGATATCGGACGGTCAGCCGACCGATATAGATAAGGATACCCTCGGCACGCTCTACGAGATGGGCTGGCTGTCGGACGATTATGCAAACCTCGACTATACCTCGCAAATCGATCAAGAGCCGGTGGTGCCGTCATATACAATAGTCAGAAATCAGGGCGGTCTTGATTTTCGCACGGTAAGCGTTCGGAAGGGACACTATATCTATCAGTGGGATTTCCCGGGTGAGTATCTTCTTCTTTTGTCATACGATTATCTTCGTGACGAGGACGGCGATTTTACAAGGGACGAAAAAGGCTTCCCCGTTTCAGCCTGCAATATGATACTCTATCTTTTCGATCCCGAAAAGGGCGAGATTCTCTCGCAGTGCGAGATTGAGGACAAATACGTTCCCTCTCAGCTGTCCTACACCCGTGAGGGCTGTATAATATACAACAGCGATTACGATGATGAAACCCAGACCTACACCACCACCTGCGCCTTTGAGGTAAGCTTTAATGACGGCGTGCTCAGCGCAGTGCCGGTTGAAAAAGAGCCCTATCCGAACATTGAGAGATATCTTGTCTCGCCCGACGGCAGATACGAGGTCATAAAGCAGATAGACGACGGGATAGGTCACGGCGGTATCTACATCATAGATGAAGACGGAGAAAAGACGCAGATATTCAAAAACGTAATGCTTGACGATAAGCTTGACGGTGGCAAAACAGCCGATTTAGGTGACGTTACAGCCTACCATCCGAGGTGCTTTGTTGACGACACCCACTTTATATACACCTCTACCGGATGGGAGTGGACTTGGGGCTTCGGTGTTTACGATATTGAAACCGGTGAGGCTACGCAGATATCCGATAAAAGCCTGATGCATATGCAGGACGGATATTTCTACTCGTGGGGCATACACTCCTACGAGCTTGAGAGAATATACCGAATCTCCTTTGAAGGAGAGGAGGAGCTAATCGCCTCTATATACGAAGAGGACGGAGTTTTTACTCTTCCAAATCAGGTGCACGACTATTCCTTAACGTCGCTCGGCTCGATGTATATAGTATACGACTTCTCCGAGGTAAACAAGCAGCGCTACGACGGTATGCCAACGGATGAAATCTACGCTCTGCCGATATACGCAACGCTCTACTCGCTTGATTTCAGTGAGGTGCTTGCAGAGCTTGAGATGACATACGGAAATATGGAAACCGGCAGATTTATAGCATCGGGCAACACTTTGACCATGCTTTTAGGCGAATAAAAATGATTAAAAGATTATTAGTTTTATTAATACTGACCGCACTGCTGTCGCTTTTCTGCTCGGCATACGACTACAACGAGCAAAGCGTGCTCTATTCGATTGGCGAGGACGGACTCGTCACGATAGAGGGCTATGCAGGATATGCGTCAGAGCTTGAGCTTCCATCCGAGATAGACGGACACACGGTTGCCTATATAGCAGATACCGCATTTTTCAGAAACAAGACCCTTTCCACCGTAACAGTACCCGAAACGGTCACCGTTATCGGCAAGAGCGCATTTGAAGACTGCTCCGCCCTTCATACCGTGATTATAAAAGGTGCTCTGGAGATAGGAAACAGCACGTTCAGAGGCTGTGACCGTCTGTCGAATATATCCCTTCCGAGCACACTTACCTCAATAGGCGACAGCGCCTTCGAGGGATGCATACGTCTTGGCACGGTATATATTCCGCCGTCGGTTTCGAGCATCGGATACGATGCATTTCTGTCCTGCGAAAATCTGACGCTTGACACCTCCGATAATCCCATAGCGCAACAATATGCAAAAAGCAATTTTCTCACCGTATTATCGGAAAAAGACCATTCCTTAACGGTAACGGCAGTTGTCCTTACCGCAATACTCGGAGCAATAGTACTGATAGCTCCAAAGCTTGTAAAAAGAATAAAAAGCAAATAAAAAAAGGTCAGCATATCTTTGGTATGCTGACCTTTTTATTTTATTTCTCTTCAAAATATTCGAAGTTAGGTGTAAGTCCGAGAGCATCCTCGATAAGCTCCTTATCGTACCATTCGAGAAATTCCTCGTGGGTGGGCGTATAATACTTACGGCAGAGTCCGGGCTTGAATACTGTGTGAGCCTCGTTATAGGACCACATAGTCCAGCCGATATCGTAAGCATCAAGCGACTCTCTTGTATCCTTTGTGAACTCAAGACGCTTTTCGTCCGAGATGCCCCAATCGGGAGACGGTTCACCAAGTATTCTGTCCATGCATCCCCACTCAACTACCATAATGGAGATCTTTCCGCCGTACTTCTGACGCCAATCGTCAAGGCTCTTGGCACGAACAAAGTGCCAATCTCTGTTGTAGAGGTGCGGAGCGTAGTAGTTCTTATAATATCCGTGACCACCGTCGTCTATACCCTTGACGTAGTTGGTGAGGCATCTGCGTGCCTCTGCCTTCTGATCGTCCGGCACCTTAGCTATAATGCGCTCTACCTCGTCGGTATAGTCAACACCTTCAAGCACGGGATAAGGAATATCCTTGATATACTTCCAGAAGGTATTGCGACGCTCGCCGTACCAGTACCAGCCGATAGTATAGGGCTCGTAGGAGGTGTAGCTGTAGATGAGGTTT
This sequence comes from Eubacteriales bacterium, assembly GCA_045535815.1. Taxonomy (GTDB): domain Bacteria; phylum Bacillota; class Clostridia; order Oscillospirales; family CAG-272; genus JAZSMJ01. The sequence continues at coordinate 7,029 of JAZSMJ010000049.1, forward strand.
GTATCGGATGCAGGGGACATCAGCTTCAGGCGCTCGATGTTTCCGAATCTGTCGCAAGAAGTAATGAGAGTGTGATCGGGAAGCTCGTTTCTGGTTGCGCCCCAGATACGGTCGCTCATCCACGACCATCTCTCCTCGGGAACGTTTGCGCCCGATTCGGTCATAAGCTGAAGAACGACGTGATCTGCATCCCAGGTATTTCTGATATAACGAGCGAAGTCGCCGTACCAGCGAACGAGCTTTTCAAAGCGCTCGCCGTCCTCGTTTTCGCAAAGGTGGTCGGGCTTGAGTCTGCGCTCGGGGTGCAGACAGATAAGGCAGATATAGTCTCTTGAGATAACGTAATCCACCAGCTTCTTATAGTAAACGAGATTGCCCTCGATAAAGTCTCCGTTTTCTGCCATGATCTGATTGGGCGTGAGAAGAAGCTTAACGTGATCAAAGCCCATAGCTATAATGTTGTCTATATCGTCGAGGGTAACTGTCTGTCTTTCAAATGAAAGAGGAGTTGCTCTGAGGAGCTGACGTCTGTCAAGGGTAAGACCCTTCTTTATGTTGAGTCTGGGCTTTACGGGCTCAAGCGAATCGTCACAGACCGTGTCGGTTATCTCGCAGGGCTTCTTTGCACCGGCATATATAGCCGCCTGTGCCATAGATCCGTCAAGCGATTCTATACCGCCAAAGCCGCCTATCCAGAGCGTATCGTATGCACAGAGAGCAGAGCCCTTGCATTCAAGCGTCTTTACTGCCTCGCCGTCAACGTAGTATATAAAGGTAGCTCCGTCGTAGGAAACGCAAACGTGATGCCACTTGCCGTCGTTTATCTTATATCCGCTGCTCTCAAGTCCGCAGATACCGTCTGCCTCGAAAGCAAGCTCCATAGTATCCTTCTGACAGAAGAGTCTCCAAGAGTTAACGGGGCGATGAAGCACGCTTTTTACAATGCGGATGCTTGACAGACGCATTGTAACCCGTCTTTCGATTCCGTCGTACAGACGGAATGACTTGATCTTGGAGAAGTCAACATCGCCTGCAGATACGTCGTTTACCTTGAGAGAAACAACGTTGTATCCCTCGTTAAGACCTGCGAGCTTCCAGAAGGCTCGCTTTCCGTTTTCGTCGATAAGCTCTACGCCTGCAGCATCCCACTTGAACGCTTCAACGTCATCTATAAATACGTCGAGCTTGATTATACCGTTTTCTCTGTATGCGGAAAGATCGGTTATTCCGGGAAGATCAACGCAGAATTCGTCGCAGTTATCGGAAACTGCCTCGACGTAATGCACTCCTGCAAGGTCAGTACCGTAGGAAACGCCTGCAAGACCTCTCCAGCCTTCGTTTTCGGTGCAACTTAGGAGAACAGTTTCGTTTTCCTCGGTAAAGTAAGGCTGCTCACCCTGCGCAAGAATTACTCTGTCCTCGTTTTCTCTGGGCGGGATCATGGTCCATGCAGACAGCGTGAAGCTATCCTTGATAGCAGTTCTTCTGCCCTTTGCCCACGCATAAGAGCCCTCTGTGGAGAAATCAAGCACACGGCCGAAGTTAACGCTGTTCAGCCACACGCCCCATTTCATCTGCGCATCCTCACCGTAGCGGACAAAGCTCGCTATCTTACCGTCTTTTTTAAGTCCGTCGTTCAGCTGCCACGCAGCGAACGCTTCGCTTGTTCTTTTGATCATAACAATTACCTCTCGTTACAATGCGGTTATTTTATTTGCCCCTGTTTCCCTTTAAATTCTTGAAAAATATTATTCCTTGGGCTCCTCAAAGGTGGGCGTAACGCCGAGAGCCTGAGTCATAAGCTCAAAGTCAACGAGAGCGGGAAGCTCTTCGGGCTTGGGAGAATATCCCGAATCACGTATATCGGTCTTGAGAACTGTGAACGCCTCGTTGTAAGACCAATAGGACCAGCCGATATCAAACGCTTCAAACGAACGGCGAAGGTCTCCGATATGCTTAATTCTGGTCTTTCCGTCAAGACCGCTTCCCTCAACTGCTCTGAACTTTGCTCTTGCAATATGCTCATCCATGCATCCGAACTCAACGCACATGATGTGGATATTACCGCCGTAGCGGCGTCTCCAATTATCAAGCGACTTCATGCGGAGCATATTCCAATCGGAATTATAGGTCAGATCGTAGTGGTTTACGTAGAATTCGTGTCCGTCAAACTCACCTTTGTAGTATGCATACATATATTTGCGTGCCTCTGCCTTCTTTTCCTCGGGCACGAGGGCAACGTTATCCTCTACGAGTGCATCCATCTCGTCCTGCTTCATGCCGGGCTCAACGGGATATCTGATGTTGCGGATAAAGTTCCATATGCTTACCTCCTCGCCAAGACCCTTGAGGGCATTGAAGCCGGGAACGTAGGGCTCGTAGGTGGTGAACGAATATATGAGGTTTGTATCTGTAGTCGGCGACATAGCCTTTACTCTCTCAAGGTTACCTGCAGTATCGGAGGAGGTTATGAGAGTGTGCTCGGGCATAACGTTTCTGACGGTGCCCCAGATACGGTCGGAGAACCACGTCCAGCGATCCTCGGGAGTATCCGCAAAGGGCTCTGTCATAAGCTGAAGAGCAACCGTGTCGGGCGACCAGTGATTCTTGAAGTATACTGCAAATTCGCCATACCAGCGAAGAAGTCTGTCAAAGTGTGAGCCCTCCTGAAGTCCTGTCTGCTTGAAATCAGGCTCGGGGTGGATGCAGAGTATGCAGGGGATTCCTGCCTCAACTGCGGCGTCAACTGCACCCGTTATATAAACGAGCTGATCCTCGAGAAGCTCGCCGTCCTTACCCTCGGAATGGTGAGGTGTGAATACAAGCTTGATGTGGTCAAAGCCGAGCATCTTGACGCAGATCGGATCCCACGGGCAGTAGGAGCTCTTTGAAAGAGGCTCCGGCTGAGCTATTCTCGCCTGGCAACGGTCAAGAACAAGTCCCTTTTTGAGATTGAGTCTGGGCTTTGTGCACTCTTCTCCTATAACCGTGTCGGTTACCTCCTGCGGAGTCTTGGGAGAGGTGTAGAACGCTACCTGTGCAAGCGAGCCGTCAAGTCCGTTTTCGCCGTTAACTGCGCATCCGAGATAGATATCGTCCGTAACGTATATCTTGCCTGTGCAGTCGGTAGTCTTTGCAGCATTACCGTCAACGTATATTATGATCTGACTTCCGTTATAGGAAACGCAGACGTGATGCCACTTACCGTCAGTTATGCTGACGCCGCAAAGACCGGGCTGCTGCGAAAGTCCCTTTGCAGTAAATCCGACCTGGCCGGAGGGATAGCCTATATAAAGCTCCCAGCAGTTAGCCTTAAGAGCACCGCCCGATGCGATAACTCTGTCGTGCGCTTCACGTGCAGGTGCCTTTACCCAAGCGGATATCGTGAAGCTTTCCTCAAGGTCAAATCCTACAGTCTCGGCATAAGCACGAGAGCCCTCTGTAGAAAAATCCAAAACGAAGCCAAAGGTCTCATCCTTCAGCCATACGCCCCATTTGTTAGACGCATCAATGCCGCCTTCGATAGCAGACTTTACCGTTTTGCCGACTCCGCCGTCGTTTAACTGCCATGCGGCTCTTGCATCGTTTAATATCATCATAGCCTTTAAAACTCCTTAAATATGATAAAAATCAAACAGGAGCAGTCCGCACCGAGGTGCGGCTCTGCTCCTGTTTTTCATCAGAATTCAATAATACGCATAGAGAAGGGCTTGAGAGAGGAGCAGGTAAGCTTTCCGTCATTATATTTTACAGAAATATCATTCGGGAAGGCAGCCTTGGGCTGACCCTTGAGTCCGAAAGATGATATATCAGCCGTGATCTCGGCGTCTTTGTCCTCCCAGTTGTATACAAGAACTCTTTCGCAGAACTTGTTCTTTACGTAAATTGCTGTAATACTGTTGTCCTCTGCCTGAACGGTCTTTATCTTTTCGGGCGGAGCAACTCCGTCATCCTTCCAGTAGTAGCGGATGCGCTCAAGCTCTTCCTCGCCCCACTGCGTAACGAAATCGCTCGTGAGGAATACGCTTCCTATAGCGCCGACAGTCCCCGTCCATATCCATTTCTGCTCAAGGCCAAGGCCGTCTACAGATCTCATGTAGAATACGTCGGTATCGGCAGTCCACCACTTGCCGCCGGTGGAAGCTCTTGTTATGCAGTCGGGAAGCGAACGCTTGAAGGAATCAACGTTTGCGGTAACGTCACCGCCGATACGCTGTGTATCAGCGTAGCCGATGGAATGTCTGAACAGACCGCAGATACAAGCGCAGATAATAATATCCTCGCCTGCCGCTTCTCTTGCAATACGCCAGATATCTCTGTGCTGTTCAAAAACGGTGTGCTTGCGGTCGTACGCAGCTCTGCGCTCGGAGATGCAGTAGGTGAAGTCTATCTTGAGATACTTCCAGCCTGCGTTTACCGCATCCTTTACCATCTTGTATATGTGATCCTTTACCTTGGGATGACCGGGGTCAAGGAAATACGACGTGGGATTTTCGACTGTGGGATCGCTCCAGTTCCAGTTGCAGAACTTGATGGGATAAGAGCCGTCAGCCGCTCTTTGCACCATGGTGGGATCTTCCTTTATCATGGGGTGCTCACACCATACGGGCAGAGGAGCAAGCCAAAGACCGGGAACGAGACCCTTCTCGGAGATCATCCCGGGAAGCTTTGTATACGTGCTCTCAAACTTCTTGTTGGGACGGTCAAACGTTCCGGACATAAGCTGGAAGCCGTCGTCTATCTGGAGCACTACGGGAATGTTTACGTTTGTAAGATCGGCATATTCGTTTGCCGCCTGAATGATATCGCCCTCCTCAATATTGGAGAACTTGAGATACCATGAGCAGTATCCGAGATAGGGCTTGGACTCTCTCGGCTTTGCCATCTCCGTGCAAAGATCTGCCCAGCGGTCGAATGCGGCGTTTCCGCCGTTATGTATGATAGCGCACTTTTCGAGCACACGCTCGTCTCCCTCTTCAAAGAGGATATTATCGAGAAGCACTGCACCGTAAACGGTGGAATCGCCCTCGCACTGCGTCTTATAGCCTACCTCACCTGCGGCACTGCCGGGTGCGTAGAAGCCGATTGAAAATTCATTCTTTTTATTGAAGAAATGCCCGATATCGCCTGCAACTGCCCAGTTGGGCTCATCGTGATAGGGCTCTTCGAGGCGGAGCCAGTACTCTGCCCAGCTCTGCCACATTTCTTCGTGATGGATACGGAAGGGTTTGAGCTGGTCCGCATTGGTATAAACTACCGTGCTTCCGGTGACGGACTGATACGCTCTGAACGAGAAATCGTTTGCCATATCTCCCTCAAGCACGTGGAAGCGTGCAAGCTCAACTGCTTTTCCGCCACGGTGGGTGATATTTCCGCTGTAGCGGACCTCTTCATCGCCGTATTCGATATCGATCTTGGCATCCATGCAAGTAAAGCTGTAATCGAGAGAAACCCCTTTTTCGCTCTCGTTTATTGCACAAAAGCCTGCCTTTTCCACCTTCCACTCCTCGCCCGGATATCTCCAAACGCAGACAGCGGAAATGTTACTTATCTGTGTGTTACCGACACTTAAGGTGTAGGTATTTCCTGTAGCCTTAAAATTCATAGCCCCTCCTGAATATAATAAAATAAGCCGCAAGTCAACTGCTTACGGCTGTGTTCTTAGGTCAAAAAAGCAAAGACTGCCGTATACATTTTTCGTTTTTCCGATATTGTATAGTGGTACTCCTTTGATATTGCTTTTCTGCCGTAATGATACCATATTAATGCAAAAATGTAAATAGTTATTTTTTACATAAAACCTAAGCTTTTTTTGGTTAAAAAGCGCACTGAGGAGCATTGTCCGAGGCTTTTTTTCAAATTGTGCTTAAAAACAGTCAAAACCGCCCCAAAAGCGCAAAAAAACGCAATTTTTAATTGCGTTTTTTGTAAGTCAGGATAAAAAATTTTTGATATCATCAAGATTTTTTTCTGCTATCTTTCTGCCTGCCTCATATACCGCCATAAGCTTTTTGGGGTCGTGCTCCACACGGCCTATCGGCAACGCCTCGTCGGGACAGATGACCAGCGTTCTTCCCTCTTTTTCAGCATTGCTAACGTATTCTCTCTGCCCGTTATATATATCGTGCCTCTTTGCCATAGTTTCCACAAGGTGCGGATGCTTTTTGAATCTTGACTTTATTAGCGGCATAAGAGAATTTTTCTTTTTAAGGTAATCTCTCGGCTGAGTGAGCACCGTCAGATTTCGGTCATAGCCAATACCTTCAAAATATTCAAGCGGGATCGAATCGGAAATTCCGCCGTCAAGCATTTTTCTTCCATCGATCTCAACTATCCTTGAGACCAGCGGCATAGAAGCCGATGCTCTCATCCATTCAAGCTCCTGATAATCGGCCTTGTCGCATCTGTGGTATATCGGTTTTCCGCTTTCTATATCGGTACAAACGACGTAAAACTCTACGGGATTTTCGGCAAAAGCTTGGGTGTCAAAAATATCGAGCGTTTCGGGAAGGGTGTGATAGCAAAACTCCGCCCCGAACATATCCCCCGTTTTTATAAGCGAGTGAACACTGCAGAAGCGCTTATCCTTGCAGTAGGCAACGTTATAGCGGATGGCTCTGCCTGCCTGACGTGATTTGTAGTTGCATCCGAATGCCGCTCCTGCGGAAACTCCGATAATTCCGTCAAACTCTATACCGTTTTCCATAAGAGTGTCCAGAACGCCTACGGTAAAAATACCGCGCATCCCTCCGCCCTCTAAAACAAGACCCTTTTTCAAAGCGCACCTCCGATACTTATTTATATTATTATACGACGGAGAATCAAAAAAATCAAGAATTAACGGTTAGCGCGATTGATTTTCTACATCCGATATGGTATAATCCAATCACAAAGTATTACATACCGGAGTTGCTTGATTATGAAAAAGATTTTTTGTTTGATGACTGCTTTAATGCTTATTGTCTTTGGCGGATGCTCAAATAAAGATATGGCATATGAAGATCACTTGCCGACTGTGCTTGATCAGTACCTGGAAAACGTGGAAAGCTTTGAAACACCGACACGTGAATACGGAACGAGTGAAAGATACGTACAGATAGATGAAAAGCTTATGATAGGTATTTTATACCCGAATTGCGAGATACCCGAGCTTGATCTTGCTATCGAGGAATGGATAACTCAAACTGTTTCGGAGTATCAAACAGAAGCCGATTCAGTTGAGGATACAGAGGGTGCGGCAGAGCTTACGGTCGATTACGAAAGCTTTCTGATAAACGGATCGCAGTTAAGTATAAAACTGAGAGGCTCGTTTATAGCGCCATATATGGCACATCCGACAGATATAATAAAGACCTTCAATGCGAATATTGATGACGGCAGACTTCTTTCAATAACGGACGTTCTGACTCAGGATATGCTGCAAACGGCAAAGGATAAAATTACATCGACAGCAAACGTTATTACCGCAGATATCGATCAACATTTTTTTGATAACTGGTCTCTGACAGACAGCGGAGTGGAAATAATCCTTGAAAGAGGAAGGTATCTTCCGATGTCAGACGGTACAAAAGTATTCAGCTTTGAGTGGAGCGAGCTTGAAGTAGAATCCACTTCGGAAGAGGCAACGCTCGAGGAAACGACCGAAAAAGCTACAGAGGATATACCCGTTTTTGAGGAAACGCCCACCGAGAAAACGTCTACAGAAGAAGCTGTCACCGAAGAATCTGCCTCAGAAGAAATAACTACCGAGGATACCGAACAGGAGATAAGCGATACTGAGTCCGAAACCGATACCGAATCGGAGCGAGAGGAGATCGCTTCTGATGAGACACAGATCGCCCATATTGACCCCGATAAGCCGATGATCGCACTCACCTTTGACGACGGACCAAGCGCTCACACAGAGCGCCTTCTGGATATTTTCAAGGAGCACGGTGGTAGCGGAACGTTCTTCGTTGTAGGGAATATGATAAGCGGTAAGGAGGATACCCTTCGCAGAATAGTTGACGATGGGCACGAGATAGGCAATCACAGCTGGAATCACCGACAGTTCACAAATCTTTCCGAGGAAGAGCTGACTGATCAGATAATGATGACCAGAGCCAAAATATACGACACTATCGGAAAGGACTGCCTTATAGTCAGACCGCCCTACGGAGCCTGCAACGATGACGTGAAGGCGGTAGGCGCAAAGCTCGGAGTTCATTTCGTAAATTGGTCTGTGGATACGCTCGATTGGAAGAGCAGAGATGCCCAAGCCGTATACGACGAGACTATGAAATATGTAAAAGACGGCGCCATCGTCCTTTATCACGATCTTCACAAGTCCACCGTTGACGCCATGGAAACCATCATTCCAAAGCTTATCGAGGACGGATATCAGCTTGTAACCGTCTCGCAGCTTTTTGAGTTCTCTGACAAGACGATAGAAGCAGGAAAGATGTATTATAATCAATAATAAAACGCTTTCACAAGAGTGAAAGCGTTTTATTATTTAGAACTCTGGAATAATGATCGATTCGCCGTTTTTCATTGCAGACTCGTGTGCGCAGATACCTGCGGCGGTGATATTTGCCGCAAGGCTTTCGTCTATATAAGGCTTTCTTCCTTCTATTATACTCATAACGAACTCGTTCACGAGATGAGGATGTGAGCCGCCATGCGGTGACAAGTCAAGACGGTTTTCAAGCGATTCGAGGTGTTCACTCGGATCATAATTGTTGTAATTTATGGTATAGCGTTGTATAGGCTCGGGAAGAGACTGATAGAAATTGCGCAGCTTCATTCTTTCCAATTTTACGCCTCCGCCTCTGATTCCGTCTTCCGCCGCAAGTGATGTTGTAATAACGGGAGTATCACCTGACGTTGCTCCCCACTCTACAGATGAGTGACTTCCGTAAACGTAAAATGCTTCCTGATATTCGCGCGCAGTTTCAAAAAGCATACGTGTTGCCTCACCCTTTATACCGTTGTCAAATTCAAACAGAGCACTTTCCATAGGATAGGGATTACCGTACTGCTTATGAAGAGAGCTGTCCATCGTGCCCGAGCCGAAGCATACGGTGCGCTTGATGCGAGAGCCTGAAAGAGCGACCATAGGTGCAATGGCGTGCGTACCGTACCACATAGGAGGCAGACCATTCCAATACCCGGGCCAGTTAGCCATATCCTGATAATGGCTTCCGCGAAGAAACTGTATTCTTCCTATCTTTCCGCTATTCAGCAATTCCTTGGTGTACAGCATCTCAAAGGAATAGAGCGTAGTCTCCATCATCATATAGTTTTTGCCGCTTTTTCTTTGCGCGTTGACTATTCTTTGTATATCCTCAAGAGAGGTCGCCATCGGTACCGCACAAGCGCAATGCTTTCCACTCTCAAGAACGGCAACCGACTGATCTGCGTGGATCGGTATTGGCGTTACTATATGTATAGCATCAAGCGTGCTGTCGGCGAGCATTTCTTCAAAGCTTTCGTACGCCTTAGCGTAAGGATGGTCACTGCGATACATGTCAAGCAGATCCTTATTTGTATCGAATATCCCTATGCTTTCAACCATCGGGTGATCGCGGTATATGGGAAAGAACGCGCCCCCGAAGGTAAGTCCCACCAAACCAACGTTAATCTTTTTCATAAAATTATCCTCCGTTTGTTGATTTTATCTGATTTTATGATATACTAAAAAAGAAAGATATAAAATGTAAAAAAAGGAAAGGTAAATATAAAAATAAGTATTTATGCAATATATTTTCTTGGATAATACAGAAAGACGAACGGTTACAATCACCAATTTCAATCAGCATATACGCTCTCCTCACCCGGATAGGATAATGGAAGAACACGATATGATCTATATACGGAGCGGGAATTGGGTGATCGGACAGGACGATACCGTGTATGAGCTTTCCGAGGGGGACGTTATTTTTTTGCACGCAGGACACCGTCATTACGGTATACCGCCCTGCAATTCGGTAGTCAACACCTGCTTCATTCACTTGTCTGCAGTCAGCTCAGACTGTGTGTACGACTGCTCCGGACAGGCTGAGGACAAATGGGTTTTTCCTGCTGTTGTGCATTGCCAAAACAATCCTATGATCGAGCAATATTTTCATAGAATAATACATTCGCATTTGTCAGACGATGTCTACGAAAGAAAAAAAGCGGATGCATATCTTGATCTTTTACTCGCAGAGCTTTGCATAAGTGATCATAAAGCTTCCAGAAGCTCTGTTGCGGAAAACGCCGTAAGAATTATAAAGATGCATCCGGAAAGGTTTATCAGCTCTGATGAGCTTGCAGAGCATTTAAACTATTCAATAAGAAGTATATCCTCGGAATTCAAGCGTACGATGAATACCACACCTCATAAATATCAGCTTGAGCTGAAATGTAAAATGGCAGACGAGCTTATGAAATATGATCCTTCCGTTACTCTGAAAGAGGTCGCTTCAACCTACGGATTTTACGATGAATATCATTTCGGCAAATGCTACAAGAGCATTTTCGGATATTCGCCCAAACGAAAGAAATAAATCTATTGACTTTTAACTTTAGGTATTGTATAATACCAATGTTTTGTTCTTTTTTACAAAAATTCACAAAAGTTAGGAAGTACACAATGCTGAAAGAAAAAATAAGACAACCTGAAAAAGAAAAAAATGAAAATACACCTTCAAGCTCAAAAACCAAAAAGGAAATGTTTGAAGATGAAGAGATAATGGACTTGGAGCAAGAGCTAATAGATACATATCTTAAATCCGATTCAAATCCAGTGAAGATCCTTTTGAAAATGCACAAGCATTATATAAAGGAGATCTTGCTCTCATTATTTTTCTATACTATCAAAACGATACCGGTTATAGTTTTACCCGTCATAACCGCAATGATCATCAATCTCGTTGCCTATCCACCCGAGGATTTCTGGCAGAAAATGGTGACTTACATTGTTGTCATGACTGCACTTTTTCTTATAAATATTCCTACAAACCGACTTTACGATAAATATTATAAGATCGTCTCAAGAAAGATAGAAGCCGGACTTCGCGGAGCGTTGGTAAGAAAGCTGCAGCAGCTTTCTATCTCCTTCCACCGTGAAATGCAGAGCGGAAGAATTCAGTCAAAGATCATAAGGGATGTTGAGACCATACAGTCGCTGTCCGATACGCTGTTTTCTTCACTGCCCGGAATAATTATTAATTTAGTAACTGCACTTATTATAGTTCTTCGCAATAACCTGACTGTGTTCTGGTTCTTTGTTTTGTGTATTCCCGCTTCTGTAGTGGTAGTAAGAGCCTTTCTCAAGCCTATTGACAAAACCAATCAGAAATTCCGCCGACAAATGGAAAGCACATCTGCCAACATCAACGATATGATAGAGATGACTCCTATTACAAGAGCTCACGCTCTTGAGGATATGGAGGTAAAGAAGATAACCTCCAATCTCAGTCATCTTGCAAACCTGGGCTTTCGCCGCGATATGATACACGCACTTTTCGGCTCGATATCGTGGGTGTTGTTTCAGATGTTTCAGTTCTCCTGCCTTATCTTCTCGGCGTATATGGCATTTAAAGGCGAGATAGGTATAGGCGATATAACCCTTTATCAGTCGTATTTCTCATCCCTTACCGGTCAGGTATCCAGCATTATCAATATGATGCCGTCCATATCCAAGGGATTCGATTCTATATCCTCAATAGGAGAGATACTCTGCTCTATGGATATTGAGGATAACAGCGATAAGGAATCGCTTCCCGAGCTTCGCGGAGAGTATGAGTTTGAAAACGTATGCTTTTCTTACGAGGAGGATCAGCCCCTTCTCAAGGGCATTAATATAAAGGTACGCGCAGGCGAGACCATTGCCTTTGTCGGAGAATCGGGCTCAGGCAAGACTACTCTTATGAATCTTCTTATAGGCTTTAATCTTCCGAAATCCGGAACGGTCAGAATAGACGGACAGGATATAAGAGATATCGACCTTAACAGCTATCGCCGTCACATTTCCATAGTACCGCAAAACGTGGTGCTGTTTACAGGCTCTATTCGCGACAATATTACGTACGGTATGACCGACGTGAGTGACGAAAGACTTGCCGCTGCGATTGAAGCGGCAAGACTTACCGATTTTATAAACAGTCTGCCCGACGGCCTTGACACAAGACTTGAGGAACACGGTGCCAACCTTTCGGGCGGTCAGCGCCAACGTCTTTCTATCGCGCGCGCCATAATTCGAGACCCCAAGGTAATACTGCTCGATGAGGCAACCAGCGCACTCGACAGTATATCCGAAAAGCAGATACAGGAAGCAATAAACAATCTTACCGTCGATCGTACCACCTTCGTCGTGGCGCACAGACTGTCTACCATCAAAAACGCAGACAGGATCGCCGTCATCAAGGACGGAGAATGTGTTGAGATCGGAAGCTACGACCAGCTCATGGAAAAAAGAGGCGCATTTTACGCACTTCGCTCTATGCAGCAGATATAACGGAGATTTTATGAATAATACAGATATAAGAAATCAGCTCTATAAAAAGACAGGTGGATTTATAAAGGGTATCTGCCACCCTAAGGATGAGCTTGAAAGACTTGCGCAGGCAGGCATCGGTTGGGTAAGGATAGATGCACCGTTCCCATTTGAAAAGGACGGAAGTGTAAGCCAAAGTCACATCAGATTTATTGAAAAGGTAAAGCATTATTTTGAAAACGGGCTTCGTACCGTGTTAGTAAGCCCTTATCCCAAAGAATTCATTGAAAACGGAATAGACCCTCGCACAGAGCAGGGGATTTCAAAAGTCAGAGAAATATGCACCTTTATGGCGAGGGAATATGCACCGTACGGCGTATGCTGGCAGGCAACCAACGAAATGCATATCGTTCACTTTCGCTCGCCGCTTACTGCAAGGGAAAGCGTAGAATTTCTGATAGCCTCGATCGAAGGTCTGAATACGGGAGCGCCAAGCTGTGCCGTCGGACACAATTCGGTCAGCCATACAGGCGATTGGGACGATAGCTGTCTCGAGATAAGCAATAGAACAAGGTGCGATTATATCGGATTTGACCTTTATAACGGCACGTGGAGTGACGGCGGACCCGAAACGTATATCGACCATGTCGAAAGGCTGTATTCACTTCTCAAAATACCGGTTATTCTTATGGAATTCGGTTTTTCGTCAAAAGGCAAAAACATAAGCGATGATCTCAAAGAGATAAACGAATATCTGAACGGTATCGGTTATAGCAGCATAGACGGGGTTATAAAAGATCCCCAAAAATTTATTGAAGCCTTGCCGAAAGGACTTGCCAAAACGGTTTTAAACTGCGCTCCGGAGGATAAAGTGCAGGCAATATACAACTGTTTTCCGCATGTTTTGAAAACCTGGTGGGCAAAAGAGGTAATACCTCATACCGAAGAGGGGCAGGCAGAATTCTACAAAACGATTTTGCCCATGCTTATGAATAATCCCCACCTTGCAGGTGCGGTCATATATTGCTGTATGGATAGTAACAGCTGCTTTCTTTGCGATGCTGACGATTGTCCGTGCGAGACCGCGTGGGGGCTTATCCGCCTTGATAAGAGCCCAAAGCCCACATACTACGCAGTAAAGAAAGCATTTACCAATAAATAAAAAACAAAAAAGTCGCGAGTAAAGTGAACTGTTTGGGGTTCACTCCACTCGCGGCTTTTTTATTTATGTAATCCTTTTTGCTTAAGTATCTTCAAGACATCGTCGGGGTTGTTGCAGGTGATAAGCTCTGCACCCATATCGATCGCCATATCAACGGTTGCCTCATCCTTGACGAAGGCACCTGCCCATATGCGAATACCACTGTTTTCGTGAAAATCCTTTATTTCGGCAAGAGTGACCTTACCCTCGGCATATCCGAATACGCAGGCGCAGTAGCCGAAGCTGTATACCTCCTCGCTGCAGCCTTCAAGATTGAGATGCTTTGGAGGGTAGTACAGATGCTGCTTGTATCTGCCGCTGTATTTTTTGTAAACGTATTCGTTCAGCCTGCCGTCAAAGCTGTTGATAACGCATCGGTCGGAAAAGCCGTATTGCTCCACGATCTGAAGCACTCTGTCGCATACGTCAAACGACACTGCCTCGTTTTCCCCTCTCGGATACTCCTTGAGCTCGATATCAAGAGTGACAGTAGGATGATCCTTCACAAGCTCCATAAGCTCAACAAATGTGGGTATCCTGCATCCGTTTCCTGCATCGAGCTGTCTTAGCTCAGAAAGCGTATGCTCGCACACAAGCCCACTTCCATTCGTAGTACGGTCAAGCGTTGAATCGTGTATCAGAACCAGCTCACCGTCTGCGCTGACGCGCACGTCGGTCTCTATCTGATCAACGCCTATCTCCAGGGCGCCCTTAAATGCTTCAATGGTATTCTCGGGATACTTTGCGCTCCATCCTCTGTGTGCAGCCACAAAAATATTGTCCTTATTCTGTGTCCAATAATTCATTTTATCCACCTCACAAAAGCTGACCTATAATTTTCGGGAAATCCAGATAATTATCAATGGTAATATAGTTGAAATCCGATCTGTATACCGATTCGTCGTTTCCACCCATACCGTAATCGTCCCCAATATAAACTACCTCGCTGTGTGACAATCCCTTTTCTTTGCAGTAAAGGTCGAGGGCGTAATATTTATCAAACGGCCTTGGTGCCATATCGAACGAGGACGAGCCACCGACGAATACGCAATAATCGTTGAAGATGCTTACGACGTCGCTGTAGATCTTGCGGCGTTTTATGCGGTCGGGATCAAAGGCAAGCTTATCGGCCTTCTGAGCCTTAGTCCCGAGGATCGGGAAGGTGACGCATCCCGATGGGTGAAATTCAACCGTATCACCTGCATATTCCGTAAATCCGTATTTTGTGCGAAGACCGTTTATCTTTTGAGTAACAAGCTCCTTGTCGCAGTCCGCTTTATCGTCTCTTATTATATCGATAGATTTGGTTTTGGGGTTGTACGCTCCGTACTGCATTCCGTAATTTCCGATAATATCGATCGGAAATCCCTCAAGCTGATTGAATATACGCATTACCTGCCCCGCACCAACTATAAGAAGAGTGTATATTTCAGACAGCTTGATAAGCGCATCTCTGTGCTCGGCACTCAGTGGAGTTTTATGCTGAGTAAGCGTGCCGTCGAGATCCATTGCGACGACCTTTACGTTACTGTACATTCGCTTCTCCTCCAAAAAAGTCGTAATACATCCAAAGAACGGTATATCTGTCCTTCAGATCCTTGGCGTAAAAAATAGCGTTCTCTATCTTTTCGTTGCCGTAAAAATCATAAAAATCCTCGATAAAAAGATTTGCCTTTGACAGTATCCTTTCTATCTCTTCAGAAGTGGGCATCTCCGCCAAAGCAGCCCTTATCTCATTCTCTTTTTCAAGATAGATCCGAGCATCGCTGTTTTTATAGCGTCCCATCTTTTTCTGCAGCTCGATGCATCCGTCAGCGCTGCTCTTATATATCGATCTCATAATTTGTGCGTATTCCGACTCGCTCGGACGGTAAAGGGTATCCGGGAATTTGCTTTTCAAGATGGTTTCTCTCAGCCTTGCGGTTATGACGGTCGAATAGGCAACGTCGATACCGTGTGAAAAATAATCGTCCTTATTCAGGATACCGGTTATTTCAAAGAAATGTGAAAGATGGTGCTCGCTTCCAGACGCAGGGCGTGACGATAGCGCAAAGCTCATTAAAATACCGATGACCACGAGTGCCTCCATCAAAGCACCGATGCTCTTTTGGTCTCTTCTGAGGATACCGTCAGCAAGAGCAATGGTCGTTTCTATCTGCTGATAGGTAAGATCGTAAATATAATCACAAAAATACTCGCCGTTAACGATTCTGCTCAGCTTCCAGTCGTTTAAAGCGGAATATTTTCCGACCACGTCTCCGTATCCCGATTTTATCATATCGATCGGAGCGGCGGCCAGAACCGATATATCGGCTATGATCGCTACCGGAAGTCCTGCAGGATACGTGACCTTCATTCCGCCCATTATCATAGCAGCGCCGTTTGAGGCATATCCGTCCATGGAAGGAGCGGTCGCAACGATCACGTAGGGCAGCTTATTCAGAAACGAAACGTATTTGCAAAGATCCTGTATAACACCCGAGCCTATGCCGACTATCATATCGGTATCACCAAGAGCATCGGTGACCGTTTTTACAGCGTCTTCATTGGGTATAAGCACCTCGTCACCGCTGAAGATGACACGGTTTATGCGCTTGCCCTTGAGATTCCCGACGGTCGCATCGCCTGCGGCAGCATATGTATTTTGGTCGCAAACGACCAAAATACTGCTGTAATCGCGGCAGATTTCTTCAAGACGTGCCGCAGCGCCTTTTTCAATATAAACGTATTTTATATCACACGAGTGCGTTCTGCCACATTGGCAGTCGACTCCCCTCAGAAGTTGATTGATATCCAAGAAAAATTCTCCTTTACATCACTTGATATTTAAGTTATAATATTTCTGTCAGAACAAATCAACAATTATCCAAAAAGTTGCACATACAATGAAGATTTTATGCAATTATCTTGCAAATCGGTCAAAATCAGTCAAGAAAGGTAAATATTATGTTAAACAAGGAACGTGAGCTCCAGATAATCAATATTCTGAAAACGACAAACGGATTCGTTTCGGTAAAACAGCTTTGCGATATGCTGTTTGCAAGTGAATCGAGCATCCGCCGGGATCTTAAGGCTCTCGAAAAGCGTGGGCTTGTTAAAAGAAGCTACGGAGGCGCTTCGTCTGCTGTAAGCTTTTCAAATATAGTTACCTTTAATAACCGTACCCGTCAGAACGTGAGCGCAAAAAAGGAGATCGCTCAGAAGGCAATTTCGCTTATAAAAGACGGAGATACCGTTTTCCTTGACCAATCGTCAACAGCTTTTTATCTCGCCGAGGAGATAATGACAAAAAGATCGGTCACCGTTGTAACCAACAATATAGAAATAATGATGCTGCTGTCAAATTCGGGGATTTGTCTTATATCGTCGGGCGGCAGATTGAGCGAGCAAAACAGGAACTGCCTTATAGGAGGCGATGCACAGATCACCTTTGAAAATATATTTGCCGATATAGCATTTTTTTCGGTAAAATCGGTATCGGCTGACGGAACCGTCACCGACTGCTCCCAAGAGGAGGTAGCGGTTCGGAGAGCAATGCTTAAAAACGCACGCAAAAAGGCACTTCTGTGCGATAGCTCCAAATTCGGACAGCTTGCTCCCTACAAGCAGTGCGAGATAGCCGACGTTGATTATCTCGTAAGCGAGGGGAACGCATCCCAAATGTTCAAGGACTGCAAAACAAGCGCAATACTGATGTAAAAAACGAGACCTTATAGCCAAAGCTAAAGGTCTCGGATTTTTATCAGTATATCGGATATTCGGAATAGTATATATTCTTTCTGTCATCCCATCCAAAACAAAGAAGCCCGCGTTCCTCGTCTATAAAAGCATCGGGATAAGCAAGAGGCTCGGTGTCGCTCCACATAAGGTCGATCTTTGTCCCCCACGTCTTCATATCGTCGTCGCTTATCCAAAGTGAAAGCGGACTGCGCTTGCACTCGTGATTTGGTGAGTTCAAAAGATAGATTCTTCCCTTGCTGTCACGTGTGAGGTCCACCTTGACGATAGCTGACGGAATATCCGTCCTCTTGATCTCGCTCCAGCTCTCGCCAAGATCGTATGAACGGCTCTCATACAGCCAGGTCTCCCTGTTGCTTCGAATAAGCATTACCAGGCTACCGTCTGACAGCTGAACTATGGCAGGCTCAACGAAATAACCGCCCTTAAAGCCTATTTTTCCGCTTATTCGCCAGCTGTTTCCGCCGTCCTCGGATATAAGAACGCCGCAGTATTCACTGTGATAAAGGGTTGTGAAGTCCTCGGGAAGATACTCTTTTCCGCAAACGATGCACTTCTTGTTCTGATTTGCAAATGATGCCCAGCTTGTCTCGCTGCCTTCTATCCAAGAGCAGGACACGATTATCTTTTTCCCAATAATTAAATGACCCTTAGCGTGTATGTTATTTATAGCGTTTCCTATGGATGCAGGAGTGGTAAAGCTTTTTGCGCAATCCTCGCTTGTGCTGATATATGAATGGCAGTCCTGCGAAAAAGTGGTGTGGTTATAGTATGAGCACGGAAAAGCTATGATCTTACCGTCTACCACAAATACGTCGGGTGTGAATATACCCTTTTGCGGGTGCGAGAAAAGGACGGTGCTGTCATCCCACGTTCTGCCGTTGTCGTAGCTTTTACTGAAGCAGGTGATATTTTCCTCACGAGGCTCTGCTTGGCCTCCGCACGTCCACGACATAAAAAGGCTTTGATCGGAAAGACGGCAAAGGTTTGCCTCAAGCATTATACTGCCCGCAGTGTTTACCTTCTGAGTAAAAAGCTTTTCGTTAAAATGCATCATAAATAAGCCTCCGTACAAAACGATAGATATTCTTTACCTCATTATATCATAACATAATTCATTGTCAAATAGCATTTTTTGCACAAAACATTGCACTTTTTGCAAAAATGATAGGACCATTCAAAAACAGCGGAGCGAGAACGCTCCGCTTTGCTTATGTGTCGGATTTTTCAAGATTGTGCTCACGGCAAAGCATTTGCCCGTTGTCAAGCGTTGTATGACCGCCTTTGCTCCAAGGCATTTTATGGTCTGCATGCATATCTTCAAATGCCCAAACAATGTCTTTTCCGCTTGCCTTACACATAGGGCAAATGCCTTTTTGCCTTTCATACATTGTCATTTTCTCGTTATCGGTAAATGTTCTGATTGACAATGCCTTTTCTTTGGTCTTGTTACTCAACAAATATTCATAAATGCCTTTTTGCTTTGTAACATCATCGTCCTGCAAAAGATGTTTAATTTCGCTTTCTAACTCGTTAGGGTCATAAACATTGTTTCCGTATTCGTTGTAGAGAATACCCCAATTTAACCCTTTCATAAGTTTTGCTCGGTATTTCGGGAAAGTTAATTCAACCCAATCAATAACGGTCTTGAAATACTGCTTTAACGGGGTTGAATGGGTATCGTGCTGGTGTTCTGCCATATACTGTTCAATGGTCTTGTTTTCCTTTGCAGATACCCAACTTAAAACGGTCTGCAGATAATCTTGTCTTATGGTTGACCCGTTCATATATCTTTCGCCAATCTTATAGGCGATACATTGATTTTTGCTGAAATACTTTTTAGCATCAGAAAGCCATCCGCCCGTATAAACAGCATTACGGAGCTCTTGCTCGGTTAGTTTCTCTCCGGCAATATTGATTATCTTGAACCAGTCTAATTTCTCGGTGTCAGTGCCTTTGCAAATATAAATCATCAATTTGTAATCAAGAACTTGTTCAGTGGTTTCCTTTGAAGTATGTGCATAGTAGGGTGTCAAAGGTGAATTAGGGTTAGCAAAAATGGAATACCCATTATCCAACCAATCACAGATTGATATTGTTCTTTGCTGACCGTCTAACATTTCGTATGTTCCGTCCTCGTTCTCCGACCAATACATAACATTAAGCGGAAAATTATGGAGAATAGAGTTCATAACAGCAACTTTCTTTTTATCGTCATATACGAACTCTCTTTGGTATGCAGGACGGACGTTTAATTTGCCACCGTAGGCAACAACTTGTCCGCTTTCTTCGTCGTTATAATATCCGTCAAATACATCTCTGACGGAAATTTCGTGCAATTGTATATCCATATTTATCTCCTTTTAATGATGACACGGAAATACTTTGCCTTTCCGTCAATCATAGAAAGATATTTACCTGCCTTTTTGGTGTTCTCATTATCCAATATACTATATCTTCCTATGCCGTCAATAATTTCAAATTGGTCTGGATTATACTTATCAAGGAAAGTAATAGGCACTCCCATTTCTTCATAATAGTCTTCGGGAATATCGGCAGTTACATCAACATTGATTGCATTATAGTTATCAAATTTGGGGTATTCTTCGGGAGTGTATTTTTTCCATAAATCAAGGTCAGTATGTCTTTCAACATAGTCCATATTAGTAAACCAACGAACACCTTTAACACGAATATATTTATATCCGTTTTCGTCTATACGATAACCCGAAGCATTTAAGGGGTAATCATCGGGAACTCTAAACTCTCTATCGCCACTATGTATAGAATATCCCATCCACAATTTGTTTTCCTTTATAAGTGGGAAAATTTCTTTATAGGTAATCGCATTAACATTACCAATGACAATAAACTGTTTATCATATTCAACTAATTGAGAAATAAACTCTCTAAACAAGGAAAAGGGTGGGTTTGTAACAACAATATCTGCTTGTTTCAAAATCTCAATACATTCAGCAGAACGGAAATCTCCGTCTACTTTAAGCAAAGATAAGGCATTGTTTTTGTTTCGCAACAGATATTCAACATCGGTTAAATCAACGGCACCGTCCCTGTTAATGTCAATAACTTCGGTTATCTCAATCTTATATGGGAATTTTTTAGGTGGGTTATCATCGACGGGTAATATGTCAAACAAAGAAAGTTGCTCAAATTGTTCCCCTACAATGGGAGAACCCATGTAACAAGTGGCAACTAACTTTTTGATACCCAAAAAATTAAAGTTCATCGCAAAATATTTGAAAAAATTGCTCTCATAGGGGTCGTCGCAATTACAGAAAACAACTTTATCTTTAAAGTGCTTTCTGTAATGTTTCATTTCAATTTCAATATCTGCAAGTTGAGTATAAAACTCGTCTTTTTTTGCTTTATCGGCACTCCGTAATGCACTATTTCCTGCCATAAACATAGCTCCCTTTTTTGTTATGTAACAAAATGTTACATTTTTATTGTAACAAATAGTTACAATAAAATCAAGAGGGTGATTATATTTGATTGGACTGAAAAAAATAAGAAAGCAACGAAATTTAAATCAGCAAAAGGTTGCTATGGATTTACACATATCAAGAGAATCATTGTCTTATTATGAAAATGGGAAGCGTGAGCCCTCTTTAGACTTACTCGTTCAAATGTCGGATTATTTTAATGTTTCGATAAATTATCTTATTACCGGAGAAGAATTTCAAAAGAAATGAACCTACCTTTTAAAGAAAAGATAGGTTCATTTTTGTTTATGCAGTATAAATCTCCTAACTTTACAGATACTAACATCGTAGCGTGTTTAAAAAGGAGAATTATATAAATGAAAGCAACAGGTATTGTAAGAAGAATAGATGACCTTGGCAGAGTAGTTATTCCGAAAGAGATCAGACGCACCATGAGAATCCGTGAGGGTGATCCGCTTGAGATCTACACCGATCACGAGGGTGAGGTAATTTTCAAAAAATACTCCCCTATAGGCGAGCTTGCGACCATCGCCTCGCAGTATGCGGAGACCCTTCATAAGACCTGCGATCTCGCAGTTGTCATAACCGACAGAGACTGCGTTATCGCCTGCTCGGGACTGCCTAAGCGTGAATTTGCGGACAAGTCCCTTTCCCGTGAGCTTGAAAAGATCATCGAGGGTCGCTCCATGTGGACCGAAAAAGAGGGCGAGCGCCTTTATATCACCGATGAAAATTCAGCGTGGCGTGCATCCTGCATAATGCCGATAATCACCGAAGGCGATATTATCGGATGCGTTGCATCCCTTGTATCCGACGACTCTCAAGCTCCAAACAAAGACCTTGAGAGCAAGCTTATCCAAACGGCAGCGTCCTTCCTCGGCAAGCAGCTTGAATCGTAAAAAAATCACCCTTTCCGTCGCTTCGGAAAGGGTGATCTGCTTTTATTCAAGAACTATACATTCAATGCCCATTATATCGGCAATGTTTTTGAGCTCGTCGACTATGTCGCCGTAAACGCCGTGGATGTGGTTGCAGGGGAATTCACGAATGAATTTATCTGCGCTGACGCTCAGCTTGGTAAATGCTACCGGCCACTCGGGAGTGGTTCTCGAGCCGAGATCGAGCATCTTTTCACGGTCGTATGTCACGAATTCGCCGGGAACGATGGTCATATAGTATTTGCCTTCCTTACGTGCAAGTCTTGCAAGTGTTACCTTACCGGGAGCGGCAAAGTGATGAACGCTTGCTCCGCCTGCGGGATAGTAGCTCTTTTCGGGCCAGAAGGTAACGTTTTTAAGATTTTCCTTCGGATCGTAGGAACGGCCTGCAAAGAAGGTAGTATGAGTACCGGAGTTGGAGAAATACCAGATATCCTCGTCTTTATCGTAGTGACGAACGTCTGCAAAGAGCACCGGCTCACCCGTAAGATGCTTCATCAGCTGCATTGTGAGAGCGCCGTCCATATCGGACTCGGTTGCGGCGATTATCGGCTCGTGCTCACCGTCCCAGTCGTACGGGTCATTGAGGAATGCCTCTGCCACGTCCATAGTGGAGTAATATGCCGTAAGGTCACCGTGAGCCTTGATACCGATAAAGTCGAGACCTCTCTCGGCGATTATCTCACGCAGACCGTAGTATGAGCGGATCTGAAGCTTTAATTTTTCGGGGGTAAGTCCGTCGCCGTCGTATTTGATCTCGCCTACATTTTCCTCAAGCCATGCAAGAGCGTTATTTACCTTTTCGTCAGATGCGTGCTCACCGTAGCGTACGATATCGTACTGCTCGATATACTCAACGTCGATACCGAATTCCTTCTGCCACTGCTCAAGGTTTGAAACGGCGGTATACATACCGAGCGGACGGCCGCCGAAGCAACCGAAGGTAAGACCGCGCAGACGCTTAACAGCCGCAGCGGCTCTTATATATTTCATTATCTTTTCGAGAACCTCAGCATCGTGAACCGATCCCCATACTCTCTCGTGGGTAATTCCGAGCTGATTGAGCGAGCCCGATGCCGCAAGCATTCCAACCATTCCGCACTCGGAAGGATGAAGATTTGAGAAGAGGATATACGGACCGGGTGCAAAATTGGTAGCAACCACGCTGTACTGCGGATAGCACCATATAGCATAGCTGAAAATGGTAAGCTCTACGTCGGCAAGCATTAGACGCTTGCTCTCTGAAACCGCAAGCTCGTTTGAATTTATAATATGCTCACCCTCAACTACCTCGATCTCTCCGGTAGCCTCAAGCGCCGCCTTGATATCTCTCTGATATCCGCGGTTAAGCTCGAGCATATCGTCGTGTATGTACGGACGTCCGTCCGACATTGTAAGCAATCCGACCTTGATCTTTTTCTTCATAATATTATTCTCCCTTTCGATAGCGGTCTTCTTATATTCAAGCGGTGAAAAGCGCTTTTTTACCTTTCATTTACTGTCGATATTTTAACATATGCTCTGTCATTTGTCAACATTGGCTTTTGATTTCTTTCGATTTCGGGCAAAAATAAGGATTTTGATGTAAAAAAATCAAAAAAATGTTTAAATGTTCGTACATATTGAGATTATGTATGCTTGTAATATATAAAAAAATCATTTATAATGAAATGTGCAGAGCGTTTTGCACTGCGAAAATTCAAGATAAAGAACAAGGAGGATCCCATGAGAAAGATTATTTCAAGGATATTTCTTCTGATGCTTGCAATATCCTTATGTATGGGACATGGAACTATGTTATTTGCAAAAAGTCTTGACGAGTTTGAAATTGAAAATTATCTCAAACCCGGCGCATCCCCTATGGATGCACAGCCTACGGCTGTAACGCTTAATGCAGGCGATGGCAGTACGGGTGGCTATACCGCTGACGTTATATCGCTTGACGGCAGCTGGAAAATGATGCAGGGCAGCGGAAACGAGCCCTACGATTACGAAGAAAAGGAAACGGTATCGTATAACAAGGAATACGTTAAATACGATCTTTCGGGCGCAAGCGTGACCGCTTCCAGCCAGTTTCAGGCGGGTGGCGATTACTTTTTGCCCTCCAACCTTATAGACGGCAGCTTCACACAGGAGGCTACCGATGCGTGGATAAACGACGGCTCTACCGACGTTACTCCCAATTTTACGGTTGATCTTGGCGAAGTGGTTACCATAAACGGAGTCGTTCTTCACAGCTTCGGTGCTCTTGAGGTAATACCGGAGGTAAACTCACGCGGTGAGAACACCTCGTCCTTTGCGGTAAGCGTAAGCAGTGACGGTCAGAAATTTACCGAGGTTAAGCGCATAAACGGAAATAAGCTTGACAGCTGTGAGGTCAAATTCGAGGCTGAATATCAGGCACGATACATCAAGGTTGACGTTCTTCAGCCTACACAGGTCGCAGGCGACCCTTGGGCAAGAATAGTTGAATTCGAGGTATTCGTTCCGGGCGCTGAGATCGAAGGTGGAGAAACTTCGGCTGAATATAATAAGGTAGACATTACCGGCAGAAAGGTTACTGCATCCAGCCACTACGCTCTCCAGAACTATTTCACTCCCGACAATCTGACGGACGGTGCAAGAGAGAGCGACGCTACCGATGCTTGGATATCTGACGGTGACACCGATAAGGATCCCTGGTTTATTATAGACCTCGGATATACGTATGACGTAAACGGCTTTATCCTTTACAATTTCGGTTCTCTTGCCGTTATAAATGAGGAAGGCAGAGCCGAAAACACCCGTGCGTTTAAGGTGCTTGTCAGCGAGGATGCGCAGGATTGGACAGAGATATACTCTGTATCCGATAACACCAAGAGCATAGTTGACGTTAAGCTTGACAGATATTACAAGGCAAAATATATAAAGGTCTCGATATCCGAGGCAAATCAGGGCGGCACTCCCGAATGGTGCCGTATAGCTGAATTTGAGATCTATGCCAAGACACTTGTATTCAATCCCTCAAATGATCTTGTGTGGGACGGTGCGATAGACGTTACAGTTCCCGGAAGCGTACATACCGCTCTTATGGAAAACGGTCTGCTTGAGGATCCGTACGTTGGTATGAACTCAAAGATTGCAAAGGAAAACAGCTTCAAGACCTGGTGGTTTACAAAGAGCTTTAATTATACCAAGGACAGCGATATTGCTACCCTTTGCTTTGACGGCGTTTGCGACAGATGCGATATATGGCTGAACGGCAAGTATCTCGGCTTCCATCAGGGAATGTTCGGAGGTCCTTATTACGACGTGACTGAGTATCTCGTCGAGGGCGAGAACACAATTATAATGAGAATGTATCCCGCAGTAGAGGATTGGAACGATACCGTCGTTTATACTGCGGCATACGGCTGGCACTACGCCGATATTCCCCCCTTGGGAATATGGAAATCGGTATACCTCTTAAAGCAGGAGCAGGTTACAATAAATCATCCGTTCATATCGACCGTTAACACAGACGGACTTATGGACTTCTATACCGAGCTTGTAAATCCCTACGGCGGCGGCATAAACGGTACGCTTATCGGAACTGTATCCCCCAAGAATTTCGAGGGTGAAAGCTATCACTTTACATATGACGTAGCCTCTGCAGAGTCTGAGGCAGACATCAGACTTCAGTTCACCATACCGAACGCACAGCTCTGGTGGCCTAACGGCATGGGCGATCAGAATCTGTATACCTTAAAGCTCGATTTCGTGTCGGGCGGAGCGGTTGTTAATTCAACTCAGACACAGTTCGGTATCCGCACGCTTGTAATGGAAGAGATCGCCGGCATGGGCGAGGACATCGACCTTTACAACTGGACCTTTAACATAAACGGCAAGAAGACCTTTATGATGGGCGCAGACTGGTGTGCTATAGACGCTCTTATGAGATTTGACAGAGACAGATACGACCGTCAGCTTACACTTGCACGTGAGCAGGGCATCAGACTGCTCAGAGCGTGGGGCCCCGGTATCGTCGAGACCGACGATTTCTATCAGCTCTGTGACGAGTACGGTATCTGCGTACTCCAGGAGTGGCCTACCTCATGGGACAGCTATGCTAAGCAGCCCGAGGACGTTCTTTACGATACTGTTATTGAAAACGTAAAGCGCATACGCAATTATCCGTCGCTCGTTATGTACGGTGGCGGTAACGAGGGTCTTGCGGCACTCAGCGCAAGAGTTCTCAACAATATAGGAAGACTTACAATAGAAAACGACGGCACGAGACCCTGGCACAGACAGGATCCCTACGGCGATTCTTCTCATAACTATGACTCCTTCCATGGAAATATGCCTCTTGAGGATTACATAACCTACGAAGCGACCTTCATCGGCGAATACGGCCAGGCGAGTATGATGAATATGGAATCTATCGCCAAGTATGCAACGCCGGAAGAGATGGCACAGTGGCCGCTCGCACAGGACGGCACGCTTGCATGGCACTGCTTCGTATGGAACGGCTCTAACTTCCCGGTAGTGCATGGCGACCTTAATACTATGGCGTGGTACGGCGGTGAATTCCTCACTGTAGATTCACTTGAGGATATGGTTCTCGGCTCACAGCTTTCGCAGTCGCTCGGATACAGACATTCTCTCGAGCGTGCACGTGCAAGCTGGCCTAAATCAACCGGTATCTGCTACTACAAGCTGACCGACGTTTACAACTGTGCGTCGTGGGCTACCGTAGACGTTTACGGCACACCCAAGATAGCGCACTACTTCATTCAGGATTCGTTCGCTCCTCTGACTGCAGTTGCACTCTTTGAAAGACTTTCATACTTCGGCGAGGAGATGGAGCTTCCCATCTATCTTCTTGACGATGCAAACGAGCTTTCGGGAAGCGAATGGGACGTTGACGTTAAGGTATACAACAGCGCCTTCAAAGTCGTTGCAAACCAGCTCTATTCCGGCTCAGGCTCTATTGAGCAGGTAAAGCTTCTCGGCAATATTTCCGTAGATGCATCACTTACGGCAAGTGCTCCCCTCTTCGTAGTGGTTGATCTTTATAAAGAAAACGTCCTTGAAGCAAGAAACTACTACTTCGTTAACTATTCGGACGACGTTGATTCTCTCTTCAACCTCCCGGCAACACAGCTTGAATATTCGGTTGAAGGTAACGTTTATACAATAACAAATACGGGAAATTATCCTGCAGTCGGCGTTCACTTTGACTGTGCGGCAGTTTCCAACACCTTTATCCCCGAGGATAACTACTTCTTTATGAATCCGGGCGAGACAAAGACAGTATCTGTAAACAGCACGCAGGGTGTTGACGGCATATCCTTCTGGAACGAGGCTGACACCTCGGTTGCAGAGGCTCCCGAGACGGTAAGCGGTCTTACAGCTGGGGCAGTAAGCGATACCAAGATATCACTCAGCTGGAATGCTGTTCCTTCTGCAAGGGGATACTTTATCCTTCGTGACGGCGCAGTTATCGGATATACTCAGGCGTCAACTGCTCAGTATACCGACTACGGCGTGCGCGAAAACGAAAATCACAGATATACCGTAATAACTGCAGGCGTAAACGGAGTAAACTCCGCACAAAGCGATGCAGTATCGGCAATCTCCCTCTTTGATACGCAGGCTCCGAGCGTTATAAGCGCAGCGGCAAATTCGGTATCAAAGATAATCGTTACGTTTAGTGAATTACTTGACAGCGCAAGTGCTGAAAATACCGCTAACTATACCCTTGACGGCGGTGCATCCGTCACGTCTGCAAATCTTGGTGAAGACGGTCTTACCGTAGAGCTTACGGTTGCAAACCTTGCATCAAACGGCGAATATAAGCTGACCGTCAAGAACGTTTGCGATGCGTCGGTCTACAAGAACGTGATGGCAACGCAGCAGCTTATAGTATCAAGCGGACTTCAGCTCTATTGGGACTTCAATTCTCCCCGTGGTATCGCTCTCTACGACGTTACGGGCAGAGCAGGCAGAGGAACCCTTCGCTACGGCGAATGGAAGAAGGATTACGCAAGCTCACTCGGCTCGTCCGTTTCGCTTGATATAAATACAGGCTCACTCGGAATAATGAACACCGAGATAGACTGCACCGATACCTTTACGGTAATGGCGTACGTAAAGACCACCAATTCCACGGCAAGCATGACCGTGCTCTCGCACGTGGTCTATCCGCTTGCAGGACATTGGCAGCTCTCCGCCTACGCAGGTGAGCCCTTCTTCTACACACGTGACTTCTATATGCCCGGAACGAACACCCACGAGATACAGTTCCCGTTCAGCAAAAACGTAGCGGACGGCAAGTGGCACCATATAGCAATAACCTTTGACTCAGGCAGCGTTAAGACATACGTTGACGGAAGAGTTACAGGCTCATGGAACGGCATTGCCGGAACCATGAGAAAGCTCGGCGCTGAGTTCTCGATAGGACGTCTTCCCAGAAATACAAACCGTTGGGACGGCTCTCTTGACGAGGTAAGACTTTATAACAGAGCGCTGACTGCAGCTGAGATAGATCAGGCGGCATCCATACTTTCCGAGGGCGATTACATCGTTCTTGAAAAGAACAGTGCGACCGTACTCAAGGGCGAAACCTACAAGATAAAGGTTACAGACAGCTCTGTAGACTCCATCAGCTATGTATCCGAGGATATCTCGGTTGCAACCGTTTCGGCTGACGGTACGGTAACGGCAGTAGCCGCAGGTAATACCACGATAAATCTTTCGTTTGAAGGTACAGTATACGCACAGTGCCGTATAACCGTAGTTGAGCCTATATCGGTAGAGGGCGGTTACACTCTCAGCGGAAGCGTAAGAAGTGAAAACGGAAAGATACCGGTTAGGATAGAGCTCAAGCAAAACGGTGTGACAGTAAGCTCTACAGTAATCGCTGCTACAGATAAAAAAGGATCGGTATCCGAAGGCTACAGCTTAATCAATATTCCCGAAGGAAGCTACGATCTCGTTATAACCAAGCAGGGAAGCCTTTCCTGCACGGTAAAGAACATAGCGATAAACGGAAACGTAGACCTTGACGATGTTATAGGCACTGTTTCCCTCAGAGCAGGAGATATGGACGGTAACGAGACCATAGATTCACTTGATATTTCACGCTTTGTCTTCGACCTTCTCAAGTCGGCTGAGGATGCAGCGTATGCACTTTCCGATATAAACGGAGACACCTTCAGAGATGCTTTGGATGCTTCGATAATTGCATCGAATATGCTGAAATCCCCCGGTGTAATTGATTTTACAAATCCGTAAATAGCAAAAATGACGAGGAAAAATCCTCGTCATTTTTTTATATGTATTTGCTTACTATTTTTTTCATATCCTCAAGCTTGCTTTCAATATCGTATACCAGCTTGAGCTGTGTACGTGCACGGTCGAGATTATGATGCTCACGGTGGATTTTGAAGTAGGTATCTCCATTCAGGTAGTCGCCAAGAAATCTCATTCCGCACTCGTAAGTGAGAAGCTTTGCCGAGAAGGGCAAAAGCTCTATTTCCTTGGAGGTGAGGCTGTCGCCTGCTTCCTCAATAAAGCCTTTTGTGAAAGCCTCAAACAGCTCAAGGTCGAAATATATCTTATCAAGGTCTGTTTCATCCTCCGCACCCGACGATGCTCCGAATCGAAGCGCATCACCGAAATCATACAGAAGCGAGCCCGGCATTACGGTATCAAGGTCGATAACACAAATGCCCTCTCCGGTATCTCTGTCAAAAAGCACGTTGTTTAGCTTGGTGTCGTTATGTGTAACTCTTATCGGCACGCTCCCGTCCTTTATTGCGTCAAGTATGACACCTGTATCGGCTTTGCGTGCACGAATGAAATCTATCTCCGCTTGAACACTGTTAGCTCTCGATGCGATATCCTTTTCCACAGCTTGCTCAAAATCGGAAAAACGCTTTCTCGTATCGTGGAAAAACGGTATGGTATCGTACAGCATATCGGCAGGATAGTCCGAGAGAAGCCTTTGGAATCTGCCGAATGCCTTTGCCGCATTATAAAGCTGAGCAGGGCCTTCGGCGGTCTCATAGTTTACCGAATCTTCGATATACTTGTACATTCTGAAGCAGCTTCCATCTTCGGCTCCGTAAAAGCTGTCTCCGTTCTTTGTTTTGATAACGGTAAGCGTTTCTCTTTCCGGATCACCGCCAAGAGAGATTATCTTTCGGCGCAAAAACTCTGTAACACCGATTATGTTACTCATAACCTGCTCGGGGTGCTTGAATATCGAATGGTTTATGCGCTGAACGATATATCTCGGCTGACCGTCGGTAATATAGGTGTCGTTGATGTGCCCGTTTCCGTAAGATTCAAGAGAAACCTCTACGGTGAAGTTCTTTACGATGTCTGAAAGTGAATAATTCATATTCCACCATTAAAAAATATTATTAATCCACGCTTTGAAGCTTCATATCTCCGGCCTTTACCCAGCCTAATTTTCTGAGGGCGGCGTCAAAGCCGAGAGTAAGAAGAGCAGGCAGCACGAAGTGCATTACCGCTATTTCGATAAATATGAGCACGGTGTTTACACCTGCGTCGCTCATTGCGGCAACAGCTCCAAACTGTCCGACAAGTCCGGACGTTCCCATTCCTGCGCCGGTGGGTGTATTGGTCATACCGAGAAGAGCAGACGATATCGGTCCGAGCACCGCAGATGCAAGCGTAGGCGCTATCCATATCTGCGGACGTCTCATTATATTCGGGAACTGAAGCATTGACGTTCCTATTCCCTGCGAGATAAGACCGCCTACACCGTTATCACGGTAGCTTGCGACCGCAAAGCCTACCATCTGACAGCAGCAGCCGACTACTGCCGCACCTGCGGCAAGTCCGCTTATTCCTATAGATATACAGATGGCGGCAGATGATATAGGTGCAGTAAGCGCAAGACCGATAAGCACCGAAACGAGTATTCCCATAGGGATGGGATGCATCTCGGTCGCAGTATTTATAAAACCGCCGAAAGCATTCATAAATGCATTTATGTAGGGTCCGACAAGCAGTGCTACCGTGCCTCCGGTGAGGATGGTAGCCATCGGGGTAAGAACTATATCTACCTTGGTCTTGCCTGCGACAAGAGATGCAAGCTCAGCTCCGACCACCGCTCCGACGTAGGACCCCATAGGTCCGCCTGCCTGATATCCTATAGCTCCGGTAACGGCTGAGGTAAATATGACCAGCGGCTTTGCCTTGAGTCCCCAGGCAACAGCCGCACCTATAGCACATCCGATAACCGGAGATGATGCTCCGAGAAGCTCAGAAAGCCCCGAAAGAGCCGAGAACCCCGGTATCTTTGCAAGCTGTGATATTATAAGACCTATTATGAGCGAGGAAAAAAGCCCGAGTGCCATCGCTCCCATAGCGTCAATAAAATAGCGTTTGAACAGTTTTTTTACTATATCCATTTTATGCTCCTGAATGCATATTCGATCTGATGAGATATTATCCCTCTACTAAACTAAATTATATCAAAAAAAGAATGCACTTTCAATAACAAAACGAAATATATTTCGTTTCATAATAATATCTTTCTTGTACATATAGTAAAAATAAGCTACAAGAAAGGGGATAATGCTATGACAATGACCTTGAAAAAAGAGGTTATCACCCACACGCACGAGGGAGTGGTCCTCGCCACTCTCATTATGATATACCCGGAGTTTGAAAACTGCCCCCCCGGCTTTGAAAAATACGCTGCGCGGTATTACCGAGAGCTTACAAGGGCTGTAAAGGAATATGCAAAATCCGATATTTTCCCTTTGGAAAATGAAAGATACACCCTTGATCAGACTCCGAGAAAGCATCTGAGGTACAGGGCTCTTATGATAAGATTTATCTGTGAGGCAGAGGATGACGGTGAGAGCATTTCGATCACTTCAAGTCTGTGCATATCAAGAGGAAGAGAAAGGATTACCGATCACGCCAAATGCGAATGCTGGAGTCTTAAAAGAGGTGTTCTTATTAAGAGGAAGAAAACCAAATAATGACTATGCCACAGCGGTTGACAACAGACTGTTGATGTGATATAATTTCTCTGAGTGTATTCTCATATTTTCATATTTTATCAAACGTTCTTATATATAAAACAACACGGAGGATCATTATGAAAAAGCTTCTTTGCATCATACTCGCAGTTCTTACGGTGATTCCGCACGGCTTATTTACAGTTTATGCAGTCGATTCAAAAGCGGTTGAGGAATATCCCTTAGAGGTGGTATATCCTGAGCTTATTCAGAACGGAGCTATCCCGTCCGGTCAATCGACTTCATCTGACGATGGGATAGTCAGTGCAGACAGATTTCTAACGGACGGCTCGGGAAGCTCCCCCGAAGATGAGGCATATAACCTTATATTCGAAGGCTTGATGAACGTTAACGAGTTTATTGACATCTCTGCCTATAGATTTTCTCCCGAAAAGGTGAAGGTGCTCTTCCAGGATCTTATAAATCACTGCCCCGAGCTGTTCTACACCAATGCATATTCGTCGTATAGTGCTATGGATGCAAACTCAAACAAATACGTAACCAGAATTGCTCCGGTATATATGTATGATAAAGACACTATCTCAGAAATGAAGGTTACATACGATGCAGAGCTCAAAAAGATAACCGATCTTATCGATCCTGAATGGTCTGATCTTGAAAAGATAGTTTTCATAAACGACTATCTTTCCCTTAATTATACGTACGATGATATGGGACTGTACAATGAGGGACAGGGCAAGGGCTATGCAATATACGATGCGTACGGATTTCTTACACAAAAGACGGGTGTATGCCAGGCATATACGCTTACAGCTATAGCTCTTCTCAAATCCCAGGGTATCAGAGTATCGAGCGTGGCAAGCCCCCCCATGAAACACATTTGGAACGTTGTTTATCTTGACGGATATTGGTATCATCTTGATATTACCTGGAATGACGGATATAATAACCCCACCCTTGCTATGGACCAGGGAGGCAATGTTTTTTACCTTGACTCAGACAACCCCGGGCTTGTTTCACACGATTTTCTTCTGGTCAGCGACCAGGAGATATTCGACGATCAGCACGGAGATCTTGGACATCACGACTGGGTGCGCGATTACGAGTGTCTGTCCGACAAATACGACGACTGGTTCTGGGACGATCTTTACTATCCGATAGTTGAAGCCGGTGACGAATGGTTTACTGCCTTCCCGCAAAGCCACATCATAATCTCCTGCGATATCGATTCAGGCGAAACTCAAGAGGTTACCGAGATCGATCTTGGCAAATGGTACGTTTGGGGAAGTAATAACACCTTTTATAAGCAAGCATTCAGTGGCATCGGATCCTTTGAGGATAAGCTTTACTACAATACCAGCGAAAAGGTATACAGCTACGATCCCAAAACAAACGTCTCTACCGAGTTGCCTGCCATTCACGATGCATCGAAGGGTCGCATATACGGCTTTGAGTTGTGCGGGGACACTCTTACCTATTACACGACCATCGACCCTGAAAACGGTCAGCTTACGTCCTATATGTTAACTCTTGAGCATGACGTTCCCGCAGTTAAATATACCGTTACATATGATATAAACGGCGGTATCGGAGCTGTTCCCGTGCAGAGTGCCGTTACAGAGGGAAGCTCTATCACTCTTGCAGGCGGCGAAGGCTTCAGCAAAGACGGCTTCACCTTCGGTGGATGGAAGATAAACGGCGTTACGTATAAGGCAGGCGATAGCTATACCGTTACAGGCAACACCCAGATATCTGCCATCTGGAACGAAGAGGTCAAGCACTTTGTTACCTACGATATCGGTGATGCTCAGGGCATAGCTCCCACGCAGGATCCCGTTAAGCACGGTGAATCAATTATTCTTGCAGGCGACGAAGGCTTCAGCAAAGGCGGATTCACATTTGCAGGCTGGAAGATAAGCGGAGTTACATATCACGCAGGCGATAGCTTTACAGTTAACGCAGATACGCAGATAACTGCTATCTGGGACGAGGTGATCAAGCACACAGTAACATACGATATCGGTAATGCGCAGGGCACAGCTCCCATTCAGGACGCTGTAGAGCACGGCAATTCGATCGTTCTTGCAGGCGACGAAGGCTTCAGCAAAGACGGATACACCTTCGCAGGATGGAAGATAAACGGCGTTACATATCACGAAGGCGATAGCTTTACAGTCAACGCAGATACGCAGATAACTGCTATCTGGGACGAGATAATCAAGCATACGGTAAGTTACGATATCGGGGATGCAGAAGGAATTGCTCCTACTCAGGATGCAGTAACGACAGGCACGGTAATTACTCTCGCAACCGCTGACGGTATCACAAAAACAGACTTTACGTTTGACGGGTGGAGGATAAACGGCACCGTATATGCTCCCGGCGACAGCTACACCGTTACGGCTGATACACAGATAGTTGCCGTTTGGAAAGCAATACTTAAGTATTCCGTAACCTACTATGCACCCGGAGCCGATGGCACGGTGCCCACGCAGAATGCCGTATTGCCCGGAACAGAAATAACGCTGGCAAGTGCTGATAGTATTTCAAAGGAAAATTATACCTTCGCAGGTTGGGATATAGGCGGAGTTATATATCAAGCCGGAGACGAATACACAGTCAATGCAAACACACAGATAATCGCAGTTTGGGAAGAAAACGAGCCCATCGTTCCTTCAGCCAAGGCTAAAATAACCGGTACAGTATCCGGTGTTAACGGCAGACTTTCCGATACGCTCGTTACCCTCAAAACCGGGGAAGGAATTGCATATACCGCCGAGATCGACCATATTGAAGGCGCTCCGATAACCCTCGTAGGCTTCACGTTTGATAACGTTGAAAGCGGCACGTACGATCTTGTAATTACCAAGAACGGACACATCGGCTTTACCGTTACTAACGTTGTAGTTTTTGGAGACAACATTGATTTCGGACTGCTTCTTTCCGAAATAAATCTGCCCGGCGGAGATATCTCAGGCGATAACTTTATAGACTCGACAGACGTTGCGGCGCTTGTATATGATATGGGCAAATCAAACAATGATGCAATGTATCCCGATTCCGATATTGACAAGGACGGTTTCCGAGATGCAAAGGATGTTGCGATACTTTCGTTTAACATGCTCAAGGCGGAAGTTAAAATAGATTATTCCGATATTGAAAACCCGTAAAACATGGCAAATATTTAAGGAGAAATAATATGAAAAAAATTCTGAGATCAGCTGTTCTCATAGCATTTTCCGTGCTTATGTCACTTCAGTTGGTTCAATTCGGACTTTTTGCCGCACAGGACGGCTGCGGATTCGGTCTGGATATCAACACCTCGGATCAGCTCTGGAATACTCAAGGTGACGGAAGCGGTACCGATCTGCAAACCTACACCGTAGGACTTCAGTATAAGGGGAGCAATATAAACGGCGTTCAGTCGATGATGATTGCGTTTGATGCTACCAAGCTTATATTCGTTCCATTCGATATGGACGGGAATGAGTACAAAACCCTCGTGTCCGATTATCAGGGGCAGTTTAAGTCCTTTGAGGACAGCGAAGAATACTTCTATAAGCTTAAGGATAAGGTAGGCGGAGCCTCTCTTTCTGATCCTATCACCGACAAATGGTCAGAAAACGGTATCGTTCCGGTAATATCCTATGCAGAAAGTAACGGTATGGGCTACATATATCTCATAATCAAGCAGGATGCCTACGTTACGTACTCAGATCTTACTACCGTATGTGAGATAAGACTTGCAAAGAATTCCACTTCATCAGATCTTTCCGCAGATTCTATCAGAGTCGCAACGACAGTTGAAGCAAATTCGCTCAACGCAAGCTCATCGTGTTCGATAGCTCTTTCCGACGGAACTAATCAGACCATCCTTTCATATTTTGATAATAAGGCAAGTGATCTTCCTTCCCCCGTATACAGCGGCAATGCCGGTATCGGTGCTCCCTCGGTCACTCCCCCCGAGAGTGAAGAAACAACTCCTCCCAAGATAGATACCGAGGAAACTCCGACAGAGGCTAAAAAGCTTCCTGCACCCACCAATCCTACCTGGAGTAACTCTGTTGCTGCGTGGAATGCTGTAGAGGGCGCTTTGGCGTACCGAGTTCAGCTTTATAAAAACAATTCTGTTTACGGTGATCCGATAACAGTCACATCTACATCCTGTAACTTTGCTTCGCAGATGACAGAAACGGGGAATTACAGCTTTACCGTTACTGCTCTCGGCGACGGCGTGGTTTACACAGACAGCAATGCGTCCACGCAGAGTGGAACGAACGCATTTTCCGGCGAGTCTGAGCAGGATACGCTTTCCGTTTCGGCCGCTGTAGCGGGTATCCTCGGCGGGAGGCGCATTTATAGCAGCAATAGTGCTGATCAGTCTGCTAAAACGGCGAGCGTCCAGGAATACGTAAGTGAAACGATAGCTTCAATTCCCAAGGCATCCGGAGTCCTCTCAAACGTTGAGTATAAGTCCGGAAACATTTACACGGTAACTCTTACCAAGGGACGTGTTATCGAAGAAAAAGACATAGAAGTAATTTTTGAGGCAGCCCCGAATGCAACCGAGCTTCGTTTGAGCCGTGCGTGTGAGCTTCTTGCTTCTGCTGAATTTCCATCTGTCATAGAGGGAGCGGCATACAGCGAGGAGGCACTCAAGAATTATGTCAAGGGTATCTCTCAGAGAGTAATTAACGATGACGAGATCGGTATTACGGTTGAGACCGTGCAGTATTCTTCTGCAATATCCGGCACTCAGGATGATCCCGACGGAGAAAACGGAAGCTACCTCTTTACAGTGTACCTTGCAAAGGACGGTTATTCAAAGAGCACCTCAAGAATAAAGCTTACAATACTTGCCAAGGAACACGGCGCTGCTGCTTCTGACAGAGCTGCTGTATCGGCCGCACGAAACCTGATAGCGTATTGCTGGGGTGAATTTACCGTACCGTTCGATGCGAAGGGAGAAGACCTTGACAATGCATCCCTCATATATGTAAATACTCTTCTTGCAGATAAAAAGGAAGCCTACGGAGTAAAGGTTACTCTTGAAAAAATAAGGGACGAGCATTACAACGTTTTGTTCAGCTGCGGAGAAGAGAGCTCATCTGTAGAGATGTCCATATTCCCCGAATATCTTGAAGACAGAGAAAAGACACTGCTTGATGAGGCGGTCTCTCTCGTCGGCAATAAAATAAACGCTGAGGTTGCTGCTAATGCATCTCTCAATATGATCTCACAGGCAGTAAATCAAAAACTGATAAAGATTATTGCAAATGAAGAGGTAACCGTTTCGGCAAAGCTCACCGCAGACCTTAAAGACGGAAAGTATGAATTTGCTTTAACTCTTGGCTGCAAGGATTATACGTCAGAAAAGACGATAATTGCAGAGATGTCGTACGTTACATACCTTGACGCACCTGAGTCACTTTCCTTCCAAAACGGTATTGCAAGCTGGGAAAATATTCTTTTCGCAGACGGATATTCGGTTCAGCTTTATAAGGACGGATATCCTTACGGAAAGGCCTACACGACCACGGCTACCGAGTATGACTTTAATAAAGCCATATTCGCAAAGGGTAATTATACCTTTACGGTAAGCGCCCTTGGAAGCGGAATGTACGGCAACAGCACTCCCTCCTCGCAAAGCGGTATATATGCTTATACACAGGCGCTCGGACAGCTGACGGGAAACGTTGAATATCTGCTTTCACTTCCCGATAAGCAGTATCAGATAAGCGTTTCTTCAGGTGAGGGCGGTTCTGTTTCTCCCTCTTCCAATCAGACGGTAAAGCAGGGATATAACAAGACCTTTATTATAACCCCTCTTGCCGGATATGCAGTTGAGGATATCATCGTGGACGGCAGAAGCGTAGGCTCTGCGAATATGCACGTTTTCTGTGCGGTAGATGCAGACCACAGCATTTCCGTGACCTTCAAAAAGATTGCTTCTGATTCTACCGTGGAGGACACTTTATGGGACAATCCCTTCACCGATATAAGCGAATCGGATAAATTCTACAACGCTATAAAATTCGTTAATCTGAACAGCCTTTTCTACGGCACGTCAAAAACACAGTTCTCTCCGAACGTTACTATGACGAGAGCAATGTTCGTCACCGTGCTCGGAAGACTTTACGGTCTTGATACCACAAAATATTACGGTGAAGCCTTCAGCGACCTTGTCGCAGGCGAGTACTACTGTCCGTACGTAAAGTGGGCGTCTGAGGAAGGACTCGTTCTCGGATACGGAAACGGAACCTTTGGTCCTAACGATATTATAACGCACGAGCAGATGTATTCCATTATGAAGAGATACGCCGATATGGTAGGTGTTGGCGCATTCAGCGATCAGACATCGCTTTTCTATGCTGATACCGATAAAATCGCTTCCTGGGCGATAAATTCTATCAAATACTGCAAAGCTATGAATATCATAGACGTTGCATCAAACGGAAATATCGACCCGCAGGGCGAAGCAAAACGCTCTGAGGTTGCGGTGCTTCTGTATCTCTTCTGCAAAAACGTTTTGAAGTAAAATAAAGCTTCCTGCTTATACAGGAAGCTTTATTTATTTATTTAACTGCTCCGATCGAATATCCCGATGCTCCGTATGAGTGCAGCTCCTCCCATATAAAGCCGCATATCTGAGAAAAGATGGGGGCTGACGGACTTTTCCCTGCCTTTGCATCCTCGCAAAGCACGGCTATGGCATAACCCTCGTAGACACCGCAAAACCATGAGTGAAGCTTCTCTTCTCCATCCTCTCCGTATTGTCCGGTCTGTGCGGTTGCAGTCTTTCCGATGGCTCTACCGACAGTTGGGGCGGCTGCACCGCCTATTCCTTTGTATATCACCGAGAAAAGCATATTCCTCACCGCCAGCGCAGTATCTTCCGATATGACCCGTCTGCTCTCGCCGATATGATATTTAGCGTCTGTACCGTCTGAAAGGGTCAGAGATTTAACTATCGTCGGCTCCGGAAGTATCCCTTTATTTGCTATGGCTGAATACATCCTTGCCGCTTCTATCGGGGTAACGAGCACTCTGCCCTGACCTATTGCAGAATTTTCACTTACGGTCTCGTATGAGCTTCCGGCATTATATGAAAATCCCGAAAGTATATCCTCGCCAACCCCCATTCTCTCTGCCATAGAGGCGATTGCCGCTGCTCCTATCTCCCTTGCAATATTTACAAAATATCCGTTGCAGGATACCGCCATCGCTCCCTTCATATCGATATCTCCGTGCGGTATACCCTCAAAGCAGCGACTACCGTCGCAAAAATATATAAGGTCGGCATATCCCATATCTGCCTCAAGTGCGGCGCATGCGGTTACCGTTTTGTAAAGAGAGCCCGGGGTGAAGGCGCAAAAGGCTCGGTTTATAAATTCGCCCTGCGTGCTGTCAAGATAGCGTGCGAGATCATCGGGCGAATAGGAGGGTCGGCTGATGCATCCGACTATCTCTCCGCTTGAAATATCCATTACTACCGCTGCGCCCTTTTCCAAGCTTAGCCCCTCAAGCCTTTTTTGAAGCTCAAGGTCAAGAGTCAGCGTAACACCGCCAAGAGATGAATAACCGCTGTCAGATACAGAAGCAATAAGCCCTGCGAGCTGACGGTCCCTTGCATTTGCCGAATATCTGAACACCGCCTCGCCTCCGCATTCCTCAAGATACTCGTTAAATGCCGCCTCTATTCCGCCTACCCCATTGCCGTTTGCATCAAGATAGCCTATTATATGAACGGCAGGATAAGAGCTGAGATATCTTGAATATCTCGGCAGGCTTACCGCCCAGCTGCAGCTTATATCCTCGCTTGTGGAAACGGTAAACGGTTTTCCCTTTATAATCATAGCAGAGATGCTCTGCAGACTCATATCGGATACCCTTGCAATGACCTCTGCATCTGCCGCACGGCTTGCATCAACGACGGTTATATATCCGTTTTTTATGCCTGCTATCGGATTCTTGTTTCTGTCATAAATAAAGCCTCTGCGATAGGCTATATTTAGTCTTCGACTGTAATTTTCAAGCGATACGCTAACGTCGCTCTCGCCGTCAGCCATGATATACCAAAGCCTGACGCTCACCGACAAAAGCATAAGCATCATTGCCATAAAAATTGAAAAAACACGCTTTTCCACGCCTTCTTATCCTCCTATTTCCATCTGTTGAAATTATTTCCTAAAGCTTTACTTTTTATGTCAGAATAATATTTAAAAGATAAAGTTAACATTTCGTTGACAAAAGGAAGGATCAGAGTTATAATTTTATTATAAAGAAAATTTTTCGCTATGTGCGAGCATTATAAAGGAGATTAATACTATGTTAAAAGGTGTTCCGAACATAATATCACCCGAGCTTCTTAAAATACTTATGGAAATGGGTCACGGCGACGAGATCGTTCTTGCTGACGGTAACTTCCCGGGCGCAAGCTGCGCTAAGGACTGCAAGTTCGTCCGTGCAGACGGTCACGGCGTTCCCGAGCTTCTCGAGGCTATTCTTCAGCTTATGCCTCTTGACACCTACGCTCAGCCTATATTCCTCATGGACCTTACCCCCGGCGATGCTGCCGCAGGTATAACAGTTCCGATATGGGAGGATTACAAGAGAATAGTTAAGCCTCATACCGATGAAGAATTCGGCATGATCGAGCGCTTTGATTTCTATGAAAGAGCTAAGAAGGCTTACTGCATAATCCAGACAGGCGAAAAGGCTATCTACGCTAACATCATCCTCAAAAAAGGCGTTGTTAAGGAATAATTTTGAAATTGAAAAAAGCCCTCATTTGAGGGCTTTTTTCGTTTTTATTCATTTTTGATCGCAGTCGGAGCAGTAGCCGTAGAGTACGGTTTTGGTCTTATCAAGCGAAAAGCCGTGCTCTGCCTTTACGTGATCTCCTATTTCATCAAGCAGTCCGCAGCTGAGATGGATCAGCTTTCCGCAGCCAAGACAGCGCAGATGATGATGTCCGCTGCATGCTGATGACGATAGCTGATAGCACGCCGGGGAGTTTTCACCAACGAAATATTTTCTTATATATCCGTCCGCCGAGAGCTTTTCAAGATTTCTGTATACCGTTGCAGAGCCTACCGTGCTTCCACTCTCTCTTAAGTGGCTGATAATATCAGCGGCGGTCACGTGCTGACTTGCGTTATCGTTCAGATATTCAAGTATCTCGTTCTTACGGCGTGTGCGGTATTCCTTTGGTCTGTTCATAAGACAGCACCCCCTGCATATCGGATTTATTTATCCGACGTTTTGTTTATAACTGCCGTTACGGCGTCGTTCAGATAATCGTTTTCCATAAGCTCGATCATACCCTTATCGCAGAGTGCGGCAAGCGAAGGATCAAGCGGAATGCGTCCGATAACGTCAAGTCCGAATTCACGAGCGACCTCGTCTATCTTGCTGTCACCGAATACCTTTATTTCCTTACCGCAGTCGGGGCACTTGATATAGCTCATATTTTCAACTATACCGAGAACGGGTATATTCATCATTTTTGCCATATTTACCGCTTTGGCAACTATCATTGAAACAAGCTCCTGCGGGCTTGT
This sequence comes from Eubacteriales bacterium, assembly GCA_045535815.1. Taxonomy (GTDB): domain Bacteria; phylum Bacillota; class Clostridia; order Oscillospirales; family CAG-272; genus JAZSMJ01. The sequence goes on from JAZSMJ010000049.1 coordinate 48,379, forward strand.
TACAATAACGATACCGTCTACCGGAAGAGACTGGAATACGGTAAGCGGAACATCACCCGTTCCGGGAGGCATATCGACGTACATATAGTCAACGTCATCCCATATAACGTCAGTCCAGAACTGCTTTACAGTTCCTGCGATGACCGGACCTCTCCATATAACGGGAGTTTTTTCGTCATCAAGGAGAAGGTTTACGGACATCATTCTGATGCCGGTTTTGGTCTGTGCCGGGAAGAGTCCGTCCTCGCTGCCCTCTACAGAGCCCTTTACACCGAATATCTTGGGTATGGAGGGACCGGTTATATCGGCGTCAAGCACAGCAGTTTTATAGTCCATACGTCTGGTCAGAACGGAGAGCATAGAGGTCGTCATCGATTTTCCGACGCCACCCTTTCCACTGACTACGCCTATTACCTTTTTAACATTGCTGAGCTTATTCTGCTCCTCAATAAGACTTTTCTTTTCCTTTGATGCGCAATTGCTTGAGCAGGTAGAGCAGTCGTGAGTGCATTCCTGATTTTCAACGTTTTTGTTTTCTGCCATTTTATATCACCTCTGAATTAATAAACTATCATATACCGGACATGCCCGGCATTATATTATTATAACATACCCTTCCAATTTTTACAACCAAAAAGAAAAACTTCTTAAAAATCTTGAGTTTTTTGCAAAAAAATCCAAAAATGCACCATTAAACTGCACGATTTTCAAAAAAAATTTATAAAAAACTATAGCATTTTTACAAGATATATTGTATAATAGAGTGGATAAGGGGGTAGTCTGCCCTTTTGTCATTATTCTATCTCAAGGAGATACAGATAAAATGAAAATTTCGGTTATCGCAAAGCTCCTTAATGCTTCCGTTATATGCGGAGAGGATAAGCTGAACTGTGAGGTCCACAGCGCCTGCGGAAGTGATATGATGAGTGACGTTCTGGCTTACGTCAAGGATCAGGCCGTCCTTCTTACCGGCCTTTGCAACCTTCAGGTCATCAGAACCGCAGAGATGATGGATATGCGCTGCATAGTATTCGTGCGCGGCAAAAAGCCGACCGACGAGATCATCGAGCTTGCAAAGGAGAGCGGAATTGCCGTTCTCGCCTCCGATATGAGAATGTACCCTGCGTGCGGCATACTCTATTCAAACGGTCTGCCCGACAGCAGCACCTCAATATCGTAAACTGCCAAAGCCAACCCCAAATAATAAAAGGAGATGGCGCCGACGGCGCTTAGCTGCAAAAGCAATGAGCGATCAGATAAAATTCCAATTTGACGTTGACGGAGATAATTTCACGTCTGCCGGCGAAGCATCGGTCTCGACCAAGAAGATGCTCAGACAGCTTGGAATATCCCCTGAAGTTATAAGAAAAGTTTCCATCGCAATGTACGAGGGCGAGATCAATATGGTCATCCACGCAAACGGCGGTAAGGCGCAGGTGCTCGTGGATACCGAAAAGATCACCATCATTCTCGATGACTGCGGTCCCGGTATACCCGATATCAACCTCGCCATGAAAGAGGGCTATTCTACTGCGCCCGAAAACGTAAGATCTTTAGGATTCGGTGCAGGTATGGGTCTTCCCAACATGAAGCGCAATACCGATACGATGGAGATCGAATCGGAGATAGGCATCGGCACAAAAATCACCATGACGGTAAATCTTTGATCGCCGGATAAGTTCACCAGAAAGGAGGACGGACGATTGAGTCAGTTCAAGCATTCGGTGCATCTTATAACGGATAAGTGCAAGGGCTGTACGACCTGCCTTAAGCGTTGTCCCACCGAAGCAATACGAATTATTGACGGCCATTCCGTCATAGACGAAAATCTCTGCATAGACTGCGGAGAATGCATAAGAGTCTGCCCCTATAAGGCAAAAAAGGCTTCTTTTGACGATTTTGAAAAATTCAAGGATTATAAATATAAAATAGCTCTGCCGGCACCTGCATTGTACGGTCAGTTCGACAATCTTGACGATATCGACTACATAATCTCGGGTCTGTACAAATGCGGCTTTGACGAGGTCGCAGAGGTGGCAAGAGCCGCTGAGCTCGTTTCAAGCTATACGAGAAAATATCTTCGCCGTAAGGATGTAGTAAAGCCGGTCATCTCGACCGCCTGCCCGGCGATAACCAGACTTATAAGTATAAGATTCCCGCTTCTGCGTGACAATCTTCTGCCTATGCTTGCTCCCGTGGAGCTGGCGGCAAAGATAGCAAAGGAAGAAGCTCTTGCGCTTCATCCCGAGCTTCGCAGTGAGGATATATGCGCTCTCTTCATCTCGCCCTGCCCTGCAAAGGTAAGCTACGTCAGAAACCCGATAGGCATTGAAAAGAGCGAGATAGACGGAGTTCTCTCAATGTCCGATTTCTACTTCAAGCTTCTGCCCAAGATGAATCCGGACGACGAGATAACCCACACCTCAAAAACCGGTATCATTGGAATGTCGTGGGCGGCAAGCGGAGGAGAGGCGTCTGCCCTCTTCAATGAAAAATATCTTGCTGCTGACGGTATAGAGAACGTTATAAAGGTTCTCGAGGAGATAGAAAACGGTAATTTCTCGGGACTCGAATTCGTTGAGCTGAACGCCTGCAACGGCGGATGCGTCGGCGGTGCTATGACGGTGGAAAATCCCTACATCGCAAAGGCAAGACTGCAGACGCTGCGCAGATATCTTCCGGTTTCCTGCAATTCGATATCCGGAGATGACGACAATACCTTCATTCCCGAAGCATATATGTGGTCAAGCGACGTTGAATATTCTCAGACAACACGTCTGAGCGACAACATGGCTGAGGCCATGAAGATAATGAACAACATCCAGGAGCTGTATGAAAAATTCCCTCATATCGACTGCGGAGCCTGCGGTGCTCCGACCTGCCGTGCACTTGCAGAGGATATAGTATGCGGTGGCGGAAATGAAAATCAGTGTCTGTTCGTTATGAGAGAAAAGCTTGCACAGCTTTATAACAACACCTCTGTTCTGAAAAAGGATCAGCAGGAAAAGGAATAAATAAAAGACTAAGAAAGGGCGACATCGAAATGACGGTAGCCGAACTTCAGAAAAAGCTTTCACTTGAGATACTTGTAATGCCCGACGGCGACAGAGAGGTTACCGGAGGATATACCGGGGATCTTCTGAGCTGGGTCATGGGCAGAGCTCAAAGCGGAGATATGTGGGTAACCATTATGACAAACTCCAATATCGTTGCGGTTGCAACAATGGCGGACGTTGCCTGCATCGTGCTTGCCGAGGGCGTTATGCCCGATGGTGAGGTTATCGAAAAGGCAAAAATGCACGGTGTAAACATTCTCAGAACAGAAAAGCCCGCCTACTCGGTCTGCAATGAACAAATACTTTTATGATATGCACATCCATTCATGCCTCTCACCCTGTGCGGACGACGATATGACGCCCAACAATATCGCAGGAATGGGATCGCTGAAGGGACTTAACATAATGGCGCTGACCGACCATAACAGCTGCGGTAACTGCCCTGCCTTTTTTGAGGCGTGCAGAAAATTCGGTATAATCCCGATTGCCGGCATGGAGCTGACTACTGCAGAGGATATACATCTCGTATGCCTTTTCAGCGAGCTTGATGCTGCCATGGAATTTGATGCTCTTATAAAGCCGAGAATAATGCCGATCAAAAACCGACCTGATATATTCGGAAATCAGCTCTATCTTGACGGGGAGGATCAGTTGATATCTCAGGAGGAGACCCTTCTGATATCTGCAACAGATCTTGACTGCGGAAGCGCAGTTGAATTCGTGCGGCAGCACGGCGGTATATGCTATCCCGCACATATAGACCGCACGTCAAACGGAATTATCGCCGTTCTGGGCGATATACCGCCCGAATACGATTTTACCGCAGTCGAATACAACGATGCGGCAAATGCAGAAGGCATCCGTGCAAAGCATATATGTGCAAGGGATGCGATAACCGTCTGCTCGTCAGACGCACATCATCTTTGGGACATAAACGAGGCAGAGCACTCGTTTATGATAGAGGACGAGCCCTATTCATCAAAGCTCGTCCGTGAAAATTTGTTATTTAATTTAAATAAAAATATAATTAAATAAATAAGCACTACGGAGGTAATTACTCATGAAAAAGAAGCAGACTACGGTCATGTTTCGCGGTACCAGAGAGCAGGAAGAAAAGCTTATTTCTGTAATCGAAGAGTATCGCGGAGTCAAAGGTGCGATGATGCCTGTTCTTCAGCAGGCACAGGAGATCTACGGATATCTTCCGATAGAGGTCCAGAAGATCATCGCTGAAAAGATGGATGTTTCTATCGAAGAAGTTTACGGTGTTGCATCCTTCTATTCACAGTTCTCTCTCAACCCCAAGGGATCGGTTGCGATCTCTGTATGTCTCGGAACAGCTTGCTACGTTAAGGGCAGCGGCGACATCCTTGACAGAATTTCTACAGTCCTCAACCTTCCCGCAGGAAGCACATCCGCTGACGGAAAGTATTCTCTTGAGGCAACAAGATGTATCGGTGCGTGCGGTCTTGCTCCCGTTATAACCATCAATAACGATGTTTACGGAAGACTCGGCAAGGGCGACGTTGACGAAATACTTGCAAAATACAAATAATTCATGAAAGAACTTTCTCTGAATATTCTCGACGTTACGAAAAATTCGGTTACCGCAGGTGCAAAAAACATTGCGGTAAGGCTGACTGAATCCGAGGACGGCATGCTGACGCTCAAGATAATCGACGACGGCTGCGGAATGAGTGAGGAAACGCTAAGAGGCGTTACCGACCCCTTCTACACTACGAGAACAACTCGTAAGGTTGGACTGGGTATACCTCTTCTCAAGCTTGCCTGTGAGCAGAGCGGCGGAGCGCTTGACATCAAGTCAACGCTCGGTGTCGGAACCGAGGTCACGGCTACATTCGATATGAACAGCATCGACTTTACTCCTATAGGAGATATGGTGTCTACCATGACGGTGCTGATAATGGGAAGTCCGGATATAGACTTTGAATATGAGCATACGGCTCCGGGAGGACGCACAGTGCAGCTCTCAACGCTGCAGCTTCGTGAGGTGCTCGGAGATATACCGCTCGACAGTCCCGAAATTGTAAAATGGATCGGGGAATATTTACAGGAACAATATGATGATTTCGGAGGTTTTAACAAATGAAAAATTTAGCGGAACTTTCTGCCATCAGAGACAGAATGAAGAATAAGGTTAGCATCCGTGAAGGCGAAAACACGACAAGAATCGTCGTTGGTATGGCTACCTGCGGTATCGCTGCAGGCGCTCGTCCCGTTCTTTCTGCTTTCGTTGAAAAGGTTGACGCTGCAGGTCTTGCAAACGTTACCGTAACTCAGACAGGATGCATCGGTATCTGCCAGTACGAGCCCGTTGTTGAGGTTTTCGAGGCAGGTAAGGAAAAGGTTACTTACGTTAAGATGACAGCTGAAAAGGCTGCTCAGGTCGTTGAACAGCACATCAAGGGTGGCAAGCCGATCGCTGAATACACGATCGATATGAACAAATAATAGGAGGATTTAAAATGATTCGCTCACACGTATTGATTTGCGGCGGAACCGGTTGTACATCCTCCGGAAGCGCTGCAGTAAGAGAAAAGCTCGAAGAGAGCCTCAAGGCTAAGGGCCTTGAAGAAGAAGTAAAGGTAGTTACTACCGGTTGCTTCGGTCTGTGCGCACTCGGTCCGATAATGATAGTTTATCCGGACGGAACGTTCTATTCAATGGTAAATCCCGACGATATCCCCGAGATAGTTGAAGAGCATCTTCTCAAGGGTCGTCCCGTTGAAAGACTTATTTATCAGGAACACGACGAAGAGGTTGAGGCTACAGTTAAGTCGCTCTCCGAGACAGTCTTCTACAAGAAGCAGCTCAGAGTTGCTCTCCGTAACTGCGGTGTTATCAACCCCGAAGAAATTGACGAATATATCGCTATGGACGGTTACCAGGCTCTCGGTAAGTGTCTCACAGAGATGACACCTCAGCAGGTAATCGACGTTATCACAGCATCCGGCCTCAGAGGTAGAGGCGGTGCCGGCTTCCCCACAGGAAGAAAGTGGCAGTTTGCCGCAGCTCAGCCTGCAGGCAAGAAGTACGTTTGCTGTAACGCCGACGAGGGCGACCCCGGAGCGTTCATGGACCGTTCCATCCTCGAGGGTGACCCCCACGCTCTTATCGAAGCTATGGCTATCGCAGGATACGCTATCGGCTCCGATGAAGGTTACGTTTACGTAAGAGCTGAGTACCCGATCGCTATTCACCGCCTTGAGATCGCTCTCAATCAGGCTCGTGAATACGGACTTCTCGGCGACAATATACTCGGCACAGGCTTCAAGTTTGACATCCAGCTCCGTTTCGGTGCAGGTGCGTTCGTTTGCGGTGAGGAAACCGCTCTTATGACGTCTATCGAGGGTAACCGTGGTGAGCCCAGACCGAGACCTCCGTTCCCGGCTGTAAAGGGTCTGTTCGGTAAGCCTTCCATACTTAACAACGTTGAAACATACGCTAACATCGCTCAGATCATACTTAACGGTCCCGAATGGTTCAATGCTATGGGTACTGAAAAGTCCAAGGGTACCAAGGTATTCGCTCTCGGCGGAAAGATCACAAACACAGGTCTCGTTGAGGTTCCTATGGGAACAACTCTCCGTGAGATCATTGAAGAGATCGGTGGCGGCATCCCGAACGGTAAGAAGTTCAAGGCAGCTCAGACGGGTGGTCCTTCCGGCGGATGTATCCCTGCTCATCTCATAGATACACCTATCGACTACGATAACCTCCTCGCTATCGGCTCTATGATGGGCTCCGGCGGACTTATCGTTATGGACGAGGATACTTGTATGGTTGACATCGCCCGCTTCTTCCTCGACTTCACAGTTGATGAATCCTGCGGTAAGTGTACTCCCTGCCGTATCGGTACGAGAAGACTTCTCGAGATCCTCGATAAGATCATCGCAGGAAACGGTGAGCTTGAAGATATCGACAAGCTCGAGGAGCTCTGCAACTACATCAAGTCCGCTTCTCTTTGCGGTCTCGGTCAGACAGCTCCTAACCCCGTTATCTCGACACTCCGTTACTTCAAGGATGAGTATATCGCTCACGTTGTTGATAAGAAATGTCCTGCAGGCGTTTGTAAGAACCTCCTCAACTACAAGGTCGTTGCAGACAAGTGTAAGGGTTGTACCCTCTGTGCTAAGAACTGTCCTGTTGGCGCTATCGAAGGTAAGGTCAAGGAAGTCCATACCATTGATACTGACAAGTGTATCAAGTGCGGCGTCTGCATGAGCAAGTGTAAGTTCGGCGCAATCATTAAAGAATGAGGAAAGGAGAGTAATTAATAATGGAAACAGTAAATATTAAAATAAACGGTAAAGAATACGCAGTTCCTGCCGGCTCAACCGTTCTCGAAGCCGCAAGAGCAGCAAAGATTGATATCCCCACTCTCTGCTACCTTAAGGATATAAACGAAATCGGTGCCTGCAGACTTTGTCTCGTTGAGGTTAAGGGTGCCCGCGGTCTCGTTACCGCCTGCGTATACCCCGTAAACGAAGGCATGGAGGTATTCACAAATACTCCCAAGATTATAGCTGCAAGAAAGATGAACCTCGAGCTTCTTCTTTCTAACCACAACAAGCAGTGCCTCTCCTGCGTTCGCAGCACAAGCTGTGAGCTCCAGAAGCTCTGCAACGAGTACGGTGTTGACGAAACTCACATCGAGGGCGTTAAGACTGAAAGCGTTATAGACGATTCCTCCGTTGCTATCATCCGTGATAACAGCAAGTGTATCCTCTGCCGCCGTTGCTCAGCAGCATGTGGCAAGCTTCAGGAGATCGGCGTTATCGGTGCAAACGACAGAGGCTTCGATACACACATCGGATGCGCTTTCGAAAAGCCGCTTGCTGAAACAACGTGTATCAACTGCGGTCAGTGTATAGTTGCTTGTCCCACCGGTGCTCTCTATGAAAGAGACGACACACAGCAGATCCTTGACGCTATCGCAGATCCTTCCAAGCACGTTGTTATCTGCACAGCTCCCTCCATCCGTGCTACTATCGGTGAGTGCTTCGATTACGAGCCCGGTACCGACGTTGAAGGCAAGATGGTTGCAGCTCTCAAGGCTATGGGCTTTGACGGCGTTTACGATATGAACTTCACAGCTGACCTTACCATTATGGAAGAGGCTACAGAGTTCCTCGACAGACTCCAGAACGGCGGTAAACTCCCGCTTATCACATCCTGCTCACCCGGATGGATCAAGTACTGCGAGCATTACTTCCCCGAATTCACAGAAAACCTTTCATCCTGCAAGTCTCCTCAGCAGATGTTCGGTGCTATATACAAGACCTACTACGCTCAGAAGCACGGTCTCGATCCTAAGGATATCTTCTTCGTATCTGCTATTCCTTGTACAGCTAAGAAGTTCGAGGTAACAAGAGACGGCCAGAATGCAGCAGGCGTTCCCGACGTTGACGTTGCAGTTACAACAAGAGAGCTCGGCAGAATGATCAAGCAGGCAGGTATCGACTTCAGAGCACTTGAAGACGAAAAGTTTGACGATCCCTTCCACATCGGTTCCGGTGCAGGCGTTATCTTCGGCGCTACCGGCGGTGTTATGGAAGCTGCTCTCAGAACAGCTGCTGAAGTTGTTCTCGGCAAGAAGCTCGAAAAGCTCGACTTCGAAGAAGTCAGAGGTATCGAGGGTATCAAGAAGGCTACTTATAAGCTCGGCGATCTCGAGCTCAAGGTTGCCGTTGCCAGCGGTACGGCAAACGCTAAGCGTCTTCTCAGAGCTGTTGAAAGCGGCGAAGAACAGGTTCACTTCATCGAGATCATGGCTTGCCCCGGCGGTTGTGTAAACGGCGGCGGTCAGCCTACTCAGCCTGCAGTTGTTCCCAACAACGTTAACCTCAGAGAAAAGAGAGCTGCTATTCTTTATACAACAAATAAAAATATGGATCTCCGTAAGTCTCACGAAAGCTCCGCTATCAAGATGGTTTACGATGAGTTCCTTGAGAAGCCCGGAAGCCACAAGGCTCACGAAATTCTCCATACCCACTACGTAAAGCGCGGTATGTAATTAAAAAAGATAATTACTACGGGGGAAACCTTTTTGAAAAAAGTCCTCTTTACCGAAATACTTTAGTTTGAAAAGCCGCACAGCATATGTTGTGCGGCTTTTTTGAGATCGCAATATGTGTTAGAACTATCTGAAGGCGATCTCACACCCTCTTCCAAAAACTTTTGGGGCGTTTTTAACAGATATTTGAGGATAAACGGTCAAGCCTTGACTTATACTTAAAAATAGGTTATTATATATAATGTAAAAAACAAGAAAGACGGGTATAAAAAATGAAACATCAATACAGAACGCAGGGAACCTGCTCACAGCTTATAGAATTTGAGCTTGAGGATAATATCGTTAAAAACGTAAAATTCACAGGCGGATGCAACGGAAATCTTCAGGGACTTTCAAAGCTTGTGGAAAATATGGATGCACAGGAAGTTATAGGCAGATTGAACGGTATCAAGTGCGGCTTCAAGCCTACCTCCTGCCCGGATCAGCTGTCAAAGGCTATCGCCAAGGCTTATGCCGAGGAAAACGGAAAATAATCGTTTCATCGAAAGGAAAATATCATGGGAAAAAGCAATCACGGCGGTACTCCTGAAGTAGCAAAAACAAAAAAACAGCTCCGTCTGGAGGAAAGCTTAAAGAGAGAACGCTCAAAAAAGCGTGCTAAATTCGGACTGATAGCAATTATTGCAATCATTGCAATCATTCTCATTTGGGTAATAGCATCATCTGTCATCAGTGCAACGGGATTCGATCTTCGTAATACCGTTGCCCTTGAGACCGAAAATTTTGCGGTCGATAATGCTATGCTAAGCTATTATTTCTACGACTATTATAACTATTTCCTCGACTACTACGGTGAATATATCACCTATTACGGGCTTGACCCGACCGTATCTCTCAAGCTTCAGCTTTACAACGAGAATTACACGTGGTTTGAATATTTTGCTAATATAGCGCAGAATACAGCATACGAGCTTCTCCTTACCGCCGAGGCGGCAAATGCAGCCGGCGTTTCCCTTACCGATGCAGAGCTTGAGGCAATAAAGGGAAGAGTTAAATTTATGGACTCCTCCGACTACGGCAAGGGCGTTAACAGAAGCGATCTTGTAAGAGCTATCGAGCTTTCAGCTCTTGCTGAAAAATATCAAGCTTCCGTAATGGACGGCTTCGAGCCTACAGATGCTGAGGCTAAGGAATATTTTGATCAGCACTCGAGCGAGTATATGACATACAGCTACCGTTCATTCCCCTTCAAGTATTCAACCGAGGAGGGCGACGGTCTTATGACACAGAGCGAGGCGCTTGATCTTGCGGCTCAGCTTTATAACTGCACTACCGAGGATGAGTATACGACCTGGATAGAAAACTATCTCAGAGAGAGCGATCCCGATATCACCGATGAAGAGATAGAGTCTGAAATAGCATCAACGCTTACAGAGGATGCAGTTTATGCAGAGGGTACCGGAATATCCGAGCTTGCCTTCAGCGAGGATGCGTACGTCGGAGCGACCTATTCATACGGCGAGGCTGAGGGATATATCACGGTGTATATGATAACACAGCTCCCCGAATACGATACGGCTTATACCGCTGACGTTCGCCACATACTGCTCAGCTCGATTTTCTACGGATCTGACGCCAAGGCAAAAGAGACGGCGCAGAAGGTTTACGACGAGTTTATGGCATCAGACCGCTCCGCTCAGACCTTCGGTCTGCTTGCTCTCGAATACTCCGAGGATACGGGATCATTCTTAAACGGCGGTCTTTACGAGGACGTTTCCCGTGGTGAAATGATCGCAGAATACGACGAATGGGTATTTGATGATTCAAGAAAAGCAGGTGACTGTGAGATTATTGAAACGGTCTACGGCTATCACATTATGTTCTACGATGCTCTCGGCTCTGAAAAGTATATTTCCGACGTCAAGTACGATCTCGAATACGAAAGATACGAAAGTCAGTTTACCGAGTACGAATCAAGCTATCATATAGATATTTATTCAGACAAAATAGCGCAGATAAGCGCTTGAGTATAAATACCGCCGTTTGAGGCACACTCCGTAAGGAAGTGTGCCTCAGCTATATTCGTGCTTCGCACGAGCGATATATCGTCGATGCGATATGCGGTAAACCGCACGATATACGGCTTTCGCCGTGAGAAAAGACACGAATATAATATCGCAAAAGCCGAAGGCTTTTATATCGCTTTCCTTATAAAAATATATCGCCATAGGCGAGGGTTTTCAAAAGAAAATATCGCTGTGAGACCCGTCTCACAATATCACTAATGATTTCATCTTTGAGATAGGTATAATTTCAAAGTATGTAACCCACTATGACACTTTCAAACTGAAGGTGTCAATTTTTTATATAAAAAGAAAGTAGGGAGAACACTTCTTTACGAAGTGTCTCCCTTTAGGCGGTTTTTCAATTTTATAATAAGTAGCTCGTTTTAAAATAATAAGCGTGACCTCAAAATGATGCCCTCCCATTTCAATTGGATATTGTAAAACACGGCTAATCGACTCTAATTGACTGCAGTTGACTTAGTATGAGTGACAATGACTTTGACAAAATGCCCTTAAATATGGTATACTGTTATCGTAAACATAAGATGTGTTAACACAACTTTATACTTTAATACATAAGGAGATTTTATTATGAAAAAACCACTTGGAATAATTATTGCAGTTGTAATAATCGCACTCGGCGTAGTTATCGCTACGACGTCGATGGTCACCGTTCCTACCGGACATACCGGTGTCGTCGTAACCTTCGGTAAGGTAGAGGATTACGTTCTTGATGAGGGCGTTCACTTCAAGCTCCCGTGGCAGAGCGTTGTAAAGATGGATAACAGAGCGCAGAAGGAAACAGTTTCGCTTCAGGCGTTTTCAAGCGATATCCAGCAGGTAGACGTCGTTGCATCCGTCAACTTCAGCATTGACAGAGAGACGTCGCAGAATCTTTACAGAAACGTCGGCGCTTACTACTATTCAACTGTTATGGAGCCACGTATACTTCAGAACGTAAAGTCGGTGTTCGCTAACTACAGTGCGGAGAGCCTGATCTCCACACGTGAGATGCTTCCCGATGAGATCTATCAGCTTCTTGCTCCCGAAATGAAGGCATACGGTATCGAGATCATCAGTATATCTCTTGAAGATATCGACTTCACAGACGTTTTCACAGACGCAGTTGAAGCAAAGCAGGTTGCAGAGCAGTCAAAGCTCCAGGCTCAGATAGAGCAGGCTCAGAAGACTATGGAATACGAGGCTGAGGCTGAGCGTAAGGTCATTGCGGCAGAGGCAGAGGCAGAGGTTTTGAAGATAGAAGCAGATGCAGACGCTTACGCTACAAAGATTCAGGCCGAAGCAAAGGCAGAGGCTAACGCAGACATTGCAAATTCGGTTACCGAGCTTCTCGTAAAGTACATAGAGGCTTCAAATTGGGACGGCAAGCTTCCCGAGATATACTCGGGCAGCGGTGAGCTTATACCCGTTATAAATAATGCAGGAGAGGTTGGCGGAGCTGAGTGATCGGCTCTGCCATACGGCAAAATACGTTAAGTAGGTGTTTGTATGAAAAACGGTAAAAGGGTGCTTATCACAGGCGGCTCTAAAGGTATAGGAGCGCAGGCGGTGCGCCAGTTTTCAAAGGCGGGCTATGAGGTCTTTTTCACATATAATAAGTCGGAGTCTGCTGCGATGGGTATCGCACAAGAGACCGGTGCCGTGGCATTAAAGGCAGACGTTTCCGTTCGATGCGAGGTCGATTCAGCGATTGAAAAAGCAGGCGGAGTGGACGTTCTTATAAACAATGCGGGGATATCTCAGTTTGCTTTGTTTACCGACATAACTCAGAGCGATTGGGACAGAATGATAGCAGTAAATCTTACCGGCGCATTCAACTGCACGCAGGCTGTGCTCCCACATATGATCCATCAAAAAAGCGGACGGATAATAAACGTCTCTTCAATGTGGGGTGAGGTCGGTGCCGCATGCGAGGTGCACTACAGTGCCGCAAAGGCAGGACTTATCGGTATGACACGTGCTCTTGCCAAGGAGCTGGGGCCGTCAGGAATTACTGTCAACTGCATCACCCCCGGAGTTATAGACACCGAAATGAACTCCGCTCTTGACAAAGAAACGCTTGACTCGCTTGCAAAGGACACACCTATGGGAAGAATAGGAGATCCCGAAGACGTTGTTTCGGCTATGTTATATCTTGCGTCTGATAGCGCTTCGTTTATAACGGGGCAGATACTCGGCGTCAGCGGCGGTTTTGTAATATGATCATATCGCACAAGGGAGTTTCCCCTGTGCGATATTATTATATCTGCTCGGTATTTTTCATTCAAAACCGCTTGAACTTCATAAATTATTTTGTTATAATATTATTATGTCATATTTTAAAGAGGATATTATCTAATGTACGCAATCAAGGAAAAGAAGTATCTAAACGACTCGACAGTATATATGAAGATAGAAGCGCCGTTCGTTGCGGCCAAGGCAAAGCCGGGGCAGTTTATTATAATAAAAAAGGATGAGGTCGGAGAGCGCATACCGCTCACCATCGCAGAATACGACCGCATGGCAGGAACGGTATCGATCATATTCCAGACGGTCGGTGCATCCACCATGGCGCTTGCTCAGCTTGAAGCAGGCGATTACGTTATGGACTTTGCAGGTCCTCTCGGCAGACCGTCTGAGCTTGAAGGATATAAAAGAGTTGCCGTTATCGGCGGCGGTCTGGGATGCGCTATTGCCTATCCGCAGGCAAAGTATCTTCACGAGCACGGTGCGCAGGTCGATATAATTGCAGGCTTTCGCTCAAAGGATATTATCATCCTTGAGGAAGAGATGAAGAATGCCGCTGCTCGCACCTTCATTTTCACAGATGACGGCTCAAACGGCAATAAAGGTCTTGTTACAGACGGTCTCAAAAAGCTTATAGATGAGGGCGCAGGATACGACCTCGTTATTGCTATCGGCCCGATTATTATGATGAAGTTCGTTTCTCTTTTGACCGCACAGTACGGCATCAAGACTATCGTCAGCATGAATCCCATTATGATAGACGGCACGGGAATGTGCGGCGGATGCAGAGTAAGCGTTGGCGGAAAGATGAAGTTTGCTTGCGTTGACGGACCTGATTTTGACGGTCACCTCGTTGATTTTGACGAGCTTATGAGAAGAAATGCTACCTATAAAAAGCAGGAGGAGCATTCGTGCAACCTCTTCAAAGCGAGAGAGGTATGAGCCATGGCTAATATGCAGATGAATAAGGTTCCGATGCCCGAACAGCAGCCGGACGTTCGCAACAAAAATTGGGAAGAGGTTGCTATTGGCTACAGCGAGGCTGATGCAATACTCGAGGCTCAGCGTTGTATGAACTGCAGAACGAAGCCCTGCGTCAGCGGATGCCCCGTTTCAGTTAAGATTCCCGAATTTATAAAGGCACTTGCCAATGGAGATATTGCCCGTGCCTATAATACGATAACAAAAACCAACTCTCTGCCTGCAATATGCGGACGTGTTTGTCCGCAGGAATCACAGTGCGAGGGCAAGTGTGTCAGAGGAGTTAAGGGCGAGAGCGTCGGTATAGGAAGACTTGAGCGCTTCTGCGCCGACTGGGCTGCGGCTCATCCCGAAGAGATAGAAAAGACAGAAATTGCCGAGAAAAGCGGTATTAAGATTGCCGTTATAGGCTCAGGCCCTGCAGGGCTTTCCTGTGCAGGCGACCTTGCAAAGCTCGGTTATGACGTTACGATATTTGAAGCACTTCACCTTCCGGGCGGAGTTCTGGTTTACGGTATTCCCGAATTCAGACTTCCCAAGAGCATAGTTCAGAGTGAGATCAACAACCTGAAGAAATTAGGCGTTAAGATTGAGCTCAATATGGTCATCGGAAGAATCCTTTCGATAGACGAGCTGTTTGATATGGGCTTCTCTGCCGCATTCGTTGGCACCGGAGCAGGTCTTCCCTCCTTCCTCGGTATTCCCGGAGAGAATGCAAACGGCGTTTACAGTGCAAACGAATTTCTTACAAGAGTTAATCTTATGAAGGCATACAGAGACGATTACGCAACTCCAATAAAGGAGTGTCACAACGTAGTCGTTGTCGGTGGCGGTAACGTTGCGATGGATGCCGCAAGATGCGCAAAGCGTCTGGGCGCTGAGAACGTTTCTATAGTTTACAGAAGAAGCGAAGAGGAGATGCCTGCACGTAAGGAGGAGATCCACCACGCAAAAGAGGAAGGTATCATCTTCCGTGTGCTTACAAATCCTACCGAAATAATCGCAGACGAAAAAGGTAACGTCATTTCCGTTACCTGTGACGAGATGATACTTGGCGAGCCTGACGCATCGGGCCGTCGCAGACCTATAAAGAAGCCCGATTCGGCATTCTCCATCGAAGCCGACACGGTAATCATGGCAATAGGTACAAGTCCCAATCCGCTTATAAGAATGACCACACCGGGCATTGAGACAAACGAAAAGGGATGCCTTATCACACGTGAGGACGGAGTTACCACCACGAGAAAGGGCGTTTTCTCTGGCGGTGATGCAGTAACCGGTGCCGCAACGGTAATTCTTGCAATGGGCGCGGGTAAGACTGCCGCACAGGCTATTGATGAATACTTAAGCAAATAAGAGGTTTGGTAAAATTGCCCGTGGCACCGCTTTTCGTTCGGGGCAGTATAAATCATACGGCACCGCTCACTTCAAAACAGCACCACGAACAATTTTCCTCAAACCTTAAATAAGGCAAAATTTAAGTCCAAATCAAATATAATATTAAAAACGAAAGGATATAATCTTATGAGCAACTATAATATTGAAACCAAATGTGTTCAGAGCGGTTATACGCCGGGTAACGGTGAGCCGCGTCAGATTCCGATAATTCAAAGCACTACCTTTAAGTATGCTACAAGTGAGGATATGGGTAAGCTTTTTGATTTGGAGGCTTCGGGATACTTTTATACCCGTCTTCAGAAGCCCACCAAGGATAGCGTAGC
>JAZSMJ010000005.1:0-6995 GCA_045535815.1 Eubacteriales bacterium
AGTGCTTTTTTCAACGAAGCGTTCCCTTGGGGGAACACTAAGCGTGCTACGCACATGAAGACGCTTCGCTAGTGAAGCGTGCCTTCGGCACATTAAGGAACGCTTCACGCAAGCCAAGGCTTGCGCTTCACGTCGGCGAAAGCCGATGCTTCATTTTATATAATGGCTATACATCATACTATATCAACCGCAGGATTTTTTGCTTGCGGTTGTTTTTGCTTTTTTATCATAATCTTCTTGCGTCACAACATTTTCCAAAAATATTTTTCAAAAAACTATAGCATTATCGTAAAATATGTGTTATAATAAATCCGAACAAATGTTTAGGAGGTAACCAAGGATGCGCGAAAAAGTGTACGCCGCTATAGATCTTAAGTCGTTCTACGCATCGGTAGAATGCGTTGAGCGTGGACTTGACGCTTTGAGCACCAATCTTTTGGTCGCCGACGTTTCAAGAACCGAAAAGACCATATGCCTTGCGGTTTCACCCAGTCTTAAAAGATACGGCATTCCCGGCCGTGCAAGACTGTTTGAGGCTAATCAGACCTTGAGACGTGTTAATGCTCAAAGACAGCGAATGGCGCCGGGGGCGAAATTTACGGGCTCGTCGTACAATGCAAACGAGCTCGACCGTGACCCTTCCCTTAAAATAGATTATATAGCCGCACCGCCCAAGATGGCTTTATATATGGAATACAGCTCCCGCATCTATTCCATATATTTACGGCACGTAGCTCCCGAGGACATACATCCGTACAGCATTGACGAGGTTTTTATAGATCTCACGCCTCATCTGAAAAGAACCGGTATGTCTGCACGTGAATTCACACGTATGCTGATACAGGAGGTTTTAAGAGAGACGGGGATTACCGCAACCGCAGGAATAGGTCCAAATCTCTATCTTTGTAAGGTTGCGATGGATATTACCGCAAAGCATATACCTCCCGATAGCGACGGAGTTCGCATTGCCGAGCTTGATGAGATGAGCTACCGCACTCAGCTTTGGGATCATAGACCTATCACAGACTTCTGGAGGGTCGGCAAAGGCACCGCAGACAGACTCGCAAACCATTACATCTACACCATGGGAGATATAGCACGGTGCTCGGTTTACAACGAGCAGCTTTTGTACCGACTGTTCGGGATAAACGCCGAGCTTCTTATAGATCACGCATGGGGATGGGAGCCCTGCTCTATCTCGGATATACGAAGCTACAAGCCGTCAAGCAGAAGCATCAGCTCAGGACAGGTGCTTCAGGAGCCGTACGGATTTGAAAAGGCTAAGCTTATAGTTAAAGAGATGGTAGACGCTCTCGTTCTCGATCTTGTCAGCAAGCACCTGGTCTGCGACCACGTGGTATTGCATATAGGCTACGACGTTGCAAATCTGAGCGATCCGCACCGCATGAAAAGCTATACCGGGGATATAAAGACGGATCACTACGGCAGGCAGGTACCGAAGAGCGCACGTGGAACTGCAAATCTCGGAGGGCATACGTCGTCCGCTCGGATAATATCCGAAAAGGTGCTCGCCGTTTATGACAAGGAGGTCGGACGTGAGCTTCTGATCAGGCGGATAACCCTTGCGGCAGGCCATCTTATACCCGAGGATTCCGTAAAGGATACCGCACGGTACGAGCAGATATCGCTGTTTACAGACGTAGCTGAGCTTGAGCGTCAGCAATCAGAGGAAAAAGCGGCTTTGCTAAAGGAAAAAAGGATGCAGACTGCGCTGATATCTATAAAATCACGCTTCGGCAAAAACGCCATCCTCAAGGGCAACAGCTTTCAGGAGGGTGCTACCGCAAGAGAAAGAAACGCTCAGATCGGCGGTCACAAGGCTTAGAAGGAGTAAAAAATGATACCAAATTCAAACAAATACGCTGATATAATCACCCTTCCTCACCAAACGTCCGCATCTCGCAAGCGGATGAGCATGATGGACCGTGCGGCACAATTTGCCCCGTTTGCCGCCCTCACGGGATACGAGGCATCGCTTGCAGAAACGGCAAGATTGACAAACGGACGCATTGAGCTTGACGAGAGCGAGGAAGAAATGATAGACCGAAAATTGAGGGCAATAAGATACCTTGGCGAGAGTGCAAAGGAGCTTAGTATAACATATTTCGTGGCCGACGAAAGAAAAAGTGGCGGAAAATATATAGCGGAAGCCGTTTCCATAAAACAGATAAACGATTACGAGCGCACCCTCTTAACGCAGAATGGAAAAATCATTCCTATAAACGATATCCTCGATATCGAATGCGATGAATTGAAAAAATACGGACTGTAGAAAAATTTGCCATCATATGATAAAAAAACAGAACTTTTTGATAAAAAAATAAACTTTTTGCTAAATACAATTATTATATTATATAGTATAATGAAAATAGAAGTTTATTTTTATTTAAAACAAGGGGGACAAACAATGGATAAATTTAATAAAGATACCTTTATGTGGGGCGTTGACGACAGCGCATTCCAGGTTGAAGGAGCATGGAATGAGGACGGCAAGGGCGAGAGCATCTGGGATCGCTTCTGCCACGATAAAAGAGGCAAGGTCTACAAGGATCAGAACGCTGACGTTGCCTGCGATCAGTATCACCGCTACAAAGAAGATATGAAGATGATGGGCGAGTTCGGCATTCAGGCGCATCGCTTCTCAGTATCATGGCCCAGAGTTATTCCTGCCGGAATAGGCGAAGTAAATCCCAAGGGTATTCAGTACTATCACAATCTCATTGACGAGATGATCAAAAACGGCATTGAGCCGGTGCTCACAATGTATCACTGGGACTATCCGCAGGAGCTTATGTATAAGGGCGGATGGGCAAACGAGGAATCTGTTGACTGGTGGATGGAATACGCTGAGGTTCTCTTCCGTGAATTCGCTCCCAAGGTAAAATACTGGATCACATATAACGAGCCCTACGTTTTCGCTATAGGCGGTTATGCTCACGGTCATTTCCCGCCCTGCATCCGTGACTACAAGACGGCTCTCCGTGCAGGTCACCACGCAATGCGTGCTCACTTCAAGTCGATAGAGCTTCTCCACAAGATAAGACCCGACGCTAAGATGGGTATGGCTCTTGATATGGTGCCGAGAGTTCCCGCAACGGATAAGCCTGAGGATATTGCTATAGTTCCGCTTGCAAACGAGACCGCATTCTATTGGTTCTACAACCTTATGGCAACCGGTGAATATCCTTCTCTCGCAGTTGCAGAATACGAAAAGAGAGGCCTTATGCCCGAGGTTACAGATGAGGACAGAAAGCTCTTCCACGATAACCCCAACGACTTCATCGGAATCAACTACTACTCCACGTGTGCTATCAGATACTGCGAGGACGACGGAATGGACGGATTCCATTACGCTCCCGTTGGCCGTCCGCAGATCATAAACGGATACACCGAGATCGATCCCGAGGGCCTTCGCAACATCATTCGCAAGGCTCACGTTGATACCAAGGGACAGATCCCGATAATGGTCACCGAAAACGGATTCGGAAGCAAGACCGAGGAAAATCTCGACGAAAACGGCGAAATGCACGATACAGAGCGTATCGAATACATACAGAAGCACGTTGACGTCGTTCGTGACTGCCGTGCTGAAGGTATAGACGTCAGAGGCTACTTCGTATGGAGCTTTACCGATATATTCGAGTGGTCCTGCGGAACTGAAAACCGTTACGGTCTTATCCACGTAAACTACGACACGCAGAAGCGTACACCCAAGGACAGCGCATACTTCTACAAAAAGCTTATTGAAGAAGGCATCTGATTAAAATGAACAAAAAGCCAAACGTCATTCTTATACTGACCGATGACCAGGGATTTGGCGATCTGTCAATTCACGGAAACGGTATAGTTGAGACACCTAATATAGACAGACTTGCAAACGAAGGCATCCGCCTTGACAATTATTTTGCAACTCCGCTCTGCGCTCCGACAAGAGCCGGTCTTCTTACAGGAAGATATCACCCGAGAACGGGAGTTACAACGGTAACTGCAGGATATGACGTTCTTTCACCAAACGAGCAAACGCTCGGAGATATGTTCAAGAGTGGGGGATACCGCACAGGTATCTTCGGAAAATGGCATAGCGGATGGTCGTATCCCTCTATTCCTCAGGGAAAGGGATTTGACGAATTCGTAGGCTTCAGAGGCGGTCATCATTACGATTACTTTGACTCCATGCTCGATACCTCAAGCGGTACTGTCAAGGCAAGCGGTTTTATAACCGACGTTCTGACCGACCACGCACTTGATTTCATATCAAGGCACAAGGATCAGCCGTTCTTCTGCTACATTCCCTACAATGCGATACATACGCCTGTGCAATGCCCAAACGACCTTTACGATAAATACATAGAAAAGGTAGGCAACCCCGCAATTGCAGGGCTTTACGCTATGAGTGAAAACGTTGACCAAAACGTAGGAAGAATAATGTCAGCGCTTGACGAATACGGCATATCCGATGACACAGTGGTCATATATATGACCGATAACGGTCCTGCATTTGTCGGCGGTCCGAGATATAACGCTCAGATGGTTGGAAGCAAGGGCATGGTGCACGAGGGTGGAGTCAGAGTTCCCTGCTTTATCCGCTATCCGAGAAAGATAAAGCCAAAAAGCGTGAGCAGAGAGCTGTGTGCTTATATTGATATACTGCCTACGTTAAGATCGCTTTGCGGTATAGATTTTGAATCCGATCTTCCGCTTGACGGTATTGACATATCCGACGTTTTAACAGACGGCAAATGCGTTCCCGACGATCGTGAGGTATTTATTCATACCATGTACGTTGAGCACGTTGATCCCGTATCGCACAATATGACCATCAATCAGTATCCAGGCGGTGTGCGTACTAAGGATTGGAAGTATCTGAGCGACAGAAACGGCGTTGAGGAGCTGTATTATCTCCCAAACGATAATATCGAAGATGAGGATCTGATAAACAGCGAGTGCGAAAAGGCAAGTGAGCTTAAAGAAAGATACAACGGCTGGCTTGACAGTATAGCTGCTGACAGAATAATCAATCGCACCGATCTTTTATGCGGATATTCGGAGCACCCGAAGACCGAGATACCTGCACAGTATGCAATGTATCACGGAGATCTGCATTTTTGCGGAAAGGGCTTTGAATACGACTATCTTCTCGGCTTTGCCTCCGAAAAAGACTATATGAGCTATGAGATAAGCTTTGTTGAGAGCGGAAGCTATGACTTCTCGGTTCTTTACAACTGCAGCAAAGCTCCACGTCCGCTGACGCTCGAGCTTGACGGACAAATTATATCCGCAACCCTTCCACCCTTTAATGCCAAACCGTATCCGCTTGATACCTACAGAGTTGAAAAGCCACAGGAAGAGCCAACCTATAAGGATTGGAATGAGGGGCATATCGGCTCTCTTAAGGTAGAAAAGGGACTTCATACCGTCCGTATCTTCTCGGAAGGAAACGAAGACTCCGGATATGAAATTCAGCGACTTATAATAAGATACAATTAAAAAATAAAAGTGCATCTGCGTAAAACGCTGATGCACTTTTTTATTGCAATAGCTTTTCCAATATGATAAAATACATATAATACAGGGGGGAGATGCCAATGAACAGTCTGTCATTTTTGATAAAGCCTGCATCGGGATGCTGTAATATGAGCTGTGCCTACTGCTTTTATAAGGATACGGCATATCTGCGAGGCAGTGAAGCAGAAAAGATAATGTCCGATACCGTTGCAAAAAGGCTGATCGAGAGAGCCTTTGATACCAATGCCGGATATATATCGTTTGCCTTTCAGGGCGGTGAGCCAACTCTTGCCGGTATAGATTTTTTCAAGGATTTTGTATCGTACGTTGACCGTCTTAACTTTGATGATCGAAATATATCCTATTCGATACAGACAAACGGACTTCTGATAGACGATGAATATGCCTCCTTTTTCAAAAAGCACGGCTTTCTTGTCGGCGTATCGCTTGACGGCACAGAAAAAACTCACAATCTTTTGAGAAAGACACAAAACGGAAAAGGCAGCTACGAGAAGGTGCTAAGTGCCATTGAAGCACTCAAGCGGCACGGTGTGGATTTTAATATTCTTACTGTCGTAAGCTCTTATATCGCAAAGGATATCGAGGCGGTTTACAGAAGCTATAAAAGCCTCGGGCTTAAGTATCTTCAGTTTATAAACTGTCTTGATCCTATTGGCAAATCCTTGTTTGGTGAGCATTATTCTCTGTCAGAGGAGCTTTATGAGCAGTATTTGACAGAGCTTTTTGAATTATATTATAACGACTTTGTCAGCGGAGATTACACAAGCATAAGATACTTTGATAATCTTGTTTTAATGGCAAAAGGGCGGATGCCCGAAATGTGCGGAATGCTCGGAAGATGCTCTGCACAGCTTGTAATTGAAGCAGACGGCTCGATATACCCGTGTGATTTTTACTGCATAGAAAGCAAAAAGATCGGCAATATAGCCGATATGAGTATAGACGATATTCTGGCATCGGATAAGCTGAAGGATTTTATAAAAGCAACCGACAATCCTCCTAGAAAATGCCTTGAATGCAGATATTACCGACTCTGCTATGGAGGATGCAGAAGAAGCAGAATAGAAGCGAATGATCTGATAAAAGAAAACGTCTACTGTCAATCGCTTAAACGCTTCTTCGAGAAGGAATACGACAAAATAATTGACCTTGCAATAAACGGAGCATAAAAAAGCTCACGTTGTTGCAAAGCAACAATCATATCATTAAAAACTATGCACTTACTCACCACCAGCCGTGGTTGTGCTATATAAAACAGTTTAGATAATTAAACGCCGAGGGTTACCGTTTGGTAACTCTCGGCGTAATTCTTATTTCGTATAGTATTGCGCCTGTGCGTTCCATAATTCATGGTACTTGCCACTCACATCAGAAAGAAGTTCATCATGGGAACCGTGCTGAATAATGTGTCCGTCATCAAATACCACAATCTTATTGCAGAAACGGCA